>JALWSA010000015.1 GCA_026993805.1 Thermotogaceae bacterium | reverse complement strand
TGCCCTGATAGATAATTCTCTCGATTTTCTTTTCATCTAAAAGCTCTTGAAGGATTTCAAGTGGTGCTCCTTCTTTTTCAAGGGTTTTCAGTATGTCCTCTTCTCTCATTGGATGGACCGCCAGTATCGAGACAAGACCTTCTTTCGGGTTTTCTCCAAGGTGAAACTGCCCTGATTCCGGTCTGTCGAGAAGCTCCGTGTTTATCCCGAAGGATGTGAAGATTATGAAGGCTCTATCTACGACTTCTCTTTTCGGGGGTTTTACCCACTCTCTGTTTGGTGGACGAAGGGGCAGCGAGATATAGGCGATATCCGGGTTGATTTCTTTCAGGAAAGTCGCGATGAGCTCCAGGGTTTTTTCAGAATCGTTCACTCCTTCGACGAGCATAGTTTCGGTTATGAGCTTTCCTTTAAAGAGTTTGGAGAATTCATGAATCCCTTCTTTTACCTTGTCGAAGACCAGACCTTCGCATGGAACGTTGATCTGCTTCCAGATCTCTTCATCCCCCGCATCGACTTTTACGGATACGAGATCGGCTTTTTCGAGATCTTTTCTCACATCTTCTCTGAAAAGAAGTGAGCCGTTAGATATCACGGCTATTTTTCCAAACTCCTTCAAGAGCTCGATCTCTTCATCGAGAAGCAAATCAAGCGTTGGCTCTCCGTCCGGAACGAAGGTTATGTAATCGACGGAAGCTTTCTTTAGTTTTTCCTGCACTTCTTTTCTTATCTCAGCGGGCTTGAAGAACTTTCTCCTCTCTATCGAGCAGAGCTTGGTCTTTCCCACCTGACAGTATACGCAATCGTAAGAGCAGACCTTTTTCGGGATATTATTCACCCCAAGGCTTCTTCCGAGTCTTCTCGAAGGAACAGGCCCGAATGCGAGCATTGTCATCCCTCCTTTTTAAGGTGGAAAAGCCCTTCCCGATGATATAATCGAATCCGGAGGTGGGCAAGTTGATAACAAGGGAGAGAGCACTCGAGCTTCTAAACAAGCACTTGAAAACGAAGAATCTCTTCAAACACTGCCTTGCAGTTGAGGCCGTTATGAAGGCACTTGCCCGAAGGCTCGGTCAGGACGAAGAACTCTGGGGCCTTACGGGACTTTTACACGACCTTGATTACGATTACACGAAAGACAAGCCGGAAAAGCACTGTCTTGTGACTCTCGAACTTCTTAAAGAAGAGGATGTATCGCAAGAGATGTTAGATGGAATACTGGCCCACTGTGGGAAGAAAGAGAGAAAGACTTTGCTTGAGAAAGCTATATACCCGGCAGATCCAGTGACGGGATTCATAGTCGCCGCGGCTCTGATAAGACCGGAGAAAAAACTCGAAGTGGTGGATGTTCCCTTCCTCAAAAGGCGATTCAAAGAGAAGGCCTTTGCAAAAGGTGCGAGCAGGGAGCAGATGATGACCTGCAGCGAGATAGGGCTTGAGCTCGATGAGTTTTTGGAGATATCTTTAAACGCCATGAAAGAGATCGCGAGCGATCTCGGATTGTGAGGTGATGGGCCGTGGAACTGAGGAACATAGTATCGGAATGGATAGAGAAATTCAAGAAAGAGTACGAATATAGGCCTGCCGAATTGGATGTCACGGTGGATGATGTGAGAAAAGCTATAGAGCATACGAATTTGAAAGCTTCGGCTACTCCTGAGGATATCGCAAAGCTTTGTGAAGAGGCAAAAGAGAATGGATTTTATGGAGTTTGCGTTAATCCCGCGTATGTGGGACTTGCCAAGCGCTTGCTCTCGGGAAGCCCCGTGAAGGTTGTGACGGTCTGCGGTTTCCCGCTTGGAGCGACTCCGCCTGAAGTGAAGGCTTTTGAAGCGAAAAAGGCCGTTGAAGATGGTGCAGACGAGGTGGACATGGTGATAAACATAGGACTTTTGAAAGCCGGGGAGTACGAAAGGGTCTACGAGGACATAAAAGCCGTGGTTGAGGCTGCGGGCGTGCCGGTGAAGGTGATTATCGAGACATGTTATCTCACCGACGAAGAGAAGGTTGCCGCATGCGTCATATCAAAACTGGCCGGAGCTAAGTTCGTTAAGACTTCGACGGGCTTTGGGAGCGGCGGAGCCACTCCGGAGGATGTTCACCTCATGAAGTGGGTTGTTGGGGATGAACTGGGCGTGAAAGCCGCAGGCGGGATCAGGACATTCGAGAGCGCCGTGAATATGATTAAAAGCGGTGCGAGCAGGATAGGGACGAGTTCCGGGGTAAAGATAGTCTCGGAGGTTGAATGAATGAGGCTTTTCCTCGTTGTTTCCTTCTTGCTTGTCGTAGCATCCTGCGGGCTTGTGCCTTTTGGAGCTGGGCAGAGTGAGAAAGTCTATATATTCATTGGGAACGGAAAAACTCTGGAAGTGCTGTCTCTGGATACTGAAAATGGCGAGCTGGAAGAGATTGCCAAATATTCGCTTTCGAGTGAGGTAAATAAAGAAGGAGACGCCGTTTTGATAAAGCTGGAAGGCAGAATGCTGCTTTCGGTTCCCGAAGAGAATGGTGCGGAAATTCTGGATGTGTCTTCTCCGGTATCTATAAAACCGTGGAGATTCTACAGCGGGCTTGAGTTTTACAAGATTTTCCCGCTTGATAATTCGACGGCTGTGGGCTTGAGCTCTCAGGGAAGTCCTGTGAGGATCGAAGGGGAGGCATCGTCAACGGCAAACGAGGTTTTTGAAGATATCGCCGTTTATGGTATGAGGGCATTGCTTTCCAGAGAAAGCGGGTTTGTCTGCTGGGATCTTTCGAAGGCAGGTTTTGAGTTTATCGGATCCGGATCGGAAGGTGCTTTGAAAGTAATGCTTGGAGAGGGCGGGGTCTTGTATTATATGAGGAGAGATAGTATATACGAAATCGAATCGCCGGATCTGGTTTACTGCGATTTCGATGGTTCGAATTCAAAGCCCAAGCGTTTGATTTCGAGAGACGGAATACGATATTTCGATGTAAGCCGGGATGGAAGATATCTAACCTTTGTCGATGATGAGGGCGTTCATTTTTATTCCTTGGTATCCGGTTCTTCGGATGTTATCAGTACTAATTCGATGGTTTCAAGGGTGAAAGTCGCGGGTGAATATGTCGTTTTCCTTGACAACGGTATACTGAAGGTGTGGAAGTGGAATGAGTTTGCTAATAGTCTTGTGGAGGTTTCCTCCGGGTTTGAGGGTGTGAATAATACCGATGCAATACTACTGGAAGCGGGGGAGGAGTGGTGAGTATGGACGTTTCGAAGATGACTGTGAAGGAATTCGTTGACGAGGTGGCGAGTAAAAGCCCGGCACCGGGTGGGGGAGCTGTGGGAGCCGTTGTGGCGTCTTTGGCCGCAGCACTCTCGGAGATGGTGGCGAATCTCACTCTGGGTAAGAAGAAGTATCAGGAGTGGGAAGGCGAGATGGAAAGAGTTATCGAGACCATGGAAAACATAAGGGAAGAGCTCTGCGACCTGGCACGAAAGGATATAGAGGCTTTCAACAAATTTATGGAGGTTTTGAAGCTTCCCAAAGAGACCGAAGAGCAGAAGAAGATCAGGGCTGAGAAGATGCAGGAAGCTTTAAAGGAAGCCATAGATGTTCCGTATGAGCTTGCGAGGAAGGTCAGGGATGTCATAAAGAATGCGGAGATCGTAACGGAGTTTGGGAACAAGAACGCCGTTTCGGATGCTCTGAGTTCTGCGGAGCTCTGCCGGGCGGCTTTTGAGATAGCGAAAGCCAATGTGATGATAAATCTGAGATCCATGAAAGATGAGGAGCTGAAGAAATATTACCTTCAGGAGATCGATGAGCTTGAAAAGCAGGTTTATGGTTCTTATAGCAGGATCAAGGAGATGATAGAGAAGAATGGCTGGCTTTGATTTCAGGGTTTTGAAAAGAGATGGAAGAGCCAGATTGGGAAGGATTGAAACTGCACACGGGGGGTTCGAAACCCCCGTTTTTATGCCCGTTGGTACAAACGCAAACGTAAAACTCATGAGACCTTCCGATCTCGAAGAAGCCGGCGCGCGAATAATCCTTTCGAACGCCTTCCATCTTTATTTAAAGCCAGGGCTTGAAGTGATAAAGCTCCATGGTGGACTTCACAACTTCATGGGGTGGAAGGGAAGCATACTCACGGATAGCGGGGGATTTCAGGTTTTTTCGCTCAAAATACTGGAGCTTGACGATACAGGTGTGACGATAAAGTCTCCTATAGACGGTGGGCCGGTCAGGATAACTCCTGAAATCTCCATGGAGATCCAGAGGGTGCTTGGCTCCGACATAGTCATGGCTTTCGATCAATGCACCCATCCAGATGCGTCCAAGGAAGAAGTGGAAAGAGCGATTGAACGAACTTTTAAGTGGGCGAAGATTTCGCGAAGCCTGATATCTCCGCCCCAGGCCATTTTCGGAATAATTCAGGGCGGGGTTTACGAAGATCTCAGGAAAGAGAGCGCTCGTCAGATAACTTCCCTTGACTTTGATGGATACGCCATTGGAGGTTTGAGTGTTGGTGAACCGAAGGAACTCACCCTGAAGATGAGTAGAGTGACGGTCGAAGAGATGCCGGAAGACAAACCGAGGTATTTCATGGGTGCTGGTTCTCCAGATCTAATATTGGAACTCGTTGGACTCGGTGTGGATATGTTCGATAGCGTTTTTCCAACGAGAATTGCACGGCACGGTGCGGCGCTCACCTGGAAGGGCAGAATCAATATTCGTTCTGCTAAGTACAGAATGGATAAGACTCCCTTGGATCCCGAATGCAGTTGTTATACCTGTAGAAACTTCACCAGGTCTTATATCAATCATCTATTCTCAAGAGGCGAGGTTTTGGGACAGATTCTTTTGACGATTCACAATGTGAGTTTTATGATAGATTTCATGGATAAGGTGAGGAAGAGTATAAGTGAAGGTAGGTTTGAGGAGTTCAAAGAGAGGTTTTTGAGGGAGTATTCAAATGGGGGGTGAGGTTGTTGAAAAAGGGATTCCTTTTGCTGCTGATGATACCTGCCGTCGCCTTTTCCCTTACGATGACCCCACTCGGTTTGGGTGTGCTTGAAAATGGTTGGAAGTTTTTGCATCAGAATCCGGCAGAAGTCTATTACCTAAAGAGTGATCAGCTATCTTTTTCAATCGTTGCTGGATTTGGTTCCCAGAGTTTTAGAAAGTTTTGGCTTTCGTATATGGTTGCACCAAAAGAGGGGAATCTTGGAGGGGTTTTAAGCTATGGTAGATATTTCATGGACAGCGGCGGTGATGTGAATTTTCTGGAATACACGATCTCTGGTGGCAATCCGGCCTCTTCATGGGGATTAAAGGTGGGATTGGAATATCAGTCGTTTTTGGGGAAAGTTTATTCTGGTTTGAGAATGAGTTTTGGAATCGACACGCTCTTTTCTAACATCAGATTCGCAGCGGCTGTAGAAGATCTCTATGTTTGGACGGATAATCCAAGCATTTACATCAGCGGGAAATACTCGGCAGCTCTTGGATATTTCACGCAGAATTTTGGGGTGCATTTTGGTGGGTACTCCTGTAATTTCGATTCTTACGGAGTTTACATAGGAGGGGCCGTGAGCCTTGAGTGGGTGGGCTTCGGCTTTAGGTACGATTACTTCATGGATTTAAAGGATAACAAATCGAGCTCCCAGCTGGGTTTTGGCCTTTTTGGAGCATTTTCAAATATGAATTTTGGACTTACCTTTAAGAAGAGCTTTCCGGAAATCGTAGAAGAATTCCCGTTTGGCGGGGAAGCTAACGACTGGGATCTTGGGATAACCTTGGGTATAATTTTGTGAGAGGGGAATGAGATATGAGAAAGTTCATAAAAGCGCCGCCGAAGTTTTACTTCCACTATCCGTTTCCTGTTACTGTCGTTGTGACTAAGAGCGAGGGGAAAACCAATCTCATGAGCGCGGTTTGGCATACGCAGCTTTCGTTCGATCCGCCGCTCTACGGTGTTTTGATATCCTCTAAAAGGTATTCACACGAGATGATTCTGAAGTCAAAGCAGTTCACGCTCAATTTTCTGGATTACGAGTTCCTGGAAACCGTTGCGTATGTGGGAAGCACTTCAGGCAGAGAGATAGACAAAATCAGCGTCTTCGATATACCCGTTGAGGACGGGAGAATAGTCGATGTTCCGGTTCTGAGCGAGGCATATGCTGCTTATGAGTGCGAGCTTTATGATCACAGGGACTACGGTGACCATACTCTTTTCGTTGGAAAGATAGTGGGTGTGCACTACGATGATGAGCTCTACTACGGTGAGAAATTCCATCCGGTCGTGGAGAAGGTTCTCCCAGTGCTTTACATCGGTGATGAAGTTTATCTGACCACGGATCCTCAAACCAAGAAGAAGTATGGTAAAGAAGAGGTGAAAGAATTTCTTAAGAGGTGGGGAGGGGGATAATGGACATCGTTAAATGGGTGCTCATAGGTGCAGGGGTTATTTTAGGAATTTTTGGTGCTTTTCTACTCTATTTCACGGCCGTCGATTACAACCCACCACAGGTTGTAAACCTGAAGGTGGAGGGAACAGCCGCCGATAGGATTCCAAAAGTTTTGACGCTGATGTCGTGGAATATAGGATATGCAGGTCTTGGAAAAGGGATGGACTTTTTCATGGATGGTGGGGAAAGAGTACGGGCGTCCGAAGAAGAGACAAAGAGATATCTAATGGGAATATTGAAGTTCGTGAAAACAGCAAAGGGTAAGGTGGATGTGTTCTTCTTTCAGGAAGTGGATGTCGATAGTGATAGAAGCTATCACATAAACGAGTATGCTGCTTTGAAGAAGGTTTTAACTGGGTACGCTTCGACCTTTGCCTTCAATTATCATGTGGATTTCGTCCCCGTACCAATTGAGTCTCCCATGGGAAAGGTTAGATCTGGTATAGCGGTCTTTTCGAGGATGATGTTTCGTGATCCGAAGAGAATAGCTCTTCCCGGTGAGTACCCATGGCCCACGAAGATTTTCCATCTGGACAGATGTATGATCGTTGTGAGAATTCCCGCGCCAAAAGGAAAGGAATGGGTTCTCATAAACACTCATAACTCCGCGTATGACACGGGAGATCTCAGAAAGGTGCAGCTTGCGTTTATAAAGAAATTCATATTGAGGGAATATGAAAAGGGCAATTATGTGGTAATAGGTGGAGATTGGAATGCCATATTGAGCCGGGAGCTTTCTTTCCGCTCGAAAGAAAAACCCCAGGAGTTCTATATACCTCTTCCAAAAGACTGGACGCCACGGGGCTGGCATTGGGCAATCGATCCATCGGTTCCCACGAATCGTTCTCTTTCAAAACCGTACGTTCCGGGAGAGAATTTCGTGACGATTATAGACGGGTTCCTTTTGTCACCGAATGTGAGACTCGTGAGAGTTAAGGGGATAAACCTCGGTTTCAGATTCTCAGATCACAATCCTGTTATCGTGACCGTCGAAGCTTTGCACTGAGGAAATCCCAAACTGCTGCTAAGAGTGCGAGGGAGGAAATCACCCAGAAACTCTTTATCATGAACTCGACGTTGTTCCCGAATATTGAAGAGTAGATGAAGTTCATGAGACTTCCCATCGACCAGGCAAAGCCCATGACTATCGAGGAGGCAAAGCCGGGATATTCTGGTATTCTGCTTTGGGCTTCCACTACTGTTGATGACATCGACAGGTAAGCCGGTGCGAGCATCGAAACGAATAGAACGGCCATGAGAGCTGCTGGTGCGGTATGAAAGTCTACAAGAGTGAAAATGAGTCCGAAGACCATCATCCCGCCCGAAGAAATCATGTTTATAAGGGCATTTCCGGTTTTTGCTCCCACATATACGCCAAGTGTGGACAGTACCATTCCCACGAATCTCGTGAAGGTCAGGAGCGATCCGCCGAAGACCAGGCTTCTTCCTAACTGGCTCGCATAGAGCGGACCGTAAATTTGGGCTATTCCCATGGAAAAGGACCTGAAGGCGACGAAGAGGAATATCGGCAGAACGATTCGGAAGTTTTTCCAGGAGGCCTTAACGGTCTTTTTACCCTCGGCTTCAAGTGCTTTTATTCTTGTGAGAGTTATTATAGCGAAGATCGCCATGGCTATTCCGCCTATGTAAAGTCCTTTGAGCTGGTGTTTTTCTGCGTACCATGTTATGAAAACTGGCCCCACAGCGTATCCAAACATTCCGGCCAGACTGAAGAATGCCAGATGCTGTTTCTTTCTCTCTCCCGCTATGCTTGCCCCCATAGGATGAAATGCCGAGTTGGAGAGCTGTGCAATGAATGCGAATATCAGAAACACCATGAAGGAGCCCGCTATGGATATCATGCTGGCAAAGAGCATGGTGATAGATGCCACAGCTGCCAGATATATGTTTCTCTTTCTGACTTTATCCGTTAGATTTCCGAATAGTGGCTGTGTTATGGAGGAAATCACTGATATGGAATAGAGGGTCATCGCGTAAAGCCTTGGAGAAATGGAAAACTTCTCCGTTATGTACGGCCCGAGTGGCTGGAATATACTCGTGGCAAAGTCAACGAAGAAGTGTACTATTATGGCTATCAACAGCATGGCATATATTTTACCAAGCTTTCAGGATTTCCACCAGTGTTTTCTCTCCGCAACTTCGTCTATGACTTTTCTCTCTTGAAGGTCGATTTCTTTCAGGAATTCCATGAATTTTCTTTCCTTTAGCTTTTCAAGTGATTGCCTCTCTCTCTTTTTTTCAAGATATATTTGGAGGGCCTTTTCCTCTTCTTTTCTCGCTTCATCAAGGAGTTTTTCAAGTTTTGCGATGTTTTTTTCTATGATCGGTATGTACCTGCGCCAGAGCTCCTCTTCTTTCAACAGTCCCTTTTCAATGGCATTTTCTCTATTTTTTAGAGACACTTTTAACTCTTCTTGGGCTTTTTTCAATCTCGTTTGGATTTCCATGATTTTTCCTCTAATCTTGAGGAGCTCATCCATTGCCTGTTTTTCCTCGTTTTCCTTGAGCCGCAAGATGGCTTCCAATCTGAATCTGAACCTCAAGGGCATCACCTTCCACGATTCTAACACGAAGCGTGGTAGGATACTTAAACGGAGGGGGATCTAAAGGTGGCCAGAAAACATAAGTTCACGGTCGTGTTTTTGCTAATAGCATTGTACATATTCACATGTTACATGTACACCGTGGTCTCCCTGAGAAGGGAAAGGGCAGTTTTTAACAACTACGTGAATTTCTTAATCCCGCATGTGTGGCAGCTTGACATGAAGAACATGCGCAGAATAGTGGAGAACATGCTAAAGAGTACGAACGCGATAACGGTTGTAATAAAGGATGAATATGGTGGGAAGCTCTATGAGCACAGCAAGACTTTGAACGTGTTTGAAAAAGGGCTTTACAAGGTGGGTTTTTTAACGGTTAAAAAGCTCGTTTACGACCTTTCTTATGAAGGGATTCCAGTGGGAAAAGTGGAGATAACAGTCCTTAGAAAGTATACGTACTTTTACCTGTACATGGCTCTTCTCTTCCTATCAGGATATTTCGTTTTAGCTTCTCATTTAAACCTCAGAGAAGTGAAAGATGAACTCGAGAATGCAAAGAATGAACTTGAAAACACGGTTTCCGAGCTCGAGAATACGATCGAAGAGCTTGAGAGCACTCAAGAGCAGCTTGTGAACGCAGAAAAAATGGCTTCTCTTGGGAGATTCGTTGCCGGTATCGCACATGACCTTAACACACCTATGGGAATAATATACACGGGACTAACGGAGATGAAGAGGTATATAGCCAGATTGGAAGATTCATACAAGGAAGGAAAGATGAGTAAAAAGGGATTCGAAAAATTTTTGGAAGAATCCAAAGAACTTCTGGGTTTGATGGAAAAGAACACGAAAAGAGTTGTGGATTTGGTGCGTAGTTTGAAGAGTGTTTCTGCCCAGGAGACCTTAGGCAGTCCTGTTAGATTTCGCCTTAATGAGTTAATTCAGGATGTGTTGACAGCGATAAATCCAAGGTTGAGAAGAACGAAGGTCGAGGTTGAGGTTAGATGCCCCGAGGATTTGGAAATGGTGTCCTATCCAGGTGCTCTTTCTCAGGTGCTTTTGAATCTCATAGAGAATTCCATAATCCATGGCTTCAACGACGGGGAAGAGGAAGGTAAAATAAAGATCGAGGTGGAAGATAAGGGTGCTTATGTGGAACTTACGTATTCGGACAACGGTGTGGGAATGGATGAGAGCACGAAATCGAGGGCTTTTGAGCCCTTTTATACCACGAGATCTGGAAAAGGCGGAACTGGTTTAGGGCTCTACATAGTGTACAATTTAGTCGTTGAAATGATGGGAGGAGAAGTGGTCTTGGAGAGTGAACCTGGAAAAGGTACCAAGTTTCTCATAATCATACCTAAAGTGGTCAGCTGAGGGAGGTAAGGGCATTGTCTGAGTTCATAGAGTTCGTCGATGAAGGTGATGAACATGTCGAGAGAGGAAAGTGGAAAATTTTAGTGGTAGAGGACGAAGAAGACGTCCATAGACTTACGCGTTTGGTTTTGAAGGATCTGGTCTTCGATGGTAAGGGTGTTGAAATAATCTCCGCGTATTCCAAGAAACAGGCTATGGATATATTGAGAAAGGAGAACGATATCGCTCTTGCGATAATAGATGTTGTGATGGAAGATAAGTCTGCGGGTTTGGATCTCGTAAGGTTCATAAGGGATGAGCTCAACAACTATAAAACACGGATAATAATAAGAACTGGCCAGCCTGGATACGCCCCGCGTAGAGAAGTTATATTGAATTACGACATAAACGATTACAGGGAGAAGACGGAGCTCTCAACGGAGAGTATGATTGGGGTTGTAGTTACCGCTCTGAGGTCTTACAGAGATATTGTGAATTCAGAGATGGAAGGAAAGATGATGAACACCTTGGTGAACATACTTTCAAATCCGCCGAAGGAAAAGGGAATGTCCAACTTCATCCTCCAGGTTCTGAAGTCCCTTTCGGATCTCTTGATAAGCGAGGGAATAAGGCTATCCGGGATCGTTAAGGAAAAGGGAGGAAGGGCAACGTATTTCGGTGAGAATCCACCGACGGAAGATGAGATACCTGCTGAGAATGATATTAAGGTCAAGTGGTTAGATGACCACAGGCTTGTGATGAATTTCAAGATGAGCGGTAGGGTGATCGCCACGTCTGTTCTGCATTTTTCGGGTAATTTGAGCCGTAGATGGAGAGACCTTTTGAGTATATACGCGTTTCAGGTCATAAATTTGGTGGAGAGCAAAGCTTTGGAGACGATGTTCGATGAGACCATGGACAAGATGATATACACCCTGGCGGATTTGATAGAGCACAGGTCTGTTGAAACCGGTGAACACATAAGACGGGTTGCGGAGATGACTTACATTGTTTCAAGGGCGATGGGATTCGATGAGAGTTATTCCAAGAGCATGAGATTGGCTTCCATGCTCCATGATGTTGGAAAGATAGGTATCCCCGATAGCATCCTGAATAAACCTGGGAAGCTCACGGATAGCGAATACGAGGTTATGAAAACGCATACCGTTATTGGTTACAAGATATTGAGCAAGCACGACAACGCCGTATTCAAGATAGCCGCAAAGATAGCACTCTACCACCATGAGAATTGGGATGGTACGGGTTATCCGGAAGGTTTGAAGGGTGAGGAGATACCAATAGAAGCGAGGATAGTCTCTGTTATAGACTCCTATGATGCCCTTCTCTCTGACAGGGTTTACAGGCCAGCCTGGCCAGAGGATAAAGTGATATCTTACATAAAGAGCATGTCCGGGATAAAGTTCGATCCTCGGGTAGTTGACGTGTTTTTCGAGAATTACGAGGAGATATCCAAGGTTTTGAAGTCTATCTGAGGATTTTCAAGAATAGCTCGTATTTTTCTGGCGTTTCATTTGATTCCAGAAAATTGAGAAGGGATATCATGAAATCTGTTGCAGTCTTTGGTTCGTAGCTCGGAATGGCGTTCATGTAGCGCGATATTTTTAATGCAAAGTGCCAGTCAAGATCTTGGAGTTCAGGCACAACGGATTCTAAAAGATCGTCGAGTACGATCTTTCCATATTCAATTCTCATTTGAGCCATTCTGAGCAGGATTCTCATTACCGCGAGCATCCTTCCGCTTCCGTATAAAGAGCTTGCGAGTACTATAGAACGTCTTTCCATGTCAATGAAATCTCTGGCTCCCAGTATCCAGAGGAAGGCTTCTTCTAAGAATTCCATCGTGTCTATATCGCTCTCCTGTTTTGGTATGTATCCTTCCAGAATGGAATCTCTCCGGGATGAAAGATCGGGATCTTCAAGTTCTGCGAATTCCAGAAGCTCTTCTATTGAAAGAGAAGCCATTTCGTTTACTATCTCCAGTATACTCTCGCCCTCTATTGACAATCCCTCGAGCCAGTTTAACTCCACGGATTTCGATGAGTATTCTATAAGATTCTCTGCGAGATGCCTGTTTTCACCTTCTATTTCTTTGAGAACCTCCAGAGCCCTTTCTTTATCCACGAAAAGCAGACTTCTTCCAAAATTGAGTTTTATCCCTTCATCATTCGGAGAAAGCCTCAGGGCTTTTTCTAATTTTTCGGTAGACTCTTCAAAGAGTCCAAGCTCTCTCATTGTTATCCCGAGTTCGTTGAGTACCGCCGGATCGTCCGGATGGCTTTTTTCCAACTCAAGCAGTATCTCCAGGCTTTTGAAGTGGTGTCCCAAGCGTGACAGCGTAAAAGCGAGGTTGAATTTGGCGTCATCGTAAGATGGCAAAATCTTTATGGCTTTTTCGAAGTACATTTTCGCTTCTTCAAATCTCTGGAGCGTGTTCATTATTACACCAATTCTGTTGTAAACATCCGGTAGGTTTTGATCTTTTTCGAGGGCTTTCTGATAGCTTTCCAGTGCTGCTTCCAGCTCTCCGCGCGACAGTTGAACGTCCCCAAGTCCCACCATTGGGAGTATGAAATCTTGGTCTATTTCCAGTGCTTTTTTGAAGTGTTTTTCAGCGTCATCTAATTCTCCCTGTTTCATATACAACTTTCCCAGTTCGTAATGGGCCAAGGAAAACCGTTCGTTTAACCCTGTGGAGAGTTTCAGTTCAACTTCGGCTTCTTTTTCCCTTCCCGTTTTTGTGAATATGAGGCCTCTATAGAAATGGTACCTGTAGTCTTTGATCAAAGCTCCAGCTTTTTCTACGTAATCCATGGCCGCGCTGTAATCACCACTGGAAAGGAGCTCTTTTGCCTTTTCGTAGTAAAAATAAACGAGGTAGGAAGTGTAGTAATCGTCTTTTTCCAGTTTTACCTGTTCTTCCAAGCCTCTAACAATGACATCGAGCGGGATTCTGTCTTTATCAGCAATGAGCGGCAGATCCTCCGCTCTTATGGGGAGCTTGAGCGGTAAATTGAGAGCCTTTGCCTTCTCGGGTTTTAAAGGCAAGTAAACAAGAGCCTTGATCTTCTTGTTACTCAAGGGTCATCAGGAAGGGGTAATGAGGTTGCCCTCCCTCGTACACTTCGACCTCGAGATTTTCGAATTCTTCCTCAATGAGTTTCTTTATTTTATCCAAATCGCTTTCAGAAAAGCCGTTGCCGGTGAAGATTGAAAGCAGTTCCCTTTCTTCTGCTTTTGCCTTTTTGAATGCCTCTCTGAGTGCTTTGACTATGTCGAACGAATGAGCAACTAATTTTTTGCCCTGGAATACCATGTATTCACCTTTTTTGATCTTGCTCTTGCCCAGCCTTGCGTTTCTCACAGCTACAGTTACAGATATCGGCACGATGTCTTTTATCGAATCTTCAAGAACATTTTTCATCTCTTCTGGATCGGCTTCTGGATCGTAATTCACGAGTGCAGCCAGACATTCCTGAGGGGTATTGGTTGGAATCACCACTACTTCGCTGTCTTTGATATCCTGAGCGGCTTGCTGGGCTGCCAATATGATGTTTGGATTGTTGGGAAATACGAATACAACATCGGCGTTGGCTTTTTCTATGGCTTTTCTTATGTCTGCGGTCGAGGGATTCATGGTTTGGCCGCCCGGAACTATTTGATCTACCCCGAGGCTTCTCATTATTTTCGATATACCTTCTCCCGGTGATACGGCGACTATTCCCATTTTCTTTTTTTCAGTGGCTTCTGCCACCAAGTGCTCGTGCTGTATTTTCATATTATCTATCTTTGCTTTTAGGAGCTCACCCTTTTTAAGGAGTTCTTCAAGGACGCTTCCTGGGTTATTCGTGTGTACATGGATTTTGAGGAGGTCATCCTGTGCGACTACCACAACGGAGTCACCCATGGAATTCAGGAAAGCGCTGACATCTGAATAATGTTTCATTGCGTTTCCGTCGTTTACCTTTATTATGTATTCAGTGCAGTATTGATAGGTCAGATCTTCGTAAACGACTGAAGGAAGCTCTTCTGCCGGCTTTTCAGCTATTACTTCAAGATTGGCTTCTGTGTCACCCTCCAATACTGCCTTCATTCCCTGGAAGATGTGGTAAAGCCCCTTCGCTCCCGCATCTACAACGCCGGCTTCCCTGAGCTTGTCGAGGAGTCTTGGGCTTACTCTAACGGCTTCTTCGGCTATCTTTATTAGCCAGTCCATGAGGTCGTTGAAGTTGTCTATATCCCTGGCTTCTTCAGATCTCTCGTCTATGAACCTCATAACGGTGAGCATGGTACCTTCCACCGGTTTCATGACGGCACTGTAAGCCACTTCTCTGGCTTTTTTGAGCATGTGAAGAAAGTCGGAAGGGGAGAGGGTTTTCTTCCTCTTGGGAACGCCCTCGACGAATCCCCTTACTATCTGCGATAGTATGACACCAGAATTGCCACGTGCTCCCATCAGTGTGCCGTTTTTCATTGCGTTTAAAACTTTGTCTATGGTTTCGTCTTCTACTTCATCCAGATATTTGCACCCCTCTAACATTGTTGCCACCATGTTGGATCCCGTGTCGCCATCCGGGACCGGGAAGACATTCAAAGCGTTGATTTCATCTTTATGCTTAAGGAGGTATTCCGTGGCCTTTTTGAACATGGCCTTTAGCATCTTTCCATCTATTTTTTTAATCACATTATCACCTCACTTGACTCCGGTGATGTGCACTCCCACTTTTACATCTTCGATTCCGCCTAATTCTTTTAGCTTGTGCAGGACATTGTCGATGATATTCCGGGCGACTTCAGTGAGTTTGACCCCATACTCTATATCCAGATACAGATCGACGGTAACCTGACCGTTTTCCTTCTCCTCGACCTTTATCCGCTCTTCTTCTTTCCCGAAGAATTTTCCAAAAAAACTTTCGGCTTCTATGTTAACAGGTCCATAACTTTCCATGACAGCAAAATAAACGAGTTTTCTAATTGCGTGCATCGTCAATTCCAATTCTCCGAAGTCGAGCATTCTCTTCATAGATGCAACCCCCTTTCTTGCATCTTCAAATTATACACCCATGTGTTCCGTGGCTATGGAGCAGCCCATGTATCATATCATCTCTATGAGAAGTTGCAAGAGAGCCAGAGTTAGATTAACCCTTGGTTCGAACCACTCGAGGAACGCCTCTTCGTCGGCAGAATGGATGTTCCTCCCCACTATACCGAGGCCGTCTATAGCGGGTACATCCTTTTCCGTGTAGAAGGCAGCGTCACCTCCGCCACCGACCTCCAGCATGTCGTATGATGCATTCATGCTTTTCATGACATTTTCTAAAAGCTCAACGGCTTTTTCATGCTTCTTCATAGGCGGACGTCTGATTGTGAGAGTATAAGATGCTTCCGTAGATTCAACGGCTTTTTCCATGAATATGTCTTCCAAAAAGCTTCTAAGTTTTGTTATTTCGCTCAGATCCGAATATCTGACATCGAAGAATACATATGCTTTCTCGGGAATCACGTTGCTCTTATGGCCTGAATTGGCAATGGTGGGGACTATGGTAAGCTTTTCGAATCTGCTCCTGAGATTTGATATCTCTATAACTTTATGTGCCATTTCGATGAGTGCGTTGGCACCAGATTCAGGGTTGGAGGCGTGCCCCGCCTTTCCCATTATGTTCACTTCGAGGGAAGCGATACCCTTTCTTCCCACAACTACAGCGCCGTTCTTTCTACCCGTTTCAAAGGAGAGGCAGAAGTAGCTGCTCTCGGCGACCTCGTAATGATCCTCTTTACTCACATCGGATCCAGTTTCCTCATCAACGTTGAGAACCACTTGCAGGGGCAGATTTTTAGAGCCTTTCAGAAGCTCAGTGAGAGCCGCCATCATCACCACGATTCCGCCCTTCATGTCTGCAACTCCTGGGCCTTTCACCACGTCGCCTTCTACTGTAAAAGGTCTTTTGGAGGGTTCTCCTCTTTTGAATACCGTGTCCAGGTGCCCTATTAGGGTCACACGGGGTGGATTTCCCATCGTTGCTATATGGGAGCCTTTTCCTCTTCTGACATCGAATCCAAGCTCTTTTAACATGTCTGCAACAAATTGGGTGGCATCCAATTTTTCTTCTATCGACAGTTCATATCCGGTATCTGTATTAACGAGACGCTCGTAGAATTCCAGCCATTTCTTTTCCACGCAGGACCACCTCCATTAAAATCCTATACCCCAGCATATGGAAACACCGGTTTCGCTTATCTGAATTCCTATCTTTGGAAAGTTCCTTGAATATGTTATTATGTCGGCTTCCTCGAATCCAAGCATGATTTTGCCGTAAAGCTGGCTATTGTATCCGCCGTCGATTTCCAGGAATATGTGTGAAAGATGAAAGTAGGGATCGAAGTTTCCAGCATCTGTGAAGAGCAGCGGAAAGATGAGTCCGCCTTCAACACTGAGAGCGGCTTCGTAGCCCGCGTATCCCTTTACGATGAAGTTGCCGCCTTTTATATATGCACTCGCTTCGGCCAAGGGTCCGGCGCTACCAAATCCCAGGGCAGCGGATATGTATGTGTTTCCGAAATATGTATCCGTATAGCCCTTAATCGCCCAGTATCCAGAGTCAAGAGTGGCTTTAAATCCCGATGTGATCATTGAATCTGGAGAAGGTTGAGTTCTTAAGAGTTCGAAGCTTCCAGATAAGCTGTAACTCGAGAATATCTTGGATGCGAATATGTTGAGTGCCCCTATGTTGAGATTGAAACCACCTGATATGTCCACCTGGCCATTTGAGAGGATGTTCGGAAAAGCAATCCAGTATAGGTTTCCTTCTGGGGAACTACCGCCAAGAAGTGCTCCAAAGCTCCAGTTCCCGCCAGTGAGTTCCGGTGGAACGGCGAGTGGAATGTGGACATGGGGGAAGAGAGTCTGAAGCGTGTACGGCATGAGCGGGTCGATTTCTTTGAAAGATGGAGTTTTTAGTTTGAAGGAGCTTTCCAGTGCCGCTGCAGCTGTTGTTGGAGAGGGCTTTGCGGCGAATATGGCTGTTGCGGGCTGTTTTTCCGAGAATGATACAGCAAGAAGAGCATCGCCTTTTTTCGTAAAATCGAGAACGGCGAGATTTCTGGTCAGCTTTATGAGCTTTTTACCGGAGAGTTTGTAGATGTTTGCACCGTCATCGTCAAAGGCCACAAACATTAGCTCGCCATTGTAAATCTTGAGGGAATATTTGAATCTTCCATCCCTGAAGACGGTGAATCTTCCATTTTCGAGCGTGTATATGCTGCTCGAGCCATATTTATCTGAAACGAGAAGATGAAGTTTGTCTTTCCAGGCAGTGATTTCCCTTACGAATCCGTCTATTTTTAGGGATTTGTTTTCAAGATGAATAGTGCTTTTGCCGCTCTTTGGGTCGTATTCCGCGTAAACTAAAGAGCCGCCAAGCAGATCAAAAGCGCTTATCATGCCGCTTATCAGTGTTGTCACTTTCCCGGTTTTCAGGTCGTATTCGTATATTTCACTTCTCATCTTCTGAAAGAAATCCACTTTGGATGGTAGGGGTTTCAAGGCAAGAAAGTAGATTTTTCCGTCTTTTACTCTCAAGGTTCCTGAGAAATAGCGCACTTTGAGGATTTCATGAACTTTTCCGTTATTCGATGTAGCTATCGTGTGACCGTTCCATCCGTAAAGGGTGCTGGCACCGAAATCTCTATATGCCAGGTATATCTGACCATTTTCAGAGGCGATGTTGGATATGAAGCGCATCTTTTTGGAGTAAAGCTCATGCTTGGGCGCCGAGAAGTTGCATTCAGAGAGTAGCGTTGATTTCCATTCTCTGTAAAGCTCGGTGAAACTCTTTCCGAAAACTTTCTCTGCGCTTTTTTCTATTCCGAATCCCATGAAATACCCGGAGTATTCCTTCAGCCATTCTTTTACTTTTTCAATTCCGTATTTTTCAGCAAGGAATGAGTAAAACTGAGAGGGTATGTAGTAATAGAGCGAGAATCCCAGAAAGTCTTCCGCTGGTGGAGATGAAATTCTTGGCAGATCTGGAAGCCAGTCTCCTCTTGCCATGCTGCAAGCCAGAGATCTTATAAGGGGATTATTCAATCTTCCACCGATTCCAAGGGAAGACTCCGTGAAAACAGTCGTTGATTCCACGAATGGAGATCTGAATTGAGAGCTTATGAGCGGAAGGCCCGTTATGTCCTGAATAGTTTTTGGGATACCGCTTGCGAAGGGAAGATGAGCCATGTGTGTGAGCTCGTGGGATACCACTATGGGGTACCATTTTTCGAAATTCATGAAGCGGTAAGGTTTTGGCCAGGTTAGAATGAAGACCCTTTTTTGTACGGGATCAGCCATTCCGTTTGTGTAGCTTCCTGCGTCTTCTACCACGAATGTTATGTTTCCCAGTGCGGTTCCAATAAGCTCTTTTACTTTGTCTTTTACGCTCTCATACGAAGCTGCTACCTCAGACGCGGCAAGGTCGTATCCTTCAGGATAAAAGATAATGTAACCATCACCTTGGATGGCTTTTATTCCAAATATGGAGGAAGCGTTTATAGACAGAAGTATGAACAGTATATAAAATATTCTTTTCAAGGGGGACACCTCCTGCCGAATTTTATCATCAGATGAGGAGAGATGCCGATGAAGAATCTCTTTGGTAAGAAAATACTCATCTATGAGGTGATCCCGACAAAGGGTGTAGACACGAAGAAATGTTTGAGACTCTGTAAGGATATGCATCGGGTGGGAGCGGATGTCATAGCGATAACGGATATGCCAGTTGGAAGTGTCAGGGTGGCACCTTGGGCGGTGGCTAAGCAGCTTTTGGATGAGGGAATTGAGAGCCTCGTACACTTCACGAGAAGAAGCAGGAATGCTCTCAGAATAGAGTCAGATCTCATGGGTATTCACTTGTTAGGCATCAGAAATCTTCTTTTGTTGTCCGGGGATGATCCAAAGCTTGGAGATTATCCCAACGCTACCAAGGTTGAGGATTTCACGATATTTCAAGTTATTGAGCTCATAAGGAAGATGAACGAGGGGACGGATCTTGCCGGAAACGAACTCAAAGGAAAGACGGAGTTTTTCATCGGTGCAGTTTTCAATCCAGTCTCGGAAAGAGAGATAGAGAGGGCCAGGAAGAAGGTAGAAGCAGGGGTGGATTTTCTTGTTTCACAACCTGTTTTTAAGAGAGAATTGGTGGAAAGGATGGTAAACGCCCTCGATGCGCCAATAATAATGTCCACGGCGTTTTTCAAGAGCAGAAGGCAACTTGAGTATTTTGCTAAGGTTCCTGGGATTGAGATACCTGAGGAGTTCTTCACACGGACGGAAGGAAGAGACAAGGAGTACATAGCGGAGTACACTTTCGAAAGAGTCGCTGAGCTCGTGGAAGATGTGAAAGATATGGTTTGGGGAGTGTACGTTTCTGGAATAGTTAAAGATGTTGAGAGGGTGGGAAGGCTTGGCAGAATTGTTCACTCTTGATCCGTGGGAGATAAAGATTCCGGAGAGAGTACTTGCCGCACGGCTCGGTTTTAAAGGACTCGGAAAGATTCCGGAGGGATTCCAAAGGCATTTTGAACGTGCCCTTGAGATAGCCATTAAGGTCGCACGTCCGAGTGCTCTTTATGAGACGGTGGCGGTCGAAGTAGATGGTGAGAATCTTGTTGCGGGTCCTCTGGTTTTGAAGGGGAAGCTTGCGAGTCAGCATTTGTATGGCAGCAGCAAAGTGACGGTTATAGCCGCCACGCTCGGTGAGGACTTCGACAGAGAGGTAGAGCGTTTGCATAAAAACGGGGATGAGCTTTCTTCCTTCTTTTTGGATGGGATAGGCTCGGAGATGGTGGAATATTTCGTGAGAGCTCTCGATATGCGTTTGAGGAATATTTACGGGCAGGGAAGTGCAAGAATCTCTCCGGGATACGGGGATCTTCCTCTCAGTTTGAACTGCGATATTCTGGATTTTCTTAAAACTTCCAGAATAGGGCTTCGATGTGATCCTTCCACTTACATTATGATTCCGAGAAAGAGCATAACGGCTTTCATCGGCTGGAAATGAGCATCATCTTTTTGGTTTTACAAGCCGCGGTCTTTTAACGACTTTTACTCCTCTGGGAATCAATGCTTTGAAGATCACGGGGCCTCTTTTTACATTTATCCATCCCAGACCCGGGAAGGCGAGTTCGTGTTCTTCATCGACTTCGAATTCCTTTTCCATGAATTCCAGACCTTCGACCTCAGATTTGCTGCATGGAGGTATAAGGAAATCCCCAACCCTTTCTTTCAGGAGTTGCTCAGCTTTTTCAGATTTTGTTTCATGAAGTTTTACTTTCTCGTATGTGAATATCTGGAATATGGGCCGGAGCTTCGTATCGTAATCTACGAGGAGTCTTGCAAGTCCTCCTATGAGGATGGCTCTTTCCCTTTCGGGTTTGAATGTTTTTCTCGTGAGCTCTCTTGAAGGAAGAATCTCTTTCTGGCACTCCACGCTGAGAAGATCCGAAAATCTGTCGCTTGTGGTTATTCCGGGCGTGTCGTAGATGTAAAACCTTGCACCTTTCATCTTGCGCCGGAGGAGCCCAAGCGTGGTGCCGGGAAAGGGGCTTATAAGAGTCGGATGTTCTGCGAGTTTGTTAATAAGTGATGATTTCCCAACGTTCGTGACACCTATTACAAGTGCTTTATCCACTCCAAAGGAGAGCAGATGTTTTTTCAAGGAGTTTATTCCAAAGCCTTTGAGAGAACTTATGAGCCTCACGTCCTTTGGATATTTTGGCTTTATCCTTTCAATCAGCCATTCTTTTATTTCGGTTTGGGTAATGGCTTTTGGCAGAAGGTCTATCTTCGTAACCGCATAGATGACTTTCTTCCCTGCTACGAGATCTCTTATCTCTTTTCTATAAGTTCCTTCAAAGTCGGTTACATCGATGACCCATAAAACGAGTTTGAAAGATCCAAGAACGTTCTTGAGCTTTCCAATGAAGTTTTCATCTAATTTTACGGGATCCAGTTTCCCGTAGTGTTTCAATCTATAGCATCTCTGGCACAATATCTCTTTTCCTTCTGCAAGTCTTCTTTCGTAAACTTCAAATGGTATGTATCCGGGCTTACTGGGATCATCGAATTGAAGCTCAGCGCCGCATCCGGGGCACTTCAAAATCTTTCCCTCCTTCTAAGTGAGTTTACGATTTTTGAGACTATTTCTTCTCTTTTGTTCCAGTATTCGAAAGCGTCTATGAGTATATCAGCTCTTCTCTTTATTTTCGATACCAGTGGATCGAAATCTTTCAAGGGCACGGTTATTATCAGATCTTTCTCGGTCTTCAACAAGTCTTCTATAAAATCCCTGAACTTTTTTGAGAAGAGTTCCATTTTTCCGGCTTCGTCTATATAAATAAAAGACGATGTTTTCAGGAACTTCCAGAGCGGCTCCACCACTCTTTCTTCAAACTCTTTTACAAATACGCCGTATTTTCCAACCCTTCTATCCGTTTTTGCGCCGACTTTTGCGAGTATGACTTCCGCGTTCCATGATGTTACGGCTATAAATCCCGCTCGGGCACGTCCGGATCTGATTTCTTTTGTGTAAAAACCTGCTCCTTTAAGCTTTTTGAGGATCTCAATAACCGTTGTTGTTTTTCCGCTTCCCGGCCTTCCCGTTATCACCACTCTCACTCGCTGACATCTCCTTCCAGACGGCGAATGCTCCTCCGCTGATTATAAGTGTCCCGCCGATTATGTTCCACACACTCGGTTTGAAGTTGAGAAACAGAGTTGAAAGAATCATAGCAAAGACGGGGTCGAGATATGTGAGGACAGATGCTATTCTCAGGTTTACCGTTTTTAGGGTTGCCCACCATAGTAGGAGTGCTATTCCCGTATTTAGAATTCCGGCAATTGCAAGGAGAATAAGCTCTTTTGATGTGAGGGGTTTGAAGTAGGGAAAGGCGAAAAACAGGGTTAAAAGGGATGCGGAGATCATCTGATAAAAGGTGAAAACGAAAGGATGCACTCTTATCGATGTGTGTTTTCCGAGTACTACGACGGAACCGTAGAAAAATCCCGCTATTAAAGCGAAGCTCATACCGGCAATTTCACTCGAGGAGAAGGAGTATATCATTGCCACTCCCGAGAACGAGACGATGGCGGAGATCCATGACCATACGGGAATGGGATTTCCAAGAAAACGTTCAAGAATCAGAGAGATGACCGGTGCTGTATAGTAGAGAAGATCTGCGGTGGAGGCTCCGATTCTTTTAACGGCCATGAAAAGAAAGATCCAGTTGAGAGCGAGGAGAAACCCACTTGTGAATGATCTAAAATCCGGTTTTTTAAGTCCAGCTTTAATTGCCAAAGGAAGGACTATAAATAGCGAAAACACGAGGCGGAAGAAAACGAATACGGGTGAAGGCAGACGAAGAACCTCAGATATGAGGAGCACAGATGCCCAGAGGAATGTGACGATGATAATGTTTAAGAGCCACATATCTCTCACCTGCAGCTAACGGAGAATATCTTCAAGTCATCGAGTCTTATTGCAGTGAGCATACCTCCATAGACGCATCCCGTGTCTATACCTATTTTATCCTCAGCGATGTAGGGTTTCTCAATGGGTGTGTGGCCGAATACGACAACTTTCCCAGGCAGGGGATTTTTTGAAAAGATGAATTCATCCCTTATCCAGAGCATTTCGTGTTTTGGTTGATCTCTCAAAGGTACCCCCGGTTTTACCCCACCGTGAACGAACAAGAATTTATCTTCTATGTGATAGAGTTTCAGGGATTTGAAGAAATCCAGTTTCTCTTTTATATTTTCAATGCTTCCAAAGCTCCTTATCGTGGCACCGGCTCCGTTGAACTCCCAGTTTATGCAATCACCGTGTTCTAAGCATTTGAGCATCATGTCCTCGTGATTCCCCATGAGAAGAATTGTGTTGTGCTGTTTTTTTAGATTTTCCAAAAATTCGACGACCTCCCTGGAATTCGGGCCTCTGTCTATGTAATCGCCAAGAAAGATTAGAGTGTCATCGCTTTTCAGCGGAAGCTTTTGAAACAAGCGGACGAGGGGCTCAAACATCCCGTGGATGTCTCCTATAGCGTATGTCATCCGATCCCTCCTTCAGTGCATGGTTACATACCATAGCAAGCTTATTCCTACTCCTAAAACAGGACTCATCCACCAAGTGGGATCGGGTTTTTTGTATCGAAAAAGCCTGTAAAGATACGCAATTGCCAGGGAAAGAGCAGCGAATAGAGGCCTGTTTGCCAGTGTGAATACGAATACTGCGAGTCTTTCCGAGATTCCATCTATATCTGGAAGGTCCTCCTTTCCTGGGTAAAAGTTCCTGAAGATATAGGTAACTCCCACAGATACGACAGACATGCCCATGAGGTAGTAGACGAATTCGGCAGATAGGTAAGATTTTGAAAAGTCGCTTGCCACTAAGGCATTGAAGATGACCGCTATAACGAGCATGGTCGCTTCTAAGATGTCTATTTTTCTTTTCTGACCCTTCTCGTAAAACTTGGTGCGCAACCAGTCTCCCACCCAGTGTATCAAGATGAAGGTGAGAAGAATTGCTATACCTTTTGGGGATTTCAGAAGTATATCGAAGGTGAAAGCGAGGATTGCGAACGCTGACCAGAGCATGTGGCCAATCAGATTCCAGCCTTTATATGTTCTTATTTTGTAGTTGTTCGTAAAGGAATGATCCGCAACGACATGTCCCAGAATCAGGTGCATGTTTACCAAGTTCATCTCCTCCTTTCTATCATGGGAAGGAAGAGGAATATGGAGAGGACTAAGCTGACGAAAAGCCCAATTGCTACCGTGCTCCCGAATTCTTTTAAGAGTTTACCGCGAGCGAGTGCGAAGCTACCGAAAGCGACTATGGTTGTGAACATCGATATAGACACGGCTTTTTCCGTTCTCGTTATGTCCTCTTTTCCCGTTGATACAGTGTGGTTCAAGTGTATCATGCTGTCAACACCTATACCTATCATTATTGGTATCACGAGAAGGGTCATGAACGTGGAATGTATACCGAGGAAGTACGCCATCCCGAATGTGGTGAATATCGAAAGTATCAAGACGACAAGCATGAAGAAGGAGCTCTTTAAGGATCTCGAACCCACGAGAACGATCAGGAGGATCACGATCGAAATGAAGACGGTGATTTCCGTTATGGACTTTTGTATATCTTCCATGACGTTGTAAAAGAGCATTGCGTATCCTAAGACGGATTTTTTGGGGACCTTTTTGAGCAGGTCATCGAACACGATCTTTATCATGTTGTTACTATATAGGTCTCTTCTCGTTTGAAGATATATGAGGTTATAGGTCTTTCCTTCGTAGTCGTAGAAGAACATTGGAAGGTCTTTTTTGAGCTCGTTTAAAATAGAAGAAAAGCTCTTTGAGTTTTCCACGACTTTTAGCATCTCGATCATTTCCTGGTAGATACCAACCTTTCGGAAAAGAGCGGAAAGTATAGGGTCTTTAACGACATAGAATATGTCCCCGTAGAATTCTCGAATCTTTTTCGCCGTTTCTTTGGAGAGATCTCCCACAATGTCTATCACGGAAGAAGTTTTGGAAAAGAGCGGATCTTTTTTTAGGATATTTTCGGTTTTATAGAGCTCGGAGAAGTCTTTTACAGCTATGACTATGTCACCTAATCCCAGACTCTTGAAACTCCTTCTTATATCTTCAAAAGTCTTTTGAGCTTCCGAGTTTGAGGGCGCAAGGCCGGGAGGTGTGTACCAGTAGTTGGATATGTTCATGAATCCGAAATAAGAGAGAGCGAGTGCGATCATTATTAGAACGACGACGGGTATTTTTCTCTTTCTCCAGATATCCACTATTCTTATGAAGAGCTCAAAAGCGTGGAATACTTTTGGCCGCATCTTTCCAAACGAGTAAAGTGCTGGTATGAACAGGAACATGACCGCGAAGAATATGGCGATACCGAGTGATGCCATTATTCCCATTTGAGAGAATGCTGGCGATCCGCTGAAAAGCATGACCAAAAAAGCGCTGGCAGTGGTGGCGGCTGAGATCAGAGAAGGTGCGATGGTTTCTTCTATAGAATGCTTGATAGCTTCTTCCAGCTCCATTTTGCCTCTGAGCCTTGCGTTCAATCTCGTGGTTAAGTGGATACCAAAATCTATACCCAGACCGATAACCATTGCGTTGACGAACGATGTGATTATGTTTATCTCCCCGAATATGAAGTAAAAAGCTCCCACAGTTATGGCCATGGCGCTGAGCATGGATAGGAATAGATACGCCACTGTGCGTAGACTTCCCAAAGTCAAATAGAGAAGAAGGGAAATGAAAAGGAGAGATAGCATCGTTGTGTATGCGAAGTCTTTTCTCACTTGAATGTGGGATTCGTAAGTAAAAACGGGACCTCCGGTGAGCTTTATCGTGTATCCATACCTGTTTTGGATCGATTTTGCTATTTTTCGCAGAGCTTTCACAGCCTCCACAGTTCCTCCAACGTCCGTGACGAGCGCTTTCAAAAGGAAGTTCATTATTATTAAATCTCCTGATGGTGATACCATTATGTATTCGTTGAAGCCCTTCCTTTTAACGTAGTTCTCTATGTAGGCGTTCACTTTGTTCAATATCAGTCCCATGTTCTTCCAAAACCTGAAATCGACAGCTGCTTGGTTGAATGTCGAACGGAGTTTCTCAAAGTAATTCAAAATATCCCGTATATTTCCACTTTTGAGTGTGAAAATTCCGTATTTTATCAACAGTTCAGGAACATCGAATCTCATTGTCTCTTTTATATACGGAGTTTTTTCAAACTCTTTCTTTAGAGTTTTTAAGGCTTCTTTTCCACCTTCAACATCGCCCTGGGTGTACAGTGCGACTGTCAATACGTTGGAAGTCGCTTTGGATTTCAAGAAATCGACCAGCATTTTGTAATTTTCCTTAGATTTCGGAACTATGTCCGTTAAATCGGGGTTTATGCCTATGAATAGAAACCCCAGGGTTCCCATGACGGCAGTTAAAATCAGTATGGAGGATATTATTAGCTTTTTTCGTTTTATAACAAAATCAACAAACTTGTCCACCATTTTTTCATCACCCAAATCAGTGCTGTTAATGCGCCTATTCTTCCGATATCAAGCCATACCTCAATGGATTCCAGAATTACGAATTCAGAGTAACTTGAAATTACGAAGCAGAAAAAGAACGAGAAGTAGGGGTTTATACCCACGAGTGAGAATACTCTCCAGACAGACGGGAGAAAGGCATATGGAAGAAAGACAACGAGAAATTGCAGCTTTTTGTTGCTCAAGCTGGCCATACTAAGGGAGTAAATGTTTATGAGAAAATAGAGGGTTATATGGATAAACCACTTTTTGGGTGGGGATATCCATATGCCCCACTGGAACTCCAACGCGAGAAAAACGAGCGTTGGTATCGTTAAATACGGCCACTCACGTTTTATGGAGAATATATGACCGATATCTTGAAAGCTTCCAGACGGAATAGTTTTCCTCTCTCCCATTCATATACCTCCGGTGCCTTTCCGGTTATTCTGATAGCCTCCATCAAGGCTTTTTCAAATAAATTCGAGTTTTTAATAGTGATATATCCCATTCTATGAAAAACACCTTCGCTTATTTTCTTTAGATCCCTGATCAGCAACAAGAACTCCATATTTTTTTTGAGTGTGCTTACCTCGGGCCAAAACGGGTTTTTTATGACCAGTTTTGGATACTCCTCTTTTAGCACAACTTCTGTGCTTGAAAGTCCCAAGTTCATCGTTATTACAGCTGCAATTGATACTATTACTCCAAGAAAGAAAATGATACCGTATCTGCTCATTCTCCTTCTCTTAAAACACTTATTGCTTTCACGATGAATGGATCTTTCTCCGGCTTTATTTCTATCCTTCTTTTCGTGTAATCTAAGACTTTTTCCTCTTCCTTCGCTGCCGAAGCTTCTACGGTTACCTCATAGTCTGGTTCTATCCCCTGACCATGTATGTCTCTTCCCGATGGGGTTAGATAATGCGCTGTGGTGAGGTATAAGATCCCTCCATTGCTCAGAGTGATGCCAGTTTGTACAGATCCCTTTCCAAAGGTTTTCTTGCCCACAATTGCACCTCTTTTATGGTCTTTGATAGCACCAGTAACTATTTCTGATGCGGAGGCTGAACCTTTGTTTACAAGGACGACGACTTTTATATCCTCGGGCAGTTGGAGAGCGGCTTTTGAGATGTTTCGTGTGCTTGTGGTGGTTTTCAAAATTATGTTGCCGTTGTGAACTTCGTAGGTCTCGGTGTCAGCGAATGTGGAACTTATTTTCACTATAATTCCGCTGTTTATGAAGACAGATGCTACTTTTACGGCTTGATCGAGATATCCGCCCGGATTGTCCCTCAGGTCTACGATGAGAGCTTTTATATTTTCGTTCAGGATTTCCTTCAGGGCTTTCACGAGTTCATCGTAAGTGGTTTCCATGAATTTGGTAAGTTTAACGTAGCCGATTCTTCCAACATCGGATTCAAAAGTTGCATATTTCACTGGTATTAAGTGGATAACTTCCCTGGTGACGGTGAGTTCCAGGTAATCCTTAACCCCTTCCCTGTATATTTTCAGTTTGACCTGGGTTCCGGGTTTTCCTCTGAGTTTCCTGACAGCTTCCATGAAGGTCATTTCTGATGTTGGAGTGCCATCGATTTCCACTATCTTGTCTCCTGCTTTGATGCCAGCTCTCCACGCTGGGGTTCCATACATTGGAGCAACAACTTCTATGGCTTCCATCTCCTTATCCCACGTGACTTCCATTCCGAGTCCGCCATATTCACCTTTCATTTCTATTTCTTCTTCCTCTAACATGTCTGGACTGACATAGTGGGAAAATTTATCTCCAAGTCCCTTCAATAGACCATCTATTCCGTAATCGACTAATTTTTCGTAATCCAACGAATCCTTTCCATAGTAATAGCGGGAAATGTATTGGAGGGTTTCGTATATGGGTGATACGAGTTTTATCAGATCTGGTTGATTCGATGTTGCGGCTGATAGAATCCAGCCGGCGGCTACCGCTACCGCTGCCACTGCGAGGAATTTGAAGAAATTCTTGTAGGTTTTCTTCATACCCAAAGCACCTCCTTGATTATCGTTTTTCCAGAGAGATCTTTTATCTCTATGATTGTGGGATCATCGAACAAGATGGTTGCAAAGCTGTTTTTGGAACCACCTTTTGGAAGACTTAAACTTCCCGGGTTTACGATCACCACATTTCCCTTTCTTTCTATCCGGGATATATGAGTGTGTCCTCTTAGCAATATGGAAGCCCCATGCTGTTTTGCAAAATCTACTTCGTCCTCTTCCGGGAGAAGGTCCCCATGGATCATAACGATTTTCAGATCGTTGATCGTTTCTTCCATGACACGTGGCATCTCCGCCAAACCCAGTACCTGCACATCGACATCTGCATCACAGTTGCCCCTAACGTAGTCTATGTGAAACCTTTTAAGATTTTCCGCTAATGCTGCAGGATTGTACCCCTCTGGTATTGGATTTCGCGGGCCATGGTAGAGAACATCGCCCAGATGCCAAATCATGTCGGCGTCTTCCAAAAAAGGAAGTACCTGCATCCAAGTCTTCAATGAACCGTGGGTATCTGAAATTACAACGGCTTTCAAACTTTCACCTCTTTTACGCTGAGATAGATTCCTTCACCTTCTGCATAGACAATTCCGTCTTTAGTGATCTCACCACGGAGCGAGTATTTTCTGCCCTTAGATTCTACCACTCTGGCTTCGACCTTGTACCTTTCTCCCACAACTACGGGTTTTTTGAATCTGACAGAAATTTGAACCGTTACACCGCTCGTTACTCCCATCGATCCCAGCGTATAAGCCATAACCTCATCAATGGCGGCCACGATTACTCCTCCATGTACGATGTTTTTCCAACCTTGATGATGCTCCTTGAAGACTATATCCGCCCATGCTTTTCCATCTTCATAGCTTATTTTCAACTGCAAACCGCAATCGTTCGCCTTGCCGCAGCCAAAGCACATGTCGTTCCATTCGAGTTTCATCCTTTCACTCCCTCCTGAGAGCGTACATCGACGATATCACCGCACCTATAAGAGCAACTGTGAGGGATACAAGCATGCTGGTGAACTCTTTCATCACCCTTACATTTCCGAATATCTGAACTTTTCTTACGACAAGAGTTGTATTGAATATGACGGTCCTTTCTATGATTTTTCTGAGCCCGGAGGGTATGCTTATCATTGGCACGAGCGATCCGCTCGCGAAGAACACGAATCCCAGCGTCATGGTCATTAAAAGAACGTTTACACCTTTGTTGGGAGACAGAGACGAGATAATAACGCCAAGGGCGGAATAGAAGAGATTTGAGATCAGCATTAAAGGTATCAGGTATGATGGGTTGATCGTGCACCCCGTGAAGATTACGAATGCAATGTATGCGATTATCGACTCTATCATTCCAAGGGTTGCATATGCGAGTATGCTCGAAATAGCAAAGGAGGGAGCCTTAACTCCTGCCACCTTATAGAGGTTTAGCAGTCCTCTTTCCCTTTCTTCTATAATGGAGAGTGATGAGAGTGTTATTACGACGAGTATTCCTGAAAGGAAGACGACAGCGGGTGCCATCAATGAATCAAAACTCATCGCTTTTTCCCCTCTTTTGGGAATCACTTCTGGGGCGGGATATCCTTTTCCGACGAAAAGGTACCTCAGGACTTTCGGGTCGAAGAACATGCTGCCTTCCAGGTCGTCAAATAAGGATTTTATTACTGTGAATATACCTGCGGATATTTGGAGGTCATATGGACTTGGAACGAAATAGAGATACGATTGCTCGCGGGAGTAGATTCTTTTTGTGAAGTCTTCTGGGATTATTATGACGGCGTGGACGTTTCCATTCATGAGTTTTTCTTCGTAATCGTTCTTTCTAAGCTCAACCACGGAGCCCCCGTGGAAAAAGGAGAGGATGAGTTTCACTGTGAATCCACCTATGGGATCTCTGTTGAGGTTTACGAAACCAAGCTTCATGTTCGAAAATCCGTAGTTCGCGTACATCAATATCCCCAGACCTGCTACTATGAGGGGAGCGGCAATGAGAATCAGAATAACAGATGGTTTCCTCAGAAGCTTCGACAGTTCTTTAGTGAGTATTCCAAGTCCTTTCATGGTTTATTCCTCCTTGAGAATTCTTTTGTCAACGTATTCTTTGATCTCGAACCATACTTTTTCCTCTTCTTTCATTGCATTTATCAATACAAATCGTGGATCACTTTCCACCATCTTCAGGTAACCATTTCTAACGCGTTTTAGAAACTCTTCATCCAATTCCATCCTATCTCTTTCCCTTTTTCTTTTTAAGGCTTCTTCTACTGTTATATCGAGGTAGAACGTTAAGTCCGGTTTTATGCCTTCTGTGGCTTCCACGTTTCCAACCTCTACGAGCCTTAGATCTATCTGCCTACCGTACCCCTGATATGCCATGGAAGAGTCTGCATATCTATCCACGATCACAGTTACTCCTTTTTTCAAAGAAGGTATGATGATTTTATTGGTGAGAATGTTTCTCGATGCCAGGAACAGAAATAATTCGGCTTTTGGTGGAAGATCCGAGCCAATGTCGAGAAGGATTTCCCTTATTCTTTCGCCTTCTGGCGTTCCCCCGGGTTCCCTCAAGAGTATGGAGTCGATCCCTTTGGAATTTAAATATTCCAAAAGTCTTTTTGCTTGGGAGGATTTCCCAGATCCATCGATTCCTTCGAAAGTTATGAGGTATCCCTTCATCACACTATCCCCCTGTATTTGATCAAGTTGTAAAGCACTATCCAAGTGCCTGCCATGACTTTGAAGTATATCAACACATTCTGAAGGATTATAAACCTCTGTGAAGGTAACCTGAATTCTATAAGGGAAGATATTATTATCGCGGATATGAGAATCTTTTCTAAAACGTCTACCTTTAACCTTTTGAAATTACTTTCGAACTTGTCGAAACCCGAGGATATGGCCATTAGAAGGATGGCAGTTCCTCCAGTGACCCCAGCCGTGAATCCCCCACCTGGGAATAAGTGCCCTGTGAGTGCGAGGTATAGTGAGGCTATCATGAGAAAGAATGAGGCTATCTTGGCGATGTTTGTAAAGACATCGTCTTTTATGTCCTCGTGGTATCTTCCCTTGGATTTATGATGTGTGCTCAGTCCGATTATGACGAGAGAGAAGACAAGTACCTCGAATACGGTATCGAGCATTCTGCTCTTCAGGTATATGGTGGCTGTGGTATTCGAATACCCGGTTTCTTTTAATATATCTAAAGCTGTTCTATCGCTTGTGTGGAGCCATGGAAGCACGGCTGAGAATACAAGGGCGGATGTAATGATCAATGCCGCGAATTTAACGTGCGTACTTATAGATGATTTCATCGAACTCCCCACTCCTTTTGAGGTTTTCCAAAAAGTCTTGAAACTCTTCCACATGTTCCGACATCAAGATGGTATAAAAAGTTTCTTTTACATTCACGATGCGCTTTGAATCCTCTTCGCTCATCCTCAAAAAATCTTTTTCATGTCCGTCTTCTAAGACGAAAATCTTTGTTGGTATTATCTGTATTCCCTGGGTGTGGACCGGCCCACAAGCTGCGTCGATTTCTCCGTTTTTGAGACTTTCCAAAAGGTCGCTTTCATTTTCGTACTCGATTATCTCAAGAGAATACCCGTGTGATTTCGCGAATCTTTCGAGCAAAACATACTCTATGCCATCGAATCCCCATGGATGTTTTTCGAAAAGTATCTTCAAAGGAACCACGCCGACGATAATGGATCTTGGACTTTTGATTAATAGCATATAGACATAGGTCATCAGCAGTGCGCCTATCATCGCTTCTGCTAATCCCACATCTGGTGCCATGTAGACAGTGTACAGTGCGACCGCCAATATGCTCAGAACGAGCCTCAACATTACTGCGCGTAAAACGCTCTTTTGAAAAAGAGTAGCAAGCGCTATCGTGACCATCCCAATTCCCAAGATCTCTCTCATTTTTCTAACCTCGACAGAAAAGCCCTTGCCAATGTATGAGTCAGGCTCGGTCCCCAGAGGATTATAAACAAGAACGCCAGTGTAGCTTTGAGGGTTCCAAAACCGTTTACCCCCATTCCTATGAAGACGAGTGAAGCTCCTATCGTATCGGATATTCCTATCCAGTGAAGCTTTTTCGAGAATTTGGTCTCTATCAGGGTTAATAGACTTCCCAATATCATGAAAAGAATTCCAACCGTGATGAGAATACGGCCTATCATTCGAGGTCACTCCTTAAGATCAGGTGCAGAAGCAGCATTATTCCTGCCCCGCTTGCCATTATGTAGAGAACAGATACGTCTAAAAGATATTCCAGACGTTTTTCATAAGCTACTAAAGCGATCAAAACCCCTACTTTGATTCCCAAAGATGAAAGTGAGAGAGCCTTATTCCAGATATTTCTTTTCAGAGATATTAGAAGTGTTATAACAAGAGGAATTAAAAATACATACATCACGATGGACGCACCACCTTGTGGATGTGGAGCCTGTTATCTTCCTTCAAGAAAACAACGCTTAGAGGAGTAAGCGTTATGGAAAGGGTTTTTATCAGGGAGTTTTTATCCTGGCATTCGGCAATTTCAAAGGTTTCGAATCTGTGGAAAGGAGCTATAAACGATTGTATTATTGCGAGCGGGAAATGAAATATCAGGCTGATGAAGAGAGTTCCGATCTTTCTCCAAGAAGGATGGATCATGTAGTGAAGCATTATTGAATACGCTCCAGCGACTATGGAAAGTATGGGCATTTTACTCAGCATGTAAAATATCGCATAACCAACGACCCCACTTAGAATAGCCATATCATCACCGCCAGCGCCCCGCTTATAATCAAAAGATTCTCTTCCAGTCTTTCTATCTTCAAGTATACATCCTTTTTAGTATGTATCACTCCCAGGAGTAACGCGACGGAGATTCCTATCAAACCTGCTATGGAGAATTTTGGAAATAGGAATATCGGGATCAGAAAAGCAGAGTAGTGAAAGCCAATTCGGATTTTTCCTCTTAATATGTGTTTCATTATTCCGCCCGAGGAGATCCATATTGAAAGAAGAATGAGGAGTTTTCCCAGATGCTGTGTGTTTTCCAGAAGAATATGTTCAGAAAAAGCACCGATCGTCATTGGCATTCCTGCAAGTGAAAGTGTTGCGATTAGAATCAGCAGGAAGGTAGAGAGATCCCTTTCGTTATCTTTCATTTGATCGCTCTTTAGAAATAGAAGAGTTTTTGAAAGGCCGTGTGACAGGGCATAGATTGGAGAAGCTGTTGGAAAACCGCTTAAAAAGGTCAAATGTGCCATGGTGCTCCATGCAAGAGTTCGTTTGGGATTTCTGCTCAAGATGCACATCACGGCTGGAACGATCGCGAGAAAGGGCGCAAGGTATCTCCACATTTGAGGAAAATCCAGGTTTGATATTTGAAAGAGTGCGTAAATTCCGCCGTTGACAAAGACTCCAGATAGAAGAGCTGATAATTCTTTTTCTGCTGCCGAATGAAACTGTGGCAGCCACATTCCAAATCCGAAAACGCCGGTTCTTATCAGAAGCCCTGTTAGCATGAGAGCGGTTGCTACATTGGGAGCATCGGCATTCGGTGTTACTTGGAAAGTTTGGGTTTTTATGTAATAGAGAACGGCACCTACTAAATATATGTTAGCTCCGACATTTCCTATGATCAGGTATTTCAGCGAAGCCCATAGTTTTCTTTCATCCAGTTTTTCCAAGATCATTATCGCCGCTTGAACGGAGAGGACTTCCATCAAAACATATATGTTAAAAAGATCTTTTGATAGAAACAGAAAGGAAAGCGTTATCAAAGAAGTGGTGAAGGAGAAAGAGAAAACTTTTGAAAGGTTTTTACCGAGTAGATGTATGGCGACTATTGAGAATCCAGAGGCCGCGGCTAAAAGAAAGAGTCTGGATTCTGGCGTGAAGGAGAGGGAAATTCCAAAGGGTCCCGTGACTATCTCTGAGCGCAGAGGCATTGCAAACATCCAGTAGATGAGGAGAGTGAGCGGAGTAAGGATTAGGATATATTTACTCAGTTTTTTATAAATCGAAAAAAGGGAGAGCGCCAAGAGGATCAGCAGCGGTTCGTAGATTCTCACTCTTCCATCATCCTTTCGAATTCGTCCACGTTTACCTTCTTTTTTCTGTCGGCAAGCATCGTTGCAAGAACTGTGGATAGCGTCAGTATAGAAAACCCAATCACTATGGCGGTTATTATGACAGCTTGTGGTATGGGATCGGAATAAGTGACACCGGCCTTTCCTGAAATTATCACTGGTGGGAGACTTCCCTTTTTCGAGCTTACAGTTACAAATAGCATAACGATACCCACGTTCATTATGTCAAGGGCGATTATCTTTTTTATTACATTTTTCAGTGTGGCGGTTCCTATGAAGCCTATGAGAATAATCAGTAGAGCAGCCGTCATCTGTCACACCCCTTGAGAGAAGTTTATCATAGAGAGCCAAAACTCCCCGTGCAAAGCTCTTATAAATTTGTTTTAACAAAACAGTAACAAATAAATATTGACCTCTTCACAAGCGTTTGTATAATTCGTCAGTGTTGCTGACGCGATGTGATTAGTTTAGTGGATATACAGGTTCTTGATATTGGCTCTTTGATATTTTTCGAGGTGTGTGTATAATAAAGAAAACACTTTATGTAAAAAATTATGAACAAAGGGGTGGGCGCCTTTACTAAGATAGGGGAGAAGATCAAGAGATTAAGACTTGCGAGGGGTTTGACACAGGAAGAGCTTGCTGAGAGAACGGATCTTTCGAGAAGCTTTATCTCGCAGCTTGAGTCGGATAAGACGTCACCTTCTATAGATACACTTGAGACGATATTGAGGGCGCTTGGAACGGATTTGAAACACTTTTTCTCGGATTTTGAGGAAGAAAAGATAGTCTTTAAGAAGGAAGAACGGGTGCCCATGTACGATCTACCGGACGGTGTAAACATGGCGTATTTGATGGTCGGAGTGGAGGATAAGCCCATAGATCCGATGATAGTCGAGCTCGAACCAGGGGCAAAGACGGAAGAAGAGGATTACCACGAGGGCAGTGAGTTTGGATATGTGATAGAGGGAAGAATAGAGCTTTATCTGGATGATGTTAAGTACAAACTGAGAAAGGGAGATGCATTCTACTATAGAGCGGATAAAAAGCACTACATAAAGAATCCCGATAGGAAGAAAAAGGCAGTGGTTCTGTGGATCGAAATAGAGGACTAAAAACTCGTGAGGGGAGGGATGTATGGTGAAGAGCTTGGGAAGGCACCTGGTCGCGGAGTTCTACGATTGTGATCCCAAGATGCTTGACGACATCGAAGGAATAGAGAAACACATAATAAATGCTGCGTATGAAACAGGAGCAACTGTGGTGAACAGTACGTTCCACAGGTTCCTCCCCTACGGGGTGAGTGGAGTGGTGGTTATCTCCGAATCTCACCTCGCCATACACACGTGGCCAGAATATGGTTATGCGGCTATAGATCTCTTCACGTGTGGCGACAATGTCGATCCCTGGAAGGCGTTCGATTACTTGAAAAAGGTTCTCAAAGCTAAGAGAACGAAAGTGGTCGAGCACAAGAGGGGAGTTTACAGTGAGATAGGAATTCCCGAGAGTTCGCCACACAAGGCCGAGATGGCCGTTTGAGAGGGGTGAAGTTATGGCGGATTTTGGGCCTCTGGAACACCTTTGGTATTTTGAGTATTACACAGGGAGAAATGTAGGTCTGTTCATGAAAATAGACAAGGTTCTCCACACAGAAGTGAGTGAGATCCAGAGGATTGACATATTCACGAATCCAGACCTTGGCATTGTGTTTGCGTTGGATGGAATCACCATGATGACCGAAAAAGACGAATTCACATACCACGAGATGCTCGTGCATGTGCCAATGTTCCTTCACCCGAACCCCAAAAGAGTGCTCGTGATAGGTGGTGGCGATGGTGGGAGCGTTAGAGAAGTTCTTAAGCACGATAGTGTGGAAAAGGTCACTCTTTGTGAGATAGATCCTAAAGTTATAGAAGCTGCGAAGAAGTATCTGCCACTTTCTAAGGTAAAGGACGATCCAAGACTTGAGATAGTGAATGAGAACGGTGCAGAATACGTCAAGAAGTTTGAGAATGAGTTCGATGTGATAATAGTGGATTCAACGGATCCCACGGCTGGTGAGGGAGGACACCTTTTCACCGAAGAGTTTTATAAAGCATGCCATGACGCTCTGACGGAAAACGGTGTATTTTCTGCTGAGACGGAAGATCCATTCTACGATTTTTCATGGCTCAAGCTTTCTTACAAAAGAATTTCGCGGGCTTTCCCGATCGCCAGAGTATACATGGGCTTTGTTCCAGTTTATCCATCTGGAATGTGGACCTATACATTCGCTTCGAAGGGAATTGATCCGATAAAGGATTTCGATTCTGAAAAGGTGAGGAATTTCGGAAAACCCTTGAAGTACTACAATGAAGAAGTTCACGTTGCAGCCTTTGCCCTCCCTACATTTGTGAAGCAAGCGCTGGAGAAATTGAAGAAGTGAGAATAGAAAAGCAAAATAAAAAGCCCCCGAAGCGGGGGCTTTCGTTTTTTCAGAGCATCTTTGAGACTTTCTCTAAGAGATCAACGACTCTGTTGCTGTATCCTGCCTCGTTGTCGTACCAGGAAAACACTTTGACAAGCTTTCCCTTGACGTTTGTGAGTGTAGCGTCAAATATTCCAGAGTAAGTTGTTCCAATGATGTCTCCAGAGACTATCGGTTCTTCGTTGTATCCAAGGATTCCTTTGAGCTGGCCTTCTGCCGCTTCTTTCATGGCAGCGTTTACCTCTTCGATCGTGGTCTCTTTTTCCACGAGCGCCGTGAAGTCCGATATCGAACCATCTGCAACGGGGACTCTCAGTGCCATTCCATCAAGTTTCCCGTTGAGCTCGGGAATGACCTTACCGACGGCTTTGGCTGCACCAGTTGTTGTCGGGATTGTGTTCACGGCAGCAGCTCTGGCTCTCCTGAGGTCTTTGTGCGGGAGGTCAAGAATTCTCTGGTCGTTCGTGTATGCGTGAACCGTGGTCAAGAAACCGTTTACTATTTTGAATTTTTCATGAAGGACCTTTATAACGGGAGCTATGGAGTTGGTGGTACAGGATGCGTTGGAGATAACCACGTGCTCCGGTTTTAGCCAGTCGTCGTTCACACCAAGAACGACTGTTACTGAGTCTTCTGTTTCTTCGCCCTTGAACGGGGCAGTGACGATAACCTTTTTAGCCCCAGCTTTTACGTGCTTTTTTGCCTTGGCAGGATCTCTAAAGACTCCCGTAGATTCTATGACTATATCCACCTGAAGATCTTTCCAGGGGAGGTTTTCAGGATCTTTTTCGGCGAAGACTTTTATGAGTTTTCCATCGACCTTGATCCCCTCATCAGTTGCCTCTACCTCTCCTTTGAACTTCCCGTGCACGGAGTCGTACTTGAGAAGATGAGCCAGGGTCTTGGGGTCTGTAAGATCGTTAATGGCGACTATTTCTATATCCTGGAGCTTTCCTTCCTTTTGCCTTTCGTGTATGATCCTGTAAACCACTCTTCCGATTCTCCCGAAACCGTTAATAGCGACTCTCACCATATCTTTTCACACCTCCTTTTCACAGATTTGGAATCACATTGGTAGGCCACCCAGCCCGAGCTGTCCAAAGATGGAAAGTTCTCTCTCTGCAATCTCTTTTCTCTTCTCCTCTACGAGCTTTAATGCCTCATTGAAAGCTGCTATCAGAATGTCCTTAAACATCTCCTTATCAGAGGCGAGATCTTCATCGAATTCTATCTCCTCAACGCTGTAATCACATTTCATTGTGATCTTGACTGCGCCACCACCCGCACTTGCCTCCACCGTCTCTTCAGAGTACATCTTCTCAACTTCTTCCATCTTTCTCTGGAATTCTTCCTGCAATTTCATGAGGCTTTTCATATCGTTTCCCTTTCTAAGACTTCTGCCACCAAAGCCTTTCATCTTTTTCAAGGTATTATCCCCCCTCGTTCTTTTCGAATAAATTCATGATTTTCCCTTTGAGTTCCTTCTGCCTGGCCGTTTCCTCTTCCACCACAACTTCTATATTTACCTTCATTCCAGTGGCTTTTTTTGCATAGCTTTCGAGTTCGTATATATTCTGTTTGAGTATGTCGTGGTGATACGCCTTCCCTTTTGAGAGTGTTACCTTCATATTTTCTCCGTCGAAGGTTATCTCGTCTGCCATCGAAAGTGCAACATATAGTGATAGATCTCCTTTATCCCGCAGGTAGTCCAGCAATTTCTTCACAGTTGGATCGGCTTCTTTCGTGCTCTCAGCAGTGGCCCCAACGGTCTGTGATGGTTTTTCAACTTCTTTTTTTTCATCTTCAACTTCTTTCTTTTCAACTTTTTCAACTTTTTGCTGTGCGGGAATTTCCACACGTTTCATTAGTGCGAGACTTGCGGCATGAAGGTAAAGTCTTTTATTTTCAAACGATCTCATCTCTCTCATGATGTTTAGCAACTCTCTGGAAAGGGGTATCAAGTTGAACTCGCCAGAGTTTATCCTTTCGAGGACGTGATCGATGGCTTCTTGTATGAGAACATGTAGTTCTTTTCCAGAATAATGCACTTCGTCTATAACTTTTTTCAGCTTTTCTACGTTTCCCTCCACGATGGCGTTTACATAATCTCTCACTATATCTGATCTTATAAGTCCGAGGGCGTCCTCGACATCTTTTACATCTATGTGTTTTCCTCCCGAGAATTTCCACACTTGCTCAAGCATTGTAAGAGCATCCCTCATTCCTCCCATGGCTCTCTTGGAGATGTACTTTAGTGCATCATCGGAAATGTCTATCTTCTCTTTTTCAGATATTTCTTTCAGTCTTTTTGTTATCAGCTCGTCGGGAAGGTTTCTGAATTCCAGAACCTGGCATCTGGAGACTATTGTGGGCGGAACTTTTTCAAGATTGGTTGTGGCGAGGATGAAAACAACGTGTTCAGGAGGCTCTTCGAGTGTCTTTAAAAGAGCGTTGAAGGCTTCCTTGGTGAGCATATGGACCTCGTCTATAACGTAGACCTTGTATTTTCCTTCTATCGGCCGGAACGAAGCGGCGTCTCTTATTCTTCTTATCTCGTCTATGCCTCTGTTTGAAGCTGCATCAAGTTCCACGACGTCCATAAATGTTCCCTCATCTATGGCTTTGCAGGAATGACAGGTGCCACAAGGTTCAGCCCCTTGACGGTTCTCGCAGTTAAGGGCTTTTGCCAAGATACGAGCGGTCGAGGTTTTTCCAGTCCCTCTGGGACCGGCGAATATGTAAGCATGGGAAACCCTATCCTCTTCGAGGGCTCTCATTAAAACTTTTTTGACATGCTCTTGGCCCACTATTTCAGAGAATTTTTTAGGTCTGTATTTTCTATAAAGAGTTTCCATGGCATCACTTCCCATCCTTCTGGTAAAATAGCCCATAGCCAATTATACCAGTGAATATCGGGAGTGGTAGAGTGAAGAGATTTTCGATAATCTTAATAATCGTTTTGCAGCTACTTGCGATGGCTTCCTCTGAAAGCTTCTTTGGAGGAAAATTCGTGGTGTATTACAACGAGGAGTACTACTCCTTGAATTGGCTCAAGGGGTATGTTGGTTCTTTGAGATCCTTACACGGTTTGAAAACTGAAGACAGGTTTATAAGGGATCTCAAAAAGGCTATAGACAGAGCTGCTGCAGAGACAGGACTTGACCCGATCTTACTCGTAGCTGTTATAACGGTAGAGAGTGAATTCAGAAATGTCATAGGAATGGCTGGAGAACTCGGTATGATGCAGATAAAGCCGGAGACCGCCCAGTTCGTTGCTAAGAAATATGACTTGCCCATCCCTAAGGAAGGGTGGAAAGTTCTGCTCTGGGACTATGAGCTCAACATTCTCTATGGTGCATATTACTTGAAGTATCTAATCGTTAAACATGGAAGCCTTCTCGCAGCCTTGGAGTATTACAATGGAGGACGTTGGAGAAAAGAATACGCAAGGAAAATAATGGAACTTTACGAGGAGCTAAGGTCGGGAACCTGATCCAGCAGATCTTCCGAGTGTATGTTATAGAGGGGTTTTCCTGGTGATTCGTTGTAAAAGGGTCTGGTGCAATCAGGACATCCTGATGTAAGGAAAGCTCTTTTGTAGTCGAGCTTCTTTATATCCACTCCAAAATCTGTGATTTTTCCATCTTCATCGAAAGAGAAGGATTCAAAAGATGTGAGCTTCTTTTCAAGTAAAAAACGGGCTATTTGTATTCGCCGGTAACTTTCAAGAGAAGGTCTTGGATGATTTTCCAATTTCGTTCCCTTTATAGGCGTGAATGCGAACAATGCAATCGTTATGTTTCTCTTTGAAAGCCAGTCCATGATTTTGACCATGTCTCTTTCGGTTTCGCCGAGGCCCACAATGAGGTGTGTAGCGATCTTCCCGGGGAATTTTTTCGATGCTTCGTCAAGGAGGTCGAGTACTGCTTTCAAACTTCCTCCCCTGATTTTTCTATGAAGCTCTTCGGTGGCGGCGTCTATTGAGATTCCAACCATATCGGCACCGTGTTTGAAGTAAAGTTCAATTTCCTCCAAGCTCGTGGCTCTCACGGAAATGGATATGGGTTTTCCTGCAAAAAGCTTTAGAAGATGAACAACATCGTCAACGTAGCCTTTGTAGGAGACCACCTGAAAGCAGATTCTCTTTATACTGGGGTTATTTTTAGCCCTGCTGGCAGCTTCTGTGGGATCGATTTCTTTCCAAACGATGCGCGAGAGGAGCTGTGAGGAGGATTTTGCACTACGCGCATGGGTACAAAATGCACAATCAAAGACGCACTTTCCGTCTAACATGAAATAAGCAGTTTTTTGGGAAGGTACAATCGTTCCTCCCATGTCGAGAAGCGCCAGAGTTCCGTATGAAGCCCGCAGGATCATTTTCCGAAATTCACCTCGTATTTGAAAGAATACTTTCCGACTTTTATGTGGATTTTTGAGGCTTCCTTTGTATAGCTTATTGGAAAACCGTTCATTATGCTGGGGACATCTCCATCCACTGCCAAGATGAATAGAACGTTTTCGGCGGTCATTTGAGCAACGTACTTATCTCTGAATGCTGTATATCCTTTCAAAATAGCATCTTTGATAGAGATGCCAATCAGAATAGCTATCAAGATGATCAACAATGAAATTAAATTCTCCACCAACAAACTGCCCTTTCTCATTTCCCCGTATAGGCTTTCACTATTACTTTATCTTCTTTTTCATCTACCACGAGAACGGCAGCTTTCAGAGGCCTGTTTATGCTTATCTTTCTCTGGAACATCGTTACATCTACACCTGGGTAGAGCATCTTTCTTGCCACGACTTTGGCGATCTTCTTGGCATTTTCGTAGAGTTTTCTGATTCTAAAGAGTTCTTTTCTATTCTGATCTATGGAGTTTCTTAGGTGCATGATGGTTTGAGAGACTTTTTTATATGTTTCCTGCTTGTCTATGGGAAGACTTCCCCTTACATTTATGATTTTCTTCAGTTCTTTCATGACGAGGAGGAGTTTTTCGAGGTTTTCTTCGTCGAGCTTTATCTGGGCTACCAAGAGTCTTTCTTTTTCTCTGAGCTCTGGATCTATTCCTATTTCCAGAAGGGTTTTAACACCCAGGTTAGAGCCAATTTCCTCAGCTTCCACACTGACGGTTGCCGTTATCATTCCTCCGACTATTATTCCCTTTTTTCCGGTAACTATGACACTGTTTCGAGCTTTTACAACACTGTTGGTTATTGGTCCTTCCACTTCAACATTGTGCCCCGCTTCGACATGTGCGTTTTCCAAGAATTTTGCTTTTACATCTTCTTTGGCCCTTATTATTCCTTTTTCTTGTCCCTTCACTCCCAGCATTTGAACGGAGCCTTCAAAGGATATAACGGTGGCGGCTTCTACAATTCCCTTGATTATGATGTCTCTTTTTGCTTTCACAACGAATCCTGCTTTTACATCACCGTTGATCTCAACTGCTCCGGGGAAGTCTACATTTCCCGTTGAATAATCCACATCGCCTTTTATAACCAAAAGCTCTTCGACATAGATTTGGTCTGGCTTTATTACGAGCAATCCAGATTTGTCGGCGATGAGCGTGCCATCTTCTAAGATCTTTATTCCAGGACCTATTTTCACAGGTGCAGGCTTGCCTTTTTTCGCTTCCACTTTTTCCCCGAGAACGTTTATTCCAGCGATGCCGTCGGTGGGCTTTATGAGCTTTCCGATCTCATCGCCTTCTCTCAAGACTTTTCTGGTTTTCTTCGCGGCGAATTCTTTGAAGTCGATTCTCTTGGCCTCTTTGATCTTTGAACCTTCGTCTTTTTTTATTTCCAGTTTTCCATCTCGTCCAGGAACAGGGGGTTTGCCCTTCGCCACGATATAAGGTTTGTCGAATTCTGGTTTTTCTACGATCTTTTTGATCACATCGAAGAGAATTCCGAATTGGACACCTTGGCTTTTCAGGGCGTCTAAAATTTCTTCCTCCGTAACAGAGTAGTTGACCCCATCGTCTCTTAAGGTCAATGTAGCACTCATTTTGTCAGGAGAAATTTTCACTTCGTATTGCAATCAAATCGCCCCCCTGAGAAATTTTTTCATATTTTCAATAGCTCTCATAGAGAGTTTTTTTCTTCTTTCATATTTGCTTTTTGCTCTTTGAGTCAATTTTGGTAGCAGTCCAAAGTTTGCGTACATGGGTCTCAGATTGCCCCTTACACCTTCTGTAATATAATACAAAAGCGCTCCGATCATGGTATTCCTCGGAAATGTTAATGGGTCCTTTCTGTTGAGTATCCTATCTATGTTGAAAGCCACGTAGAGGCCAGCTGCAGCGGATTCCATGTATCCTTCAACACCCACGATTTGACCCGCAAAGAATATTTTGGGATTTTGCTTCAATCTGAGGTAGGGGTCGAGCACGGCAGGAGCGTTTATGTATATGTTTCTATGAACCACGCCGTATCGGGCGAATTCGGCGTTTCTCAAGCAGGGGATCATTCTAAAAACCCTCTTTTGTTCACCCCATTTTAGTCTTGTTTGAAATCCCACGATGTTGTATAGAGTTCCTTCTATATTGTCTTTTCTGAGCTGGACCACGGCAAAAGGTTCCCTACCTGTTTTTGGATCTATCAGTCCGACTGGTTTCATGGGACCATAACGCAGAGCGTCTTTTCCGCTCCTTGCGATATCTTCGACTGGCTTGCATCTTTCGAAGAGGAGCTTTTTATCGAAATCCTCCATGGGTATTACCTCTGCGTTCACGAGTTCATGCCAGAATTTATCGTATTCCTCCTCGGTTAGAGGACAGTTTATGTGATCGCCCGTGCCTTTTCCGTATCTATCTGCTATGAAAGCTTTGTCCATGTCTATTGAATCTTTTTCAACTATGGGTGCGGCCGCGTCGAAGAAAAACATGTGCTCGGTACCTGTAAGCTTTTTTAGAAATTCGGCAAGTTTGTCAGAAGTAGCAGGTCCTGTGGCTATAACCCAGATTTCTCCGTCTTTTGGATCTATTTCTGTGATCTCTTCCCTTATGACTTTCACTCCAGTTTTAAGTATTTCTTCGGTTACGCATTTTGAGAATTTCTCTCTATCCACGGCCAGGGCTTTTCCGGCAGGTATACGGTTTTCATATGCACATTTGAGATTAACAGACCCTAAAAGCTGCATTTCGGCTTTCAGCAATCCTTCAGCATTGGTCAGATCCATAGATTTGAAGGAATTACTGCAGACGAGCTCAGAAAAAAAGGAGGTCTTATGGACCTCCGTCATCTTTTTGGGCCGCATTTCGTGGAGAAAGACCGTGTGACCCCTCGAAGCCAAGTAGAAAACCACCTCGGATCCCGCGAGTCCTCCACCGACAACGTGGACTTCCAGAGGGTTCACTCCTTTCTTGGGATGTTGAAAGATTTTCTCAGGTGTAAAAGGTTACCACGTTCCACTTTTTCAACCCACTCGACCACGTCGAATATCTTCTTTATTATGTAAACACCGAGTCCTCCCTCTCTGACCTCATCGAGAGCCCTGGGCTTTATAGATGCTGGATCGACTTTCTCCCCAAAATCTCTCAAAAGTACGTCTAAAATCCCATCTTCCCAGTTTAGAGTTAACACGATATATTTCGAGGGATCGCATTTGTAGGTATGTTCTATGACGTTGGCCACTGCTTCGTCCAGAGCCAACTCGGTATCGAAGATATCTTGTTCCAATACCCCTCGAAGAATGAGGAAGTTTCTGATAACGGCCCTAACGATTCTAACATTCTCCTTTTTGGCTGCAAATGAAAGTGTGAGTGTCTCCTTCACTGCCCTTCTTCCCTCCTAAGGCTTTTCATCACAGCGTAAAGCTCCCTGGGAATTCTAACATCTATAAGCTCTCTTCGGAAAATAATGAGAGCTTTGATCAACCAATTGATGTCTATCGGTGAAAATGGATCGAAGCTATCTAAATTGAATCTCCCGAGTTTATGATCAAGAACTTCCTCATAGATTCCACCATTGAAACTTTTCACAACGAGAAGAGCTCTCCTCAAATTCTCAAAACTATCAAGACCAAAGGAAATTCCCATATTTTCAAATTGCTTGCCCCCGTATTTCCCTTGACAATAGTATACATCCACATCTTCCAGGGATTGGAGCAACTTTGCATGAGTGCCTATCTTTTTTCTTATCACGAATCTGTCATCTCCTGAGACTGCTAAGATGGTGTGTGGCCCGTGTGTGGGAATTTTGCCTGATAGTTCATTGATGTGGTCTGGATAAGGTTTGATGTTCCAAAGAAAATGGAAGAGTTTCGCTTCAAGATCGGGAGTTCTGTCGTCTTTAGTAGCGAATACTATGCCTTTTATTTTGTGGATATTCATATCCCAAGAACTGACATGCACGGATATCCCGGAATCCGCGACCATTTTCATGACCGGTGTGAGTTCTTCATCTTTTATTGCTGTATCATTGTAAAGAAGCTCTCCGTCATAATATAACGCGTTCAAGCTCTCACCTTCCAATGAATATTACCACGCTCCTTGGCATCACTTTATAGGTTTTCTTTTTGACAATTTTGGGAACATCTAAGAAATCCTCGGGGCTCTCGTAGAATGTGTCCACTACCCTGTACCAATTTTTCGTGTTCGGGGGTTTGGGGAGCTCGAACTGGAGCGGTTCTATCCATTCGTTCATGATCACATAGATGTCCGTGTCACACGAAGAAGCGTCGTAGCAGTCCTTGCCACTTATCATGAAAGCCAAGGACCTTGAATAGTAGCTGAAGTCTGGCTGAAAAGGTTTCACTCCGTGCCAGCTTATATCGGGTATGCCGTCTCCGGTGTAATCAAGACCGGTGAAAAAGTGCTTTCTTCTTAAAGCTGGATGAGCTTTTCTGAAGGCTATCATCTTCTTGAAAAACCTGAAGATATCGCTGTGCTTTTCTTTGAAAGTCCAATCTACCCAGGTGATCTCGTTATCCTGACAGTACGCGTTGTTGTTCCCTTTCTGGGTTCTGCAGAACTCATCCCCCATGAGTATCATGGGAGTTCCCTGAGAGACCATCAGTATGGCTATGAAGTTTTTAATCTGTCTCTTTCGAAGCCGTATTATCTCGGGATCGTCTGTATCTCCTTCCACTCCGTGATTCCATGAGAAGTTTTCGTCCATGCCGTCTCGGTTGTCTTCACCGTTCGCTTCGTTGTGCTTTCTATTGTATGAAACAAGATCCCACAATGTGAATCCATCATGCGATGTGATGAAATTGACGCTTGCTTGCGGAGTCCTTCCGCCGTATATGTCTTGACTCCCTGCTATTCGCGTTGCAAGTTCTGGGACAACGCCGTAGTCTCCCCTCACGAATCTTCTCACTGCATCCCTGAACTTTCCATTCCACTCAGCCCACCCCTCGGGGAACGCTCCGACGAAATAGCCGCCTGCGGCATCCCAGCCTTCGGCTATTAATTTCACATCGTGAAGGATGGGATCTTCTGATATGTCTTTTAAGAGCGAGAGATCCCCTATCCATGTTCCATCGGGAGCCCTTCCAAGGACCGCTGCAAGGTCGAATCTGAAGCCGTCCACATGCATTTCCGTTACCCAGTATCTGAGGCTGTCCAATATCATCTGTTTTACCACAGGGTGGTTGCAGTTAAGGGTGTTGCCACAGCCCGAGTAGTTCAGGTAATACCTCTTGTTATCGGGGACGAGCATGTAGTAGATGCTGTTGTCTATACCTCTGAACGAAAGTGTTGGGCCCAGTTCGTTTCCCTCTCCCGTGTGGTTGTAAACGACATCCAAGATCACTTCTATTCCGTTCCTGTGCATTTCTTTCACGAAGTCTTTGAAGACAAAGACCTGCTCTCCAAGCCGGAGCCCTGGGGAGTAATTTCCAGTCACTGCAAAGAATGCGAGGGGATTGTAACCCCAGACATCTTTCAATCTTTCTCCGGTTATAGGGTTTCTTCTCGTGTTAGCGCCTGGATTGAACTCAAAGATGGGCATCAGCTCCACAGCGGTTATTCCGAGCTCTTTCAGGTGATCTAATTTTTCCAGTATACCTATAAATGTTCCAGGGTGCTGCACACCGGATGTGGGGCTCATGGTGAAAAGCCGAACATGCATCTCGTATATCACGGTGTCCTTCCATGGAGTGTGAAGGAGTGTATCATCTTCCCAGTCGTAGACGCTTTCGTCTATTACTATGCACTTAGTCGGGCTCTTTCCGGAGTCTATCGTTGAGAACGATAGATCTTTCAAGGGAGAGTTTCTGTCGTATCCGTAAACCGCCTCTTCGTCCCAGTTAAAAGATCCCGATATGGCTTTTGCATAGGGATCCGCGAGCATCTTGTAGACGTTGAACCTGTGGCCGGCTATGGGATTGTAGGGACCATCTACCCTCCATGCATAGAACTGGCCGTGTTTGACTCCTTTTACGTATATATGCCATATATCTCCAGTTTTGTTCTTTATGGGATCGAGTTTGAATCTATGGGAAGGCTTTTCATCGTAGTAATTCTGGTAAAGTTCCAGATAAACTTGTGTGGCATTCCGAGAGAAAAGCCCGAAGTTAACTCCTCCTGGGTCGGGTGTTGCACCGAGTATAGGCCTTCCTGGAAGGGTTTCGAGTTCCTGGTCAGAGGAAGGGTTCTCATAATAGATTTCGTACTCTTTCACGGTTTTCGCCTCCAATTATGATCATATCTAAACCGGCCATTCTTTTCAAATTATATGGTAGTATATTTTCAAGAGTCAGGAGGGATATTGATGGATATAAGAGCAATGATAGTAAAAGCTTTTTCAATGAGGGCTACCGACATACACCTTTCGGATGGTATAGTTCCCCACTTCAGAATAGATGGAGAGTTGATCCCACAAGAAGCATATGGAACCGTAAAGGGAGAGGAACTTCGCGAAGTCGTCGAGGATCTTTTCAAGGAGTTGTCTTTACCCTTTGATGAGGAGAAGCGTGAGATTGATTTTTCATTCACAGTAGCGGAGACGATAAGAGTTAGAGGGAACTTCTTTTACGAAAGAGGTGAGCCTGCACTTGCGTTGCGTCTTATCCCCAGGAAGATACGTTCCATTAATGAGTTGGGGCTTCCGGAGATTTTGAGAGATATTGCGGATCAGGAGTATGGTTTGATACTTGTAGCTGGGCCAACTGGAAGTGGAAAGTCTACGACAATTGCAGCGATGATAGATTTTCTGAACGAGAGTTATCCATACCACATAATAACCATCGAAGATCCCATAGAGTATCTATTTGAGAATAAAAAATCCATAGTGCATCAGAGAGAGTTGGGAAGGGATACGCTCTCTTTCGCTGATGGCTTGAAATTCGCCTTGAGGCAGGATCCAGATGTGATACTCGTTGGGGAGATGCGGGATCTCGACACGATGGCTCTCGCTTTGACCGCTGCGGAGACAGGTCATATTGTTTTTGCTACTGTTCATACGAATTCGGCTTCATCTGCTCCCGAAAGGATAATAGACGTTTTTCCGGCACATCAACAGAGGCAGATAACGCTTCAGCTGGCAAACACGCTAAGAGCGGTAATATATCAAAGATTGATACCCAAAATAGGCGGAGGAATGGTAGCTGTTTTAGAGATCATGGTGGGAACACCGGCTGTTTCCAATCTCATCAGAGAGGGGAAACTCCACCAGCTCGATTCGATAATACAAGCAGGGGCAAAGTACGGGATGGTGTATTATGATGACGCTCTGGTAAAGCTCTTCAGAGAGGGGAAGATAACCAGAGATACCGCCATTGAGTACGCGAGAAATCCAGAGGAGGTGGCAAAGAAGATTTGAACGATATCATAGACATTTTGCTGGATAGGGTCAAAGACAAGCTTAAAGAAATAGAGAGTAAGCTTGCGGGTCGTTTGGACCCGCAGCAAATACATGAACTTTCCAAACAGCATGCTAAACTCACGAAAATTTTGAATTTGGGCGAAAGTCTCAAAAGTCTGGAGGGAGAGTTGGAGTTTTGGAGAGGAATGCTCCAAGAGGGGGAGGATGTGGAGACTGAGATTGAAAGGGTTGAGCAAGAGATGGTCAAAACCCGTAGAGAACTTTTGTCACTTTTCATATCGGACGAGTATTCTGGTGGGGTTGTTATGGAAATAAGGGCCGCAGCTGGGGGAGAGGAAGCTGCTTTGTTCGCTGCAGATCTCTTTAGAATGTACACCAGATATGCGGAAAGAAAAGGATTCGAGCTCGAAGTAGCGGATTTTAACAAGACGGATCTCGGTGGTTATAAAGAAATAGTCTTTTTTGTGAAAGGAAAGGATGCGCACAAGTTTTTGAAATACGAGAGTGGAGTTCACAGAGTTCAGAGAATTCCCAGAACGGAGTCTGGAGGAAGGATACACACATCCACTGCAACAGTTGCAGTTCTTCCCGAGATGAGAGAGATAGACGTTAAAATCGATCCTAAGGACATCAGAATAGACACTTTCAGGGCATCTGGACACGGTGGACAATATGTGAACAAGACGGAATCTGCTGTCAGGGTTACCCACATTCCAACGGGTATAGTCGTTTCCATCCAGACGGAAAGATCGCAACATCAGAACAAAGAAATGGCCCTGAGGATTTTGAGAGCAAGACTCTATCAACTCCACATGAACGAGGTGAAAAGCAGTATAGATGGTATGAGGAGAAGGCAGATAGGTAGCGGGGAGAGGAGCGAGAAGGTCAGGACCTACAATTTTCCGCAGAATAGGGTCACCGACCACAGGATAAACTACACAACATATAGATTGGCCGAGGTATTGGACGGGGATTTGGATGAGATAGTAGAGAAACTCCAGGAAGCTGAGATAAGGGATAGGATAATGAGGGGGGATGTGTTTTGAAAATAGATAAATCTCGAATAAAGATAATTTATGGGGAAGAAGAAATCAGAAAACGGATACATGAACTGGCTCAGGAGATAACGGAGTTTTATAGGGATAAAACTGATACCATACATGCCGTGTGTGTGCTCAAGGGAGCTGTGCACTTTTTCAGTGAGCTTACGCTTCACATAGATTTGAACGTTATATACTCCTTCGTTCATGTATCCAGCTATTCTGGCACTGCTTCCACTGGAAAGATAAAAGTCAAATCGTGGATGGATGAGAGCATGGAAGACAAATATGTACTATTGGTTGAAGATGTGATCGATACAGGGCTGACGGTTAAGTATATAATGAGATATCTGAGGAAGTACAGGCCAAGGGATATAAGGCTTGCAGCTCTTGCAGAGAAAAAAGCCCACGATCATGGTGTAACTGTGGATTTTGTTGGTTTTGAATTGGATGATAGGTTTCTTTTGGGATATGGTTTGGATTACGAAGAGAAATTCAGAAATCTGCCGTATATAGGTTATGTAGAGTTATGAAGGGAAGAGCACTGGTAATTGCTATAATGCTTTTAACTGCGATGTTGGTTTTGGTTGAAATGGCTTCAAAACTGCTTGAAGCATTTGGAGGTTTGTGATATGGAGGCTGTTTTTAAGTTGTTTCAATTGGTGTGTTTGCATGCTCCCTGGGCGTTTTTGGCAGGGGGTTTGTTGAGCATAGCGACCTTTTTGGAAGATAAGAAGGGGAAAGTTAGTTCACTGCTGGCTTTCGTTACCGTTCTCGTTTCGCTTACTCTTTCTTATTTTTCCCTTGAGATTTCAACTATCATTTCTTTGTTTTATATAACAGCTCTGTTTTCTGTTTTTAAACGGTTTTCTAAAATTCTGAATAAACCAGAGGAAGGAATATCCTTTGTATCGATTCTCGTTGGTGTGGGAGTTTCATCCGCGGTTTTTGCATTTAAAGGTTTTGATGTTTATTGGGTTCGTTTTCTCGTAGACACCGTTGGGATGGGAGCCATAATATATGCAAACTTAACCTATTCAATCGTTCCTGACATACTACTGGCATCCACATTTTTGGGGATATTCTTTCCGGATAAATATTTCTTGTCTTCTTACAGCTTGATCCTTCTGGTAATCGACGTTTTTATAATGCGGGAAGTTATGAGTTACGCCCGCGTGCACAAAGAGGAGGAAGTTGAGGGCTTTACTCCACGATTTCATAGGTATTCCGCTTCGATACTTCTGACCATAATGATTCTCACCTTTATGTTTGTGAATCTCATGTTTTTCGAAAACGTTAGGGATAATCTGAAAGTAAAGGTAACGGAAGAGGTCAAGCGTTATGCCGATTTCGTAGTCGATGTCTATATCAAGGAAGGGGGTAAGGAGAGGGTTGTAAACTTGACGCCAGGAAATTTCAAGCCAGATTTCGTCAACAAGGTTTTGATCGTTAAGAACGGAAAGGTCGTTTACCCCTTTAGTGGGAATTGGGCTGATGTTAGAAAGAATTTTGAGAGACAGGGAATGAGATTCCTGAGCCTCAGAGCTGGCACTGAGGAGATCGTGGTGGTTTACAATCCACCTGCGTTTATCTATGTGAGAGGGCTTTTGCTTTATTTCACACTCTCGGCAACAGCGGTTCTTTTCGGAGCATTCTTTCTCCAGCGCCAGTATTTCAGATTTTGGACTGACCTTTTGGAGCTTGAGATAAACAGAAAGACTCAGGAGGTTACTGCCGCCAACGAGGAATTAACCGCCATGAATGAGGAACTCTTGTCGATGAATGAAGAACTCGAGAATATGTATAAAAACTTATCTGACCTCAATACCAAGATCGTGGAATTTTTGAAGTTCGTGAGGGAAGTAAGAGTAAGGGAGCCCGTGGATGAGATATTCCATAGACTTTACGAAGCTATCTCTGGAATATTATCGACTCCACCTGTTGGGTATGAAATAGTAGATTCTGAGACTGGTGATATCCTCAGATCGCATTTAATAGGACATGGAGAGTATTCCCATGACGTCAAACTCGGTAAGTATATATTCAGAGTCATATACCCCGATGTGGTCAAATTCAGCGAGGATGAGGAAAAATTCATCGAGATAATCTCTACAGTGGCCGAGATAATGGTTCTGGCTCACGATAGTTATGAGTTTTTGGAAAAATCCAAGAATTTCATGTCAAACGTGCTCGAACTTTTGAACAGAGTATTGGTGGTGGACAGCAAAGAAGAAGCAGAGCAGCTTCTTTTGAAATACGGTATGGATCTTTTTGATGATATAACCAGCGTTGCTATAGCGTGGAAGGAGGAGCTCAAACAAGAAGTCATTATAAAAATAATGAGAAGAGACAGCGACAGTATATACACGAGGATATTGAAGAGAGGCATCATAAAATATGCGATGATGACGGGAGAGGAATACCTGGTTAGGAACGTGGATGAGGACGATATATTCTACAAAGATGTGGCAGAGAGCAAGTCCGCATTCGCGATTCCCCTCAGAACTAAGGAGGGCGTTGTTGGAGTTTTTGAGATTGAGAGGGGTAGGACCGATGCTTTCACAGAGGAGGATATGAGAATACTGCGCATATTCGCACGAATAGTGGCAATAACCCTTCAGAGAGTAGAATATCTTGTGGATATAAAGAAAACCTTCTTGGGAACTGTGGAGGCTTTGACATATGCAATAGAATTAAAGGATCCTTATACCCATGGACATTCGAGGAGAGTTGCAGACCATTCCATTGCCATAGCAAAGGCTTTGGGTTTGCCAAAAGAGACCATTGAAAGAATAGAATTAGCAGCCTTGCTCCACGATATAGGAAAGATAGGTATTAGAGGGTCTGTGCTTGATAAGCCGGCTCGCTTAACGGATGATGAGTATGAAGAGATAAAGAAGCATCCGGTTCTGGGAGCGGAATTGGTGGGGAAGATAGAGACCTTGAGGGACATCGCCAAGATAATCCGTCATCACCATGAGAGATGTGATGGCAAAGGATATCCGGATGGACTTACCTGTGATGAGATACCGCTTGAGTCCAAGATAATAGCCATAGCTGATGCGTTTGATGCGATGATATCGGACCGTCCCTACAGGAAGGCTTTGAGTGTTGAGGAAGCACTTGAAATCATCGAAAAAGATGGAGGAAATCAATGGGACGCAGCCATTGCAGAGATAGCGGTACGGGTTTTCAGGGAGATGCACAGAGGGAAGCTTTTTGAGGGAAGATCTTCAAAATGAGAGTAATTCTTGCTCCTAATGAAAGAAAGGCGAGAAATTTTGCTTCTGTTTTGAAGGGTGAGTACCTGCCGGACTTTGATGGCAGCCCTTTTTCGGAAAACAGCCCTTTTGTAAGGCAAAGGAGAATAAAAGTGCTTTATGGGCTTTTAAAAGGTGAAGTGAACCTTTTGGTATGCACGCTCGCCGCGCTTTCGAGGTTCACTATGTCTCCACGGACCCTCGAAACCGCCAGCTTTGAAATTGTCAAGGGGAAAGAGTTTACAGTTGATCCAAAGAGGCTTGTGGAGATTGGCTACATTAGGGTGGATACTGTCAGGGAATTCGGTGAAGTCGCCATCAGAGGGGATATCATCGACATATATTCTCCAACTTATGAGCTTCCAATAAGAATAGAGCTACTTTACGATGCCGTTGATGATATAAGGTTTTTCAACCCTGCTACGCAAAGGGCGGTTAGGTCGGTTGATAGTGCTTTGATCCTTCCTGCACGCGAGTACCTGTCGTTCGAGCACGAATATGACACTGTTCCCAGGAAGGCGGGGAGCGCATCGACGATATTCGAGTATTTTAGAGATGTTGAATACCTTTCTCCTGACTTCGAGACAGCTCTTCGTGAGTACGAGAAAAAGCTTAGGGAACTAAAAGAGCTCGCTTCCGAAATATGGAATGAGTACAAGGAAAACTCCTTGCTGCCTCTTGAGGAGCTTCTCACGGAAATAGGAGAAGTCAAGAGAATAGAGATAGCAGAAGAGAAAATAGAGATCGTACCTGAGGAAGAAAAGATAAAGGGAGCTCCAATTGTCGAGATTGAGGATATAACAGTGGGAGATATTGTCGTCCACAAAGATTACGGGATAGGAAAGTTTGAGGGGTTGGAGAGAATCAAGAGTCCTTTAGGTGAGAAAGATTATCTAAAGATAAGATACGCAGACTCCGTCCTTTATGTCCCAGTTCACAGAATGAACAGGCTGCATAAGTATCTTGGAAGCGAAACGGTAAAACTCGATTCCCTTAAAGGGAGCAGGTGGAGGAGAAGGGTAAGAAGCGTAAAAAGGGACTTGGAGAGGAGAATTCGAGAGCTTGTGAAGCTTTATGCAAGAAGGTCAATGGTTGCTGGCCTCTCACTTGTGGGGGACAGCGAGGCCGAAGAGGAATTCGCGAAGTCCTTTCCTTACATAGAGACTGCCGATCAACTAAGAGCCATTGAAGATGTGCTGACCGACCTTGCCTCTGAGAAACCCATGGATAGGCTCGTTTGTGGAGATTCTGGATACGGGAAGACAGAGGTAGCGCTGAGGGCAACTTTCAGAACGGTTATTTCCGGTAAACAAGTTGCTGTCCTTGCTCCCACAGTGGTTCTGGCCAACCAGCACTATAGGACTTTCAAGGAAAGGCTGGAGCCTTTTGGTGTTAAGGTAGAGCTTTTAGACAGCACGAAGACGGGGAAGGAGAGGGTAAGAATAAAGGATGGGTTGAGAAAAGGAGAAATAGACGTGGTGATAGGAACCCATTCGCTTCTGGCAGATGATATAAGGTTTTCGGATCTTGGGCTTGTCGTGATCGATGAAGAGCAAAAATTTGGAGTTGAGCAGAAGGAAAAACTCAAGAAAATGCGGCTTTCGGTGAATGTTCTTTCCATGAGTGCAACACCCATACCCAGAACGCTCCACATGGCCCTTTCTGGCATGAAGGACATTTCTGTCATAAACACGCCTCCCATAGGCAGGAAACCCGTCACGGTTTACGTCGCACCTCTGTCGGATTCGATAATAAAAAGCGCAGTTTTAAGGGAACTTGCAAGGGGTGGGCAAGTAATATACGTTCACAATAGGGTGGAGGAGATTCCAGCCGTCTATAAAAAACTTTCGAGTCTTCTCCCAGATGTGAGTATTGCAATAGCTCACGGGAGGATGAACAAAAGAAAACTCGAAAAGGCAGTGGAAGCTTTTGTTAGGGGGGATGTGGATCTTCTTCTGTGCACGACCGTAATAGAGAGCGGAATGGACATAGCCTCTGCCAACACGATAATAGTGGACGATGCCCATAGGTATGGACTCGCGCAGCTATATCAGCTGAGGGGGAGGGTCGGGAGAAGGGAGGAGAGAGGATACGCTTATTTTCTCTATCCTCCAGGGATCTCGGATGAAGCCATGAGGAGACTCAAAGTGATAGAGACCTTGACGGGGCCTGGAAGCGGGATAGAGATAGCCCTCAGGGATCTTGAGATAAGGGGATACGGCGACGTTTTGGGTATAGATCAATCTGGGCATATTGAATCGATAGGGTATAGATACTATGTCGAAATACTCAAAGAAACCATAGGAAAAATGAAAGGTGAGGAGCGTGAAGAGGTCGATGTCGAAATAGTGGGATTTCCTGGGAGTTTGATGCTCCCAGAGGAATACATTCCAGATCCCATGGAGAGGCTTAGAATATACAGAAGACTTTCGTCCTTTATGGACTTTTCAGAAGTTGATGAGATGGAAGAAGAGCTCAAGGACAGGTTTGGAAAACTTCCACCTTCTGCCAAAAATCTTCTGAAGCTCGCAAGGCTTAAGATTGCTCTCCATAGAATAGGGGTTAAGAAAATGGAGATAGGGAAAGGAAGCTGTGCTTTGATCTTTAGAAAAAAGATCGAGATCATGCCCTTTGAGGGTTTCAAACACCTTGTAAATGAGAAGGCAAAAGCGTTACTCATCTTTCGGCCTTTTGAAGATATTTACGAAAGGCTCGTGGACTATTTTCTGGAGAATGCGCGGTGATCCATGGATATTCTAAATGTGGATCCTCTTATAGAATGTCGGTTTTTGGAAAGAAGAAATAAATTCGTTGTTTCGGTAGAGACTGAAGCGGGGGTTCAAGATGCGTACATTTCGAACACAGGGAGGCTCCAGCAAATACTTTTGCCGGGGAGGCGGCTTTTGTGTAAGCCTAAGGAGAGAGGGAGACTCCCTTATGTTGTAATAGGGGCAGAGTTGGGGGATCATTACGCTATCGTCGATACGAGACTTCACGAGAAAGTTTTTGAGTTATCCTTTAAAAGAGTCCTTATTCCTTGGCTTCCAAGATGTGAGGAGATCAAAAGGGCTCCGCGTTTTGGAAAGAGCGTTTTGGATTTTTTAATCCCTTGTCAGGATCTTTACATTGAGCTGAAGAGCGCCGTTTATCTTTCGAATGATGGCTGCGGAAGCTATCCAGATGCTCCAACGAACAGAGGGGAGCGTCATATAAGGGATTTAATAGAGATCAAAAGGATGGGCTTTAATTCGGCTTTGGTTTTCGTCGTCTCCATACCTGGAGCAAGATGTTTCAAAGTGTATAAGGACATGTCTCCAGAGATATCTGACCTTGTAAAAAAGGCTTATGACAAAGGGGTTCTTGTGAAAGCCATGGCGATACACTTAAAGCCGGATGGATGGGTGGTTTTGGATAATCCAGATATTCCCGTCGTTTTTTGAGAGATCAGTCTCACTTTCCACAGCCACATGATTCCCTAACCAATAGCTCGACTCTGACTTTCTTTATACCAGTGATCCTTTCTCCCCTTATTATCTCTACGAGGAGTGCTGCTGCCATCTCACCTATTTTTTTAAGGTCTTGTTTGACCGTTGTCAATCTCGGGTGAAAGAAAGCACTCACATGGGCGTCATCGAAACCCGTTGCCAGGATATCTTCTGGGATTTTGATCCCCGCTCTTTGAAGGAAGGAGAGACCTCTTATTGCGAGGTAATCGTTGCAGAAGAATATCGCGTCGTATTTGTTCTTTTTAACGCGTTCCACCAATTCTGAGAAATCAGAGTCGAGCGATGGAAATCTCAGGATGTCCGGAGATTTGTTGAGAGCGTCCTTTATACCGTTGAAACGGTCTCTAACACTCGTTATCGAGAGTTCTTCTTGTGTAACAAAAAGGGTCTTTTCAACACCATGTACTTTCTTCATGTGCTGGCCAAGGAGTTTTCCTCCTTCGTAGTTGTCCGAAACGACCGCAGGTGTGATTTCATCGCCAGTTCTGGCTCTGTCAACGAACACGACGGGAAAGCCTTCGGATATTAAGCCAGATAATATCTCATCGGCAGAAGAAAAGGCGTGTGGTTCCATTATCAGTCCATCTATACCCATTTTGAGCAGTTCAGAGAGAGCCTTCTTTTCCTGCTCAAGACCATATCCATAGTCGAGGACAAAACATTTACTCCCGACACTCGTACAAAACTTCACTATGCCGTAGACTATGGGTTGATTGTGTACAAGGACTCCTATTCTTTTGCTCGAAATCACGTTTACTTCCGTGACAAAAGTACCTACCCCGGGCACTCGGCTTATTATTCCCTTCTTTTCCAATTCGAGCAAAGCTCGTCTGACCGTCATACGTGTTGTGTTGAATTTGTTTGCAAGCTCATTTTCAGATGGAAGTTTACCTCCCGCGTTGATCTTCCTTGAGAGTATTAGATCTTCGATGTAATGTGCTATTTGCATGTACTTTGGTATCATAGCTATCCTCCCCTCGGATTTAGAGAAAGCATGCTCAGCACTTTTAGTTTATATATAAGCTTTCCTCGTTGTCAAAGATCTTATTGCATGAAGAATCCGGAGGAAACCACGTTTTTATCAGTTTAATTTTATCTTTATTGATAATGGAAAGTATTGGCAAGTCTCATGTTTTGGGAAATGCCGCTCGATGGTGGAAAACTCCTTTCTGTCATGTATGAAGAAGTGAAAGATCAGTGATTTTCACCTCCTTTTTTCAACCCTCCTACCTTTCTTCTTGTAAAATCCGCATTTGAGGAGAGATAATAACCGTGGGTGATAACATACCAAGGATTTTAGGGAGGTGGACGTTGTGGTTATAGACTGCAAGAGTATTTCGAAGGAAATAGATGAGAGTGTGAAGGAGAGGATAGCAAAGCTGGGCTTTCAACCGAAACTCGTGGCTATAACGAGCAGGCCTGATCCCTCTACAGTAACCTACCTGAACTCCCAGGCTAAGAAAGCTAAGAAGTTGGGGATAGACTTCGATGTAATGGAAGGTACGAACATGTCAGAGTTGACGAAAGTGATATCGACATTGGCCAGTGATGATACTGTTCACGGGATATTCCTTACCCACCCGCTTCCAAAAGATGTGGACGAGTTTGAACTTACGCTAAAGATTCCCCCAGAAAAGGATGTTGAGGGTAGAACGCCCTATAACTTGGGAATGCTCATCTACGAGAAGGAATTCTTCCCGCCTTGTACGGCGGAAGCGGCTATAAAGATTTTGGAAAAGACCGTGGAGCTTCGAGGAAAGAGGGTTACTGTGATAGGAAGAAGTGTTACAGTTGGAAAGCCCGTGGAGATCATGCTGTTGAAGAAAGGAAGGGACGCTACAGTAACGGTGTGTCATTCCAAGACGCAGAATATAAAGGAGATAACGCTGGCTTCGGATATCGTGGTCGTTGCAGTTGGAAGAGCGAAATTCTTGAAACCGGATATGGTGAGGGAAGGAACGATTGTCATAGATGTGGGGATAAATGTGGTGGATAATGAGTTGGTCGGAGATGTTGATCCAGCTGTTGAGGAAAAGGCAATGGTGACGCCCGTTCCCGGGGGTGTCGGTAGAGTAACCACGTCGCTTCTCATGGAACATGTGGTCAGGGCTGCCGAGAGGCAGGGGAAGTGATGCTTGAGGGAGAGGCTTACACCGTCTCTCAGCTAACCGAACTCATCGCTTCTTATATAAATGAAGACCCCTATCTCACGAATATAGAAGTTGTGGGAGAGGTTGTTGATGTTAAGATCAGAGGGAATCACTTGTATTTTGGCCTTGTGGATGATGAGGCCAGGATATCTTGTGTTTATTTTGGAGGTGGCGGGGTAGATCTCGCAAATGGAGAGGTCGTGAGAGTTGGAGGAAGCGTAAGAGTTTATAAGAAGAGGGGAACATACAACTTTTATGTTTCCTATATGAGGCGCGTTGGAAGTTTTGGAAAGTATGCTGCTGATTTTTCGAGGCTTTTTTTAAAACTCAAGGCAGAGGGTGTTTTCGATCGTCCGAAGAAACCAATCCCGCCGCTTCCGATAAATGTGGGGATAATAACTTCTTTAGAATCAGCAGCTTTAAGGGATATTCTTAAGACTTTTAGGGAGAAAGCCCCCCTGGTTATTCCGAGGATTTTTGGTGTTCAGGTTCAGGGAGAAGATGCTCCGCTCCAGATATCCGAAGCCGTCAAAATGGCTAAGGAAGAGGAGTTGGATGTTTTGATAATAGCCAGGGGTGGAGGTTCCAGTGATGATCTTTGGGTTTTCAACGACGAAAGGGTTTTAAGGGCGGTTATGGATCTTCCTTTTCCGCTTGTAACCGGAATAGGTCATGCAATAGATAGCGTTATTTTGGATAAGCTCGCCGATGTGGATGCTCATACTCCAACTGCTGCTGCTGAGATAATAGCCCAGAAACATCAGGAGTATTTTTCAAGGCTCGAGGATGCTATGGACAGAATCGCGCTTTTAGCCAAACCCATGTTAGATCAGGCGTGGGAGGAACTAAGAGATGCTTTTGAGAGTGTGAGCTTATCTTACGAGAGACTTTTGACAGTGAAGAAAGAAAAGCTCAAGGGACTTTTGGATATAATCATGAAGGTTTCATCATTGCCAATGGCAGATAAAATCCCGATTTTTGAGAACCTTATTTCAAGGATTTTTAGGGGATTTTCGTCGCTTTTAGAATCCAAAGCCCGTAAATTGGATTCTTTAGTGGATGTGGTTTCCAAAGTCTCACCGCTTAGAACCTTGGAAAGGGGTTTTGCGATTCTTTTGAAAGAAGGAAGTGTTGTCAGAAGCAAAGGCGAGCTGCGTAAAGGTGATGAATTGGAGGTCATCCTTAAAGACGGGAAGGTGAGGGTGAGAGTCGATGAGGTTTGAGGAGATCGTTAAAAGGCTCGAGGAGATTGCTGAAAAACTTGAGAGCGGTGATGTGAGTTTGGAGGAAGCAGTGAAGCTCCTTGAGGAAAGCAAAAGGCTTTATGAGGAAGGCAGAAAGCTTATTGAGGAGTCGAGGAAGAGGCTCGAGGAGGTCATCGAAAGCCTGGAATGAGGATATTCGTTGGAGGGTTTGGGTTTCAAGGGCTTGCATCGGTCCCTTTTTTGAATGTGATTGAGAGACTGGGACAACTGGACTCCGTGGTATGCACGGGGATTTCGTGTGTTTATGCGGCGGTTTTAAAGCGTTTTGGTCGAGAAAAAGCATTGGAAAGGCTTAAGTGCTTTTTAGAAAGGTTTGAGGAAGAGCTTCTCGCATTCGACAGAATTTGGACGAGGGTGAATCGAAAAGGTTGGAAATATAAAGCAATAAGATACTGCACACTTCTTTCAGAAAAGGATCATACAAGAGATTGGCAAGAGGTTGAGGATATCCTTGAAGGATTGGATATCTCCTCGCAGATGAAAGCAGAGGTTTTTGACGTGGAAGAGATTGAGGTCTCTTTAATAGGGACTACTCTAAGGGAAGTCGCAATGGCTGGTGTAGCGTTTCCTGGGCTTTTTCCTCCTTATAAGGGGAAGTATCTTGCAAGTTCGTATCTCTCTCAGATTCCGGTTTCTTTCGTCAAAGATGGCGACGTGATTTTCTACAACTTCAGGGATGTGGAGAAATATCCTCCAAGCTGTGCGGATGAGATACTGGCGCATTCGGCTGAGATAAGGTCCATTTCTTATGCGAAAAAGGTGTTGGATGAGTTCAGTGTCGTCTTGATAAGATCTTTTGACGTAGACCCTGTGAATTTGGATTGGAAAGAGCTCCTTGAAAAGGAAGATGATTTTGCAAGAGATCTGGAAGAGGTGATACTGGCATGAAAAAGGTGGCAGTTCTTTATGGAGGCATATCGCGCGAGCGGGAGATATCGCTCAAGAGCGGTAGCAGGGTAGCAGAGGCTCTTGAGAGGAAGGGATATGAGGTTGTCAGATGGGATGTCAGAGAGGATTTTCTAAAGTATGTTTGGAGACTAAAGGATGTTGATGCTGTGGTTGTAATGCTACATGGAAATTATGGAGAAGACGGAACTATACAGGGTGTTTTGGAATATCTCAAAGTTCCTTACACGGGATCTGGGGTTCAAGCGAGCGCACTGTGTTTTGACAAGCTCAGGGCTTATGAGGTGTTGAGGGGCAAGGTAACACTTCCAAAGTTTACTGTGATAAGGGAACCCGTGAAGGAAAGCCCTTTTGGTTTTCCATGTTTCTTAAAACCCAGGAGAGAAGGTTCGAGTATTGGTGCTCATGTCTGCCACAATGAGGAAGAGCTTTTTGAATTCTCAAAAGTGGAGGTTGAGCGATACGGTGAAATGGTGTTGATGGAGTATGTGGAAGGGAGGGAGCTCACGGTTTCCATAGTGGAGCTCGATGGAAGGCCGGTCGTTCTTCCCATTTTGGAATTGAAACCCAAGAAAGAATTTTATGATTACGAAGCCAAATACACACCAGGGATGACAGAGTTCATCCTCCCAGCTCCTCTGGAAGAAGATTTGAAGAGAAAAATAGAAGAAATGGCGCTCAGGGCATATGAACACCTTGGGTGTAGGTCGTTTGGAAGGGTGGATGGTATTCTCAGAAACGGGGAATTTTACTTTTTGGAACTCAATTCGATACCAGGTATGACGGAGACGAGTGATCTTCCAGCATCCGCTGCGGCGGCTGGAATAAGTTTTGAGGATCTCGTTGAACTTATCTTGAAAACAGCTTCTCTCAAGGAGGGGTAAGTATGAAAGGAGTTATCCTCATCGTAGGTAATAAAGAGGTGGATGTTACAAAGTTAATGAAGCAAGCGTCGGAGAAGGGGATGAAAATAGAGTTTGTGGAGAGGGTTAAGAAAAGGTTAAACGATCTGTCAGAGAGGCTTTATGCACTTTCGAGTCAGGATTACGATGTGATTTTCACGATTGGAGGTACGGGAATAGAGGAGGATGACATAACGCCTGAAGCAACTGAGATGGTCATAGATAGAAAGATTCCCGGACTTGAATTCTTCATCTTCCATGAAACCGTGAGTTCAGCGTTGTCAGGAATGTTTGCGAGGATCGTCGCTGGTTTGAGAAAAAACACGTTTGTTATAAATCTGCCCGGGGTAGATTACGAGAGAGTGTTTCTCAAAATCGTTGAAGCGATAGGAGATTTGAAGAAGAGGAAGGTGTGAAAGGGGATCTGTATGAAAAAGGTTTTAACGGTAGTTTTTCTTGCTTTTTTCATGGGAGTTGTGGCGTTTGGAGTGAAAATAGGGAGCCTTCTTCCTGGAAGTTTGAACGAGGTCTTGGAGGGTGCACTCGGTGAGAGAGTGTTTAAAGTGTCCGGAAGTTTGGAAACGTATGATGTCATTTTCTCGCCTTTCAAGATAGAGGGATCTTGGAAGAGGGAGAGGGCCTTTGGATTTGTAATGCTTTACTTCGACCGCGAAAACGATGATAGATTTGTTTTTCCAATGGATTACTACGCGTTTTTCAGCTTTATCCAAGCCAGTGTTAGAAAGACGCCGGAGGATTTGACCTCTGTTGTCTTTCCAGAAACTACGAAGAAAGTTTTCGAAAGTTTGAGAAGACTTCACCAAGATGGGAAGCTTCTTCCTTTTATAACAAAGGATCCTTTGAAGATTTTCAAGTATTCAATCGAACATGGATTGGATGCGGTTCTTCCAAGTTACTTTCTTTACATGTTCCCAGATGATTACGTTCCCAGAACGTTGAGGGAGGTTTTCTCCCTTCCCTATCTTCCGTCGGTAATATGGGTCGATGCTTATTACAAGACTCGCTCAGGTGAAGTGATTGTTAGTAGGCTTTTATCCAAAAGTATTCAGGAAAAGCTTTTGTTGAAAGGTCTGATCCTTCCCACATCCTTTATCCAAAACGATTCTTTGCGAGGTTTTTTGCAAGCGTATAGGGATCCTATATTCGAGGAATGTACTCAGTCCTGTGGATGCCATGCACCATCCCTTGGGTTCAACCTCTTTCTCACTAAGAAAGATATCGGGAAGATTCTCTCAACGTTATCTGATCTCATTGAGACAATGATTTGGAATACCCGATATGAGTCTCCGCTTTATATAACACTTTACGTGTTGATCGTTGTATTTATATTAACCACTTTTCTTAGGAAGTTTAATAACTATATTGTTATGGTCAAAAGAGGTTTGGTGGAGCCAAGATTGACTATACTTTTGGAAACATATTTGCTTTCGTTGGTTTCCTTGGTTGGGGTTTTATCCATTTTTGACGAATGGTTGAGTAAGATATTTTTCTCTTCTCTATTGGTTAGTCTCGCGGCTTCGGATTATTATCTCAGGAAGAAGAGATGGTGGCTGCCACTCGTCGGGTTCGTGTGGCTATTTGTCGGAATACGCTACGATCTGGCTCTAACGGTTGTAGATGCGCCCATCATGTTCAGTGTTTTGGGATATATCAATGAGGATAAAAAAGGTTTAAAAGCGGGGATACTTTCTTTAGGCTTTCTTTCTTTCATTGTGGTTAAGGTGGGTGGGCACATTCTCTATCTACCCTTTGTCATAGTTATGATAGGGCTGACGTGGGTGCATTTGATCATGGACTTTCTCAAACTCAGGAGAGAGACTCCTGCCATAGAAGGATACAGGTACACGGGTTTCATCATATACGCCATGATGGGTTTGGCTTTCATTACCGTCTCGTATGGACTTTTGACCGCTTTTGCAAAGGCTTATGAGGCATCCAAGAACGAGGTGGAGCAGAAGGACTTTGAGATCGTGGACTCTCGCCTTTCGAACGTTTCAGATCCTTTTAACGCAGATGTTCCAGTTATAATCGTTGAAAATCCTTTGAGAGTGGTGGATTCCAATGTGAAATTGGATGATTTCTTCAAGGATTACGATTCCAGGGATAGGACGGTTTTCAGAGAATTGATAGGAGGTAGAATAGCTGTTTCTTATGTGGATTACACGAAGGTTCTCAAGAAATGCTTCAGTATGCATGAAGCTTATTTGATCAGTATTGGTTTAATAGTCGTTGTCTTTTGGCTTGCTGCAAGTTTTGTTGGTTTGATGAATAGAAGGATAGCGTCTCAACTTCGAGAGGCCATTTTGACCAAGGAAAGAAGGGCTACGGAATATGTGAAACGAACTTCTAAATGGGCTAAGACCAGCGCGTTGAGGGAGAAGATATTCGGTGAGATTTTAAAGATAACAGCTTATACGACTTTTGGGGCCAATGATACGGACTTCATGATAACTCTTGGAAAGGTGATATCCGGGAGCCTGGGTTTTGTTCAGGGGTTTGTCGTGGCGAGACTCGAGGGTGGAAAATGGCGTTGTGTTTATCCTTTAAGGTGTGAGGGAGCGACGATTGAGACGGTACCCATACCCATACCAGATCTAAAATTGGTTCATACAGGTGGAAGCCTTCGCACGACGATATCTGCTTCGCTCGGAGATGGGATATATGCGCTCGTTTTTTCGTTTAAAGAAGGTGCGGATGTTGATATGGAGATATTTGAGACGGTTAAAATGGTTGTGGATGCTTACTCAGAGAGGAAGAATGCTGTTAGAGATATCGTTGAAACGGGGGATTCTCTGGTGTTGGTGGTGTCAAAATTGATAGATAGCAAGGTTCCTTATTCCCATAATCACAGCATAGCAGTTGCGGAGCTATCTGAGTTCGTTGCTAAGAAAATGGAGATGAATTTTAGGAGGATAAGAATGGCAGGAGCTCTACATGATATTGGAAAGCTTTTGGTACCAGATGAGATTTTGTTCAAAGAAGGGCCCTTGACTGAAGAAGAACGTGATGTCATTCGTAAACATCCCGTCCTTGGATATAACATACTCATTCAGATACCGAAGTTCCGCGATATAGCACTTTGGATCAGACATCATCATGAAAAATGTGATGGAAGTGGATACCCTGACGGATTGCGTTGTTATGAGATACCTATGGAATCGAAGATCATAGCAGTTGCGAATTCTCTCGAGGCTATGACTGCTGAGAGGATATATAGAAAGAAGAAGAGTTACTCAGAAGCATTCGAGGAGCTCAGGCAATTTGCGGGAAAAATCTATGATAAGAACGTGGTTGATGTTGTCCTTGATAACGCTAATGAAGTGAGACATATACTGGAGTCTATCAGAGGTGAAACATCCTGAGGGTTTATGTGGGTCCCCAGATAGGTCTTTTGGAGTTTGAAGATGTGGAGCTTTCCATATCTTGGCGCGAAGAACCGATGATGAGATCCGACGTTACCGTGATAGGTGATGAGAAGGAAGTAGCCGTGTTTTCTAAAGATGGGGAGAGTATGACCTCCCAAGACTTTTTACTCTTCGATAGTCCCAAGCGCTTTTTGGTTGTTACCGGAAACGATGCCCTGTATCCCGAACTGTACCATTACGCAGCCTCCAAGGGAGCGAGCTTTGTGATAGCCTATGAGAAAGTTACAGGTATGGGAGGGCTTTTGACATCGAAATACAGAGGATGGGTTCACTCGCAAGAAAGTGGACTTGTGGTCTTCGAGATAATCGATGTTGCTGGTAGACTACATTATGGTATTTATGCTCCTCTTGAAAAAACCGATAAGAATAATGGAGTTCTGTCTGAGGGGAACTCCCCGCTGGTACTGGAGGTAGATTTATGAAAGGGATAGCGAGGGGATTCGTCGAAAGAGCTCTGGAAAAGATGATATCTTCCCTGAGAAAGATAGATTTCAAGGTGGTTTTGAAGAAACCCCAGTCTTTTCGTGTAATGTCATATCAGCTGGAGTACAAACCCATAGAGTCCGTTGAGGAAGCGATTTATTTTCTGAAGATGCGTTTAAAAGAATTCACCAGATATCTTCCAAAGATAATCGTGTTTCCGAGATTTACGGTAAATCTTTTCTTCGGTTTGATCCCGTTTTCCCGAAAGAGGCTTTTAACCTCCAAGGGTCTTTTACTGGTACAAAGGTACCGCAGCCTTTTTGATGAGGCTTATAAACGCGTGTTGAAGATATTTGGTGGCATGACCGATGGTGTTGTTATCGGTGGGACGCTCTACTACGGTGAGGGGGAGACTCTTTACATATATAGAGAGGGCGAATGTGTCGAGTTCACGGTTAGATCTCCGGCACTTTTTGAAATCGACGGCAATGGTGCTGCCTTCGTATATCCAGAGCTTTTGATGGATTATAGGACTACCAGAAAGCTGCAGGAGATGGGAATAAAGCTCATCTTTACGAGCGAGAGTTTTGGAAGTTTTGATCCTTGGAAGGCAAAGCTTGGGATTTGGGCAAGGTCTCAAAGCATAGGGCTTTTTGGGATAAATTCCGTTATGGTTGGAAAGATTCTGGGAGAGAGGCACGAAGGGATAGCATTTGTATCTGCTCCTGCTGTTTTAACGAGAAATTTGGATGGTTATATCGTAAAGCTTACCGAACCAAATGGTAGGGGAATCGCCATCGCAGATTTAGATGTTGAGGCTTTAGAGCGTTATCTTTTATCCCTTCCCAAGACATACAGGAAATACTGGAGCCTTGTGTGAGGTGAAAGAGTGAGGATACTTCTCACCAACGATGATGGAGTCACCTCTGAGGGACTTCTCACTTTGGCCAAATATCTTTCTAGGGAACATGAAGTGGTAATAGTGGCTCCGGAGTCTGAAAGGAGCGCGGTGGGGCATGCCATAACCATACATGTTCCCATATGGGTGAAAGAGCTCAAAATATGTGAGCATGCAAAGGTTTATTCCATTACGGGAACGCCTGCTGATTGCGTAAAGCTGGGAGTCGATGTTCTCTTCAGGGAGCCCGATGTGATAATAAGCGGTATAAACAAAGGTCCTAACCTTGGAACGGATGTGATCTATTCCGGGACTGTTTCCGGGGCTTTGGAGGGTGCCATGAGCGGATACCCTTCTCTTGCCGTTTCAAGTGCGGATTATCAGAATCCGCTTTACGAGTCCGCGGCTGAGTTCATGCTCGAGTTTTTAAAAAGCTTTGATTTTTCGTCCATACCTCCTTATACTGCTTTGAATATAAATGTGCCCGCGATTCCATATGAAAGGATAAAAGGTTGGCGTTTCACGAGGCAGAGCAAAAGAAGATGGGAGGATTACTTTGAGGCAAGGGTTGATCCCTTCGGCAGGACCTATTACTGGATGCTGGGAAATGTGATAGAAGATGACGAAGATCCGGATGCAGATTATAAAGCGGTACAGGAGGGGTATGTGTCCATAACGCCTGTTTCGGTATTCCTGACGAATGAATCTTATTTGAAAAAGCTCAAGACTTTAGAGCCCAGGAAGGAATGAATACATCTTCGTGCTCTGAAGAGAAAAACTCCTTGATATTCATCTGATATGCCTTGCCTTCTTTCAGGTATATGACTTCGTCCGCAAAATCGTAGTACTGAGTGTCGTGGGTTGCTATTATGAGCCCGCGTTTTCCTTTCATGTTCTTCAAAAGGGCGAGTACTTCTTTTTTTGAAGGTTCATCTAACATAGATAAGGGTTCATCTAAAAGTAGGAAAGAAGGCCACAAAGCCACAACAGAAGCGATTGCGAGCCTTTGCATTTGCCCGCCGGAAAGGGTTATGGGGTCAGCGCATCTTAAATGGAGAAGCTCGACTTCTTTTAGAGTTTCTTCTACGATTTTTAACATCTCTTGTCTACTTATTCCCAGGTTTTCCAAGCCGAATGCTACATCCTCTTCCACAGTACTCCCTATTATCTGAGTCTGTGGATTCTGGAATATGTAGCCGCAGAGCTTTTTCAGCGAAAGTGTATCAGTTACTTCTTTCTCGTCTATGAAAATCTTTCCAGAAGTAGGAATCACGAGCCCTGCAAGAATTTTAAGAAGCGTGGTTTTACCAGCTCCGTTCCTTCCGAGGAGGAGATAGACTTTGGATGAGTCCACCGTTATGTTTATGTCTTTTAACAGGATCTTTCCATTGACCTTGTGGTTCACTCCTTCAAGACGGATCTGTATATCCTGATCCCTCCTTCTTTCCATATGTCTTCTACATTTCCAAATACCTGATTCATGAATTCCTTGATTCTTTTTCCACCCTTGTTGTGAAAAGCGACTACTTGAAGAGAGCCACCTTGATTTAAGTGCTCTTTTGCCTGCTCTATCATTTTCATCCAGACCTCTTTTCCTGCGGCTATCGGCGGGTTTATCACGATCATGTCGAATTTCATTCCCTGCCATGGCTCGTAGCAGTCTCCCTGTCGTATTTCAACTTCCACATTGTTATCTTTGGCATTTATTTTCGCGAATTCCACCGCACGCTTGTTTATATCGCTCATGTAGACTTCCATATCGGGATATTCTTTTTTCAGGGTTATGCCTATTATTCCGTAACCGCATCCAAGGTCGAGGACCTTTTTTCCATGAACCATCAGGTGTTCTATCAGAATTTTTGTAGCTTTGTCTATCTTTCTGAAGGCGTAGACTCCGCTTGCAGATTTGAACCTGTATTCGTGCCCATTTTTGAGTTTTAGACTGAGCTGGCGAACCTTCAACTTGGATGTAGGCTCCTGAGTGTAGTAATGTTCAAATTTTTCTTCACTCATTTACATCACCTCGTATATTCTGGGTATCACCTGTTTCTTTCTTGAAACGACACCTTCAAGGAATATTTCACCATTTTCCACCTTTTTTTTGAAGGCTTTTTCTGCGATCCGCTTGTTGCCTGCTACAAGAAGTGTGGATGAGCTTTCCATTACATCTGTGAGCATGAAAATGTAAAGTATATAGCCACGCTCCTGAGAGATCTTTTCCATCTCTGACAAGATGTCTCCTTTTCTTTCCAGTAGCAGCTTTGGCTGTATTAACTCGAGCTGTGCAATGGCAACTTTTCCGCGGGTGAAGTGAAGCTCTTTCAGGTCCATCGTGATGAGTTCGCTTATTGAGAGATTTTTTGGATCGTACTTTGCCCGGAACATATCTATTCCGAATTTCGTGGGATTTATTTTGAGCATGGAGGATAAGTCATTGAGAGCTTTTCTATCGATCTCTGTCGTTGTAGGTGATTTCAGAATAAGCGTGTCAGAGAGTATAGCACCCATCATTATGCCCGCGATCTCTTTTGGTATCTCGATCCCGGAAGATTTGAAGAGCTGCCAGATTATCGTGCAAGTGCTTCCCAAAGGTTTTACATGTACCGTGAGCGGATGACCCGTTTCAATTCCGCCAAGCCTGTGATGATCTATTATCTCGAGTATTTCAGCTTCTTCAATTCCATCCACGCTCAGGGCTTTCTCGGAGTGATCTACGAGGATGACTTTCTTTTTACTCGGATTTATCAGGTCGTGCCGTGTGATTATTCCAACTACTTTTCCGTTTTTATCTATTACAACTGCAACACCGTCTCTGTCTTCCATAAGATCGGGTTCGAAGTCTTTGAGAAGCACTTCTGGGGAGACGGTAAGAGCCGACTTCGATGTAACCATGAGAACGGGAGAGCTGAGTCTTAAGAGTCTCCCTGCTACATAGGTGTTGTGGATAGTGAGAACCAAAGGAACATTTTTTTCACGGGCGAGGTTTACGATCTCTTCGCTCGGGCTTATCCCTCCAGTTACTATCAGACAGCTCACGCCAATTTCTATTCCTATCTTTTGTATGTCTTCTCTGTTTCCTGTTATCAGCACATCGCCTTTTCTCAGGAGCTTTCTAACGTACTCTGCGGACATCGCTCCTATCATCGGACGGCCCTTTACAGACATATCAGGGTCTCCTGAAAGAAGTTTCCCATCCATCGTTCTGAGAATGTCTTTCACCTTTGGTGGAAACTCTTCCAGTGTGAAATTTCTGAATTCTTTTAGAAAACTCCTCGCTATCTTTCTTTCCGTTACCAGTCCGATGAATTCTCCATCCTCGTCGACTATCGGCAAAGTTCTAATTCCTTTTTCAAGCATCAGATTTCCAACTTCGTATATCGTATCCGTGTCTCTGGCCACCACTACTTCCTTCGTCATGGCGTCTTTTACCTGTATGTGGACGTGCTCTATTAGCATGGGTTTTTCAACGCCGAAGGTGGATAGAACGAAAGCGGTTTCTGGATTTACAGGTCCGGTTCTTGCGGGAATGTATTCTCTGGTTGGATCGAGTTTTTCCTTGAGATAGGAGTAGGCTATTGCGGCGGAGATGCTGTCAGTATCAGGCCTTTTGTGGCCTATGACATAAACGGTTTCTTTTATGCCCTTCATGTTCTACACTTCCCTTCGGGTGTAGATGAGGGCTTTGAGGAGAAAACGTGCGATTCTGAAAGGTACGTTCCATCTCTCAGAGGGTGACTGGAAGAATCTGTAAAGCCATTCAAGACCCATCTTTATCATCCATTTTGGAGCTCTCTTTTTGAATCCGCTGAGAACGTCGAAAGTTCCACCGAGACCTATGAAAAGGCCTCTTTCAAACCTGTCGATGTTTTTGGCGATCCACAGCTCTTGTTTTGGTGCTCCCATGGCGACAAACACGACGTCAGGAGAAAGCTTCAAAATCTCATTTACGGGACCATCACCTTTGAAATAGCCATGGTGATATCCGGCGATGTTTATCCCCTTTTCTTTTAGCATTTCGGCAAGCTTTTCAACGACTTCCGGCCTTGCACCCAGGAGATAGAAGCTCCAGTTTCTCTTTTTTCCTTCTTTTAGAAGATCGGTTGCCAGCTCTATTCCAGGATAGCGCTGAAAACCGTTTCGCTTTTTGAGCTTGTGCACAAGCTGAACTCCGAATCCGTCTGGGATTATGTAGTCGGCCTTGAGCACAGCCTCTTTGTATGTAGGATCTTCGGCAACCTTGAGCATGATCAAGGCGTTCGCGGTGACCACGAAGGTCTTTTTTCCTTGATCGATTCTGTGAACCAATGTCTCCTTGAGTTCGTTTCTTGGCATTTCCGTGATGGTCACACCAAAAAGCTTCATGGTCCCCTCCAAAAACAAAAGCCGGCGCCGGTGCCGGCCGTTGTGGTGCCGAGGGCGGGACTTGAACCCGCACGGGTGCAATACCCACCTGATCCTGAGTCAGGCGCGTCTGCCAATTCCGCCACCTCGGCTCCGCGTGGGTATTTTAATACAGGTTTGACTGCCCTTCAACACCTCAACTTTGTTTTTTCACGATGGTCGAAGAGTTAAGAGGACGTTTTGTTCAAGCCTGCTCGTTTTTTCCCCTGAGAAAAATTCTTCTGCCTAAGTTTCGATCGAATTCGCTCCACTCTTGATTTTCGTCAGACTTTTTCCTGATCTCTCTAAGTCTCGCGAGTTTTGAGTCCATGTTTTCTATAAAGTGTATCGCCATAGCCTCCGGGGTTTTTGGAAGAACCGGTGAGCCGAGCTCCATTTCACCATGGTGTGAGGCTATAATGTGCTCAAGTTCCACGATCTTTTCCGGTGGGATTTTTAGTTTCCTCGCAAAATCTCTCACTATTTCTATTCCTATTATTATATGTCCCTTCAGCTCGCCTTCCGTCGTTATTTCTATACCGCTCGGACCAATCTTGTACTCTCTTATCTTTCCAATGTCGTGCAGTAAAGCTCCAGCTATCATTAAATCGGTTCTCAGGCCATATACTTTGGAAACTCTGGCTGCGATGTTCGCAACGGTCAGGCTGTGTTCCAAAAGCCCGCCTATGTAAGCGTGGTGTACCTTCAAACCCGCAGGCGAGAGTTTTATCTCTTTTTCAAGGGAGAGGAAGATTGTTCTTGTTAGGTTTTTCAGATCTTCGTCTTTTACTTGATCTATTAGTTTAAGCGTTTCTGAAAAGAGCTGATCTGGGTGTACTTCTGATGTTCCGATGAACCTATCGGATGAGAATTCCCCTGGATTTAGGATTCTGACAGATTCGGGTTCTTTGTGAATGTTTATTTGTATTCTGTCCTCGAAATAGACAACTCTTCCCTTTAGCTTTAAAACATCTCCCACCTTTATTTTGGAATCGTTGGTTTCAGCGTTATACCAATCTACCGCCCTTACAGATCCTGTTTTATCTGACAGGGTCAAGAGAAGGAATTTCTTCTGATCCTTTGATTCTTGGAGTCTTTTGCTCACAACCTTTAATACGGTTTCGATGTCTCTTCCTATCATGTTCTTGAAGTCCTGGACGAACGGGAAGAATCCATGCCCCCGAAGCTTGTCAGATAATTTCATTTCTCTCACCTCTTAGATACCTTCCAAGTACATCCGGATCTTCAATAGGGTAGCAGAATTTAACAACACCGCTTTTTGTGTAAAATACAGTTCTAAACACGCCGATTTTGAAATCTACGATGTCTTCAACTTTAATGTCTTTGTTTCCAAACTTTATCACTCCATTTTCAATGTCAAGAACGAGCTCTTTTTTCCAAATCAAGAATATCCAGAGGCCAAACACCGCAAGGATTGTTAGAACGAGGAGCTTTATCCACAGGGCAAGTAACAAGAAATTCTCGCCAAGAGCGGCGGTTCCGATGAGGACGTATAATGTCAGCAAGGTGAACTTGTACCAGGTAGGGATTCTAAAATGGTATATCATAAAAACGCGGGGATTTTAGCCCCGCGTCAATCCACCTCCGACTTCACTACCGCTCTCGTGTACCTTTTAACTTTACCGGATCTCAGACATTCGGTACAGACGTTCATCCTTTTCACAGTTCCGTCGGGCAGGATGACCCTTACCTTCTGAATGTTGGGTTTGAACCATCTTGAAGTCTTCTTGTTCGAATGGCTCACGTTGTTTCCAGCCCTTGGACCTTTGCCGCATATCTCACATCTCTTGGCCATCTCGCTTCCCTCCTTGGTAGAGGATCGTTTCAAGCCGATGATGAATGATACCACAAGCCGGTGCGAGCGTCAAAGTGGTGAATTTTGAGGTTTTCGTATATGGGTGTGCGTAGTACAATCCTTCAAGAATACCTTTGAAGGGAGGGGACGGCATGACGAAGGAGGAGCTTGCTGAGATCATAAAGAGAGAAGGGGTCTCATTTATAAGGCTGCAGTTCAGTGATATCGACGGTACGGTTAAGAACGTAGAAATACCTGCGAAGGAGATAGGTGAAGTCGTTGAGAACGGCATGCTGTTCGATGGATCTTCTGTCGAGGGTTTTGTGAGAATAGAGGAATCGGACATGTATCTGATTCCAGATATAGACACATTCGCGATACTTCCGTGGACTAGAGACGGTGTAAAGAGTGCGAGGATAATCTGTGATGTTTACACCCCCGATGGCAAACCCTTCGAAGGTGATCCGCGTTACAGGCTTAAGCTCGTGGCAGAGAAAGCCAAGAAGATGGGTTTTACTGCTTATGCAGGGCCGGAGATGGAGTTTTTTATGGTGCCGATGAAGGACGGAAAGCCGGTCTTTGAGTTTTTGGACTCTGGAAGCTATTTCGATCTCCTTCCTTTGAGTGTTGCAGAGAGGGTGAGAAGAGATGTAGCTGTGGCGCTAAACGAGATGGGAATATACATAGAAGCTTCACACCACGAAGTGGCGCCTTCTCAACACGAGATAGATTTTAGATACGACGAGATAGTCAGGACCGCGGACAATGCACAAACCGTCAAACTCGTCGTGAAGACTATGGCGATTTTCCATGGCCTTTACGCAACTTTTATGCCAAAACCTTTCTACGGTGTGAACGGATCTGGTATGCACACACATCTCAGCCTTTTCAAAGGCGATGAGAATGCTTTTTACGATCCAAGTGATAGTCTGGGCCTTTCCACGGTTTTGAGAAATTTTGTAGGAGGTCTCATAAAACATGCAAAGGAGATAACGGCTGTGACCAATCCCACTGTGAATTCTTACAAGAGACTCGTTCCGGGGTACGAGGCTCCGGTGAATGTCGCCTGGTCCGTTGGAAACAGGAGTGCACTGATAAGAATACCCAAGGCAAGGGGAAGGGCGACGAGAATAGAGTACAGAGCACCAGATCCTTCCGCCAATGTTTACCTGGCATTTGCGGTCATGCTTGCGGCGGGACTTGATGGAGTTGAAAATGGCATAGAGCCTCCACCGCCGATAGATGAAAACATATACTCTATGAGCGAAGACAAAAGAAAAGAACATGGTATAGAGTCGCTTCCTGGGGATCTCAGGGAGGCACTCGAGATTATGAAAGAAAGCAAACTTGTAAAAGAAGTTTTGGGTCCTCACATATTCGAGAAGTTCGTTGAGGCTAAAGAAAAGGAATGGAGAGAGTATTCGGTTAGGATCAGCGAGTGGGAAAAGAAGACTTATTTCTGGGTGTAAAAAAATGAGGGGAGCGCGGCTGTGCTCCCCTTATAATTTACGAAGGGTTTTTAGAAACCGAAATACAATCCCAGATTGAACTCACTTCCATTGGCTCCTAAATAAACTCTGTAGTCATACTTGGCGTAAATTCCCATGCTTGGATTGAATTCATATCTTATGTCAGCACCTGCGCAAGCTCCGAATGTTGAGAATAGAACGTCTTCATTTTTCGTGTCATAGACCCCGAACATCGTGAATCCTGCTTTGCCTCCAAGGAATATGTGTCCAAGATGGAGAAAATCGAATCTTCCACCGAGATCAAGTGTGAAGATGGTGTAGTTTAAAACGGATCCCACGAGATAAGAGAAATCCACATACAGCGGTGCTTGGAAGGGCCAGCTTATCACCGACACGCCAAAGGTAGTTCCTTTCAGGTATCCGGCTATGTCGAGGTTGTATACATCCAGCATCATTGCTCCACCAACACCAAGCATGGGATATTCGATTGCTTCTGCGCCTCTTCTTACATACCCATATAATACCTTGGCCACCGCTAAGCCATTTTCTTCGCCAACTATTTTCACGTATCCTTCTCTTCCAAGTCCTCCAGTTATTTTGAAAATCATCCCAACTCTGAGGATATCTATATCCACATCTCTCAGATACACTGTATCTCCTCTTATCCTTGCGACGCTGGCTTTGATCTTGAAGAAGTTTCTAATTATCAATGAGAAGCTTGAGCTAATGGATAGAAAGAGGTTTTGTTTGGCATCAGCTCTCGTTTTACCATACGATTTTTCGGAGATGGTTTTAACGGCCACGACCCTCCCATCAGAGATGTCGAGAACCTTCACGCTGAGATTGCTCATGGCGTAATATTCCTTGTTTTCTGAATCGTATCCAGTTACGAGTTCGTTGAGTGTTAGGG
>JALWSA010000014.1:8999-23766 GCA_026993805.1 Thermotogaceae bacterium | reverse complement strand
AAAGGAGTGTGCGGTTTCGGAACGAAAACGGCGACGGAAGCCCTTATGTTTTTGAATCCGAGCGATTTTATCTTCTTTATGAGCTCCACTATTCCCAGGAGATCTTCCTCGGTTTCCGTGGGAAGTCCCATCATGAAGTAGAGTTTTATCCTCGTCCATCCAGCATCTCTTGCAGAGGCAGCAGCCTTCATTATCTCTTCTTCCGTTATGTTCTTGTTTATAACGTCCCTTAAGCGCTGAGTGCCGGCTTCTGGAGCAAATGTGAGTCCCGTTCTCCTGATTCCGGCGATCTTCTTCGCTATCTCTACCCCGAAAGCATCCACCCGAGTTGAAGGTATTGAGAGAGAAACGCCCCTTTCCCGAATTACGGGTAAGAGCCTCTCGACGAGCCATGCTATCGATGTGTAGTCCATGGTGGAGAGAGAAAGGAGCGAGAGCTCTTCATATCCGGTATTATCCAGAAGCTCCGCGGACCATTTAACGAGCTTTTCGGGGTCCCTTTCCCTGACGGGTCTGTATACCATCCCTGCGTGGCAGAACCGACAACCCCTTGTGCATCCCCTCATCACTTCAACAACCGCTCTGTCGTGCACGCTCTCAACATGGGGTATTACTTTCTGAGTCGGTGGCGGAAACTCGTCAAGATCTTTCAAAAGCCGCTTTCTTACGGGCAATTTGGCGACGGAACTTGCGGGAACGATTTTTCTTCCAACCTGTTTGTAAAAGATGGGGATGTACATTCCTTCTATTTCGGCGAGTGCTTTCAGCCTTTCGGTCCTTTCCATTCCTTTAGTCTCGAGCAAAACTTTTGCTATCTCTATCGAAGCTTCTTCACCATCTCCGATGAATATCGCATCGAATGCAGGTGCTATTGGTTCGGGGTTGGCGGTGAGCGGCCCGCCAGCTATGACTATCGGGTCTTTTTCGGATCGCTCAGCGCTTCTTACGGGTATTTTGCTAAGGCGCAGGATTTCGATCACATTCGTGTAGGAGAGCTCGTATTCGAGGGATATTCCTATCGCATCTATCTCTTTCAACGGGGTCTTTGATTCGAGCGTAAAAAGCGGGATATCTTTCTCCTTCATCTTCTCTATCATGTCTTTCCATGGAAGGTAGGCTCTTTCGGCCCATACGAAGTCAAGATCGTTCAGGATTCTGTATATTATTTCAAGACCAAGATTTGACATGCCTATCTCGTAGACATCGGGAAAAACCAGAGCAATGCGGAGAGAAACGCTTTTTGGGTCTTTCACCACACTTCCGTACTCTCCACCCGTGTATCTCGCTGGTTTTCTAACAAACGGAAGGGTTTGTGATAGAAATTTGAGCACTTTTTCGTTCATTTCTTTCTCACCTTTATCACAAGAACGCTGTCTGCCGGGGAAGCCAATTCAAAGCTAACGATTTTATCATCCAATCGTTTTACTTTTATCGGTGAAGGGAAAGGAATGAAGAGAGCTTTAAAGAGCAGGCGCGTTCCTGATATTTCGAAATTCTTCCAAGGTATCTTGACCTTAATACCTCTTAGTGTCAAGGGTTTGCTCGATCTATTGGTGACGAATATCTCCATTGTGTCACCGTTTTTTCGTGTGCTGACTTCAATGGAAAATGGGACCATGAAAAAGCTCTCTATTTGCTTTCCCACCTTGACGACAGCGTATGAGAACACTCCAAGCCCTCTCTCTATTGAAGCTTCCAGATCACCATCTAAAGGTGCCCCACCACCGCCCACCACCAGCACCTCTGTATCTTCCAATTTTGTTTTGCGCGCAACGTGCCAGTGCCCGGCTATGTAGAGGGAAGCGCGTGAGCTCTTCAAAAGTTTTTTCATTCTCTCCGAGCTAAGAAGGGGAACGTGGGACATGATGATGGTCTTTGAAGCTTCTTCAGTTTTTAGGATTTCATCGAGCCAGTCGAGCATTGGAAGATCATGTTGACCGTCGTTTATGTTGAAGAGTCCGTACTTCATCATCGCTTTTGCGTTTGGAAAATTCGTGTTGATCGCGATGAAATGGATGCCGCCGTAGATGAAGTGATAATACAGCTTTTTACCAAAAACTTCAGTGAAGGCTTTAAAAGCTTGGGAACCGGCTTGCACATCGTGATTTCCGGGAACTGCCAGGAGGGGTATATCGCCGCATTCCTGCTCGTAGATGTCCAAAAGTTTCTGGAGAGCATCTCTTACTTGCTCGTAGCTCTCCCGGTATCCAAAGACGATGTCACCCACGTTTACCACGAAGTCTGGCTTTATTAAGGCTATTTCATGAAACATCCTTTGGAGAAGTTCCACAGGAAGTTCCATTCCGGGACCAATGGGCCGAGTATCACCTATAACCACGAATGTGAACGGAAATTTCGAATTCTCTTTCGCCCATTCGTACGCCTGATCGCTTTTTATAACAATAGCTATCAGTGATGTATGAAGAAGTACGATTAAAAGCGAGATCTCAATCAGCAAAGATATCCACAAAAGTTTGTTTTTGTACATCAACGAGCCCCCTGTCTGTTATTTTCAGTTTTGGTATCACGGCGAGTTGTATGAAAAAGACCGCCATCAGCATCTCCTTGTTTGTACCATATTCTTCTAATTTTGTATCGAAGGATTTTATCCTATGTGCCACTATTTCGAGGTCTTCGTTTGACATTAGTCCAGCCACGGGCAGCGGAATCTTTTCTATTACCTTTCCACCATCGACCAGGATGATTCCTCCGTTCATCTTCTTTATTTCGTTCGCTGCAAAGAGTATATCTTCATCGTTGGTTCCGATGGAGAAGACGTTGTGAGAGTCGTGGCCTATGCTCGCAGAAATCGCGCCTCTTTTCAATCCAAAACCGTTCACAAATCCGATCGAGAAATTCTCTCCTTTATGCCTGTCGAAAACGGCTATTTTCAGTATATCCCTGCTTGGATCGGCCACGACCATTTCACCTTCCACTTTGGGGTCCACTATAAGCTCATCCGTTATCAAGCTCTTTTCGAAGAGCTTTATAACCCTTATCTTTTTCCCTTTGTCTTTAACCGCAATGTCTTTTAGAGAAACATCGGGAAGCTTTATGGTGCCGACTTTCTCCGGGATGTCCGAGATCTTGCCTTTGAGTGTTCCCACGAATTTTCCACCTTTTACAACGATTTTTGCGTCTTTTATCACCATCTTTATATCGAAGCGCTCCAAATCTTCCACCACGACAAGGTCTGCTTTGTATCCCGGAGCCACTGCTCCCATGCTCCTCAAATTGAAATACCGTGCCGTGTTGATCGTTGCCATTCTTATTGCAACTATCGGATCTATTCCGTGTTTTATGGCAAGCCTTATGTTGTGATCTATGTGGCCTTCTTCCAGTATGTCAAAAGCGTCCTTGTCGTCTGTGCAGAAAGAGAAGAAGAAATGGTTCCTTTCGTTGACGACACCTATTATGTTTTCAAGGTCTTTTGCCGTCGTTCCTTCCCTTATGAAGACTTGCATTCCCCTTTTAACCTTTTCCAATGCTTCTTCCGGTTTTGTCGATTCATGGTCCGATCTTATGAAGGCGCTTATGTACGCGTTTAACTCTTTTCCAGAGAGACCCGGCGCGTGACCGTCGATTTTCTTGTATTTGTGCCGAAGAACTTCTATTTTTGTTATCGTCTCGTAGTCTACATTTAGAACGGATGGGAAGTCCATGACTTCACCGAGAGCTATGATCCTTTTAGGGTACTTCTCCACGAAGTTGATGATATCTTCCGGTCCTATCCTTGCACCGGATGTTTCGAACTTCGACGCCGGAACAGCCGATGGTATGGCTATATATACATTTAAAGGTATTCCTTCTGTGGCTTCTATCATGTATTCAATCCCATCGAGTCCCAGAACGTTTCCAATCTCGTGAGGATCTGCTATCACCGTTGTCGTTCCGTGAAGAAGTACGGCTTTGGCGAACTGTCTTGGGGAAAGCATGGAGCTCTCTATGTGAAGATGAGCGTCTATGAGTCCTGGAACAACATACCGTCCCTCAAGGTCAAGAACCTCTTCTCCTTCGGTGTAGTCCCCGATACCCGCTATTCTCTTTCTGAAAATGGCTATGTTGGCTTTCTCCACATCGCCTGTGAAGACGTTTACTATCCTGGCGTTTTTTATTAAAAGGTGGGCGGGTTTTTTTCCGAGGGCATATGGAATGATATCTTTTATCCTCATGTTATCCCTCCTTTTGTGATATTCTACTCTCTTTTTAACTTTTGCTGGTAAACTAAAAGGTTGCGGGGGTGATGGGATGGATATAGAAGTGTTCATACTCGCGGGAGGGAGTGGGGAGAGGTTTTGGCCCCTCTCGACGCCCGAGGTACCGAAACAGTTTTTGAAATTCTTCAATGGAAAGAGCCTTCTCAGGTTGACTTTCGAGAGATTCAACGAAAGACTTTCCACAGAAAAGATTCATGTGGTTACGGCAGAGATATACGCTGATATGGTTGCAAAGGAGCTTCCAGAGCTTCCAAGAAAGAACATTCTAACGGAGCCAAAAAAGAGGAACACCGCACCCGCCTGCGTTTTGGCCGCCCTTAGTATGGAAGAAGACGGCGTCATGTTCATATCACCAGCTGACCATTACATACCGGACTCCGGGAAGTTTTGGAGGAGCGTTGAAAAGGCGTACGAGTTCGTAAGCAAAAACCCAAAAGCTCTCGTGACCTTTGGAATAGTTCCTACAAGACCTGAGACGGGTTACGGCTATATAGAAAGAGGTGAAAGAGTATCGGAACAAATTTTCAAAGTAAAGATGTTCAGAGAAAAACCGAGCTATGAGGTTGCCGAGAGGTATCTCGAAAGCGGCAATTTTTATTGGAACAGCGGAATGTTCATGTGGACGAAGGAAGGTTTCATGGAAGACATGAAAAGGTGGGCGCCGGAGATCGTCCAGCCTTTTTTGGAATGTGGCGAGGATATAGTCTGCGCTTATGAAAAGATCGAAGGCATCAGTATAGATTACGCTCTCATGGAGAAGTCAAAAAACGTGTTCGTGGTGGAAGCGAGTTTTGAATGGTCCGATGTTGGGAACTGGAATTCCTTAAAAGAACTTGGATATAAAGGAGAGGTTGAACCGGTGATCGTGGATGGAGAAAATGTCTATGTTATAGCTAAAAAACCGGTGGTTGTTGTCGGGGTGAGCGATGTAGTTGTTGTTGAGAGTGAGAAGGGGGTATTGGTTGTGAGTCAGAAAGATCTGGAAAAGATAAGAGAGGGTGTTAGAAAAGTGACAGGGAAGAAATAGGAGTATCATATAAAATGGTAATCACAACTATATGGAGGGAGGGTGGTTTTCATGAGAAAGCTTTTTGTTTTGTTGGTTGTTATCATCGCGGTTCTGTCCCTTGCATATGTTTTGAAGAGCGACGATGTGGAGAGCTGGGCTCAAAAGACTGGAAAAGAAGACTTCACCTTTGTGGTCTTTGGTGACAGCAGACCAGTCGCGCCCACGAACCCGATACCGAAAGATCTCCTTTCAAGGATAGCCTTCGAAATAGGGATAATCCATCCGGATTTCGTTGTGGTCACGGGCGACATGATAATAGGATATGGGGACAGTGAAGAAGAAGCCAGAAAGCAGCTCCAAGATTTCATCTCCATAATGGATAAGTACGCTCCGGATGTTCCGTTTATATTCATACCCGGAAACCACGAGCTTTCATCTGGCCACATCGATCTTTACCGGGAATTCTTTGGAAAGAAGCTCTACTTTGATTTCTACTACGGCAAGACTCATCTCATATTCATAACAACGAACTGGCCAAAAGGATACGCACCCGGAAAGTACGGAGTTTTCAACGTTAACGATGGTGAGCATGAAAAGGCCATGGTGGATTGGCTGAAAGAGGTGCTCGCGAAACCCGCTGTTAAGAAGATCGTGTTTGGGCATGTTCCTGCTTTCTCTGCCCTCACACCCAATTTTGAATTCGAGCACACGAAGTCATTCGATAACAAAGAAAACAGGGACGAATTCGTAAAACTCTTAGTTGAAAACGGTGTCGATGCTTACATCGCAGGCCATGAACATCTCACCTACATAACGAAGAAAGAAGATACGCTTTTCATAACCCTGGGAGGAGGCGGCGCGCCGGTTTACGTTCCCGTGAGTGGGGGCTACCAAGTGAACCTTCATGTCAAGCCGTACAATTATGTGACATCCGATCCCAGGGTTGAATTCGGAGGAGAAGCCTCCGGTTACCATTACTCGCTCCACGTTCCGGCAGGCGCAATGGGAATATTCGATTACATGCTGGTTAGCGTAAAAGGTGGACAGACTTCCTACAGGCTCGTTGTGCCATTCAGCTTCGATATGGAACTTCTCGAGAGTTCCAGCAAGCTCTATCATGTTCTCGTAACGAACAGAACGCCGTACGATATCTGGGCAGGCGGAGTAGAGGCGGTTTTGAAGGGATGCAAAGATTTCGATGTTAAAGCCTATTATGTAGACTGGGGTAGAAAACAGAAAGAAGTGGAGTATAAAATACTCGAGAAGAAGGTATATGATGACGGTGTTAAAGTCAGAATAGCGGTCGAAGTCCCCGCCACGTACGCGGTGCATGTGATAATAGAAGGTAAATAATGGCTTTTATGAGATTCTGGCGGGGGCTTTTGCCCCCGCTTTATTTTGGATAAGGGAGGGTCCAAAGTTGAAGGTGATAATAGACGCTCGTGGTGGATACAAAGAGTGGTGGCCACTTGGAAGAAAACTCCTGCCTATCCAGTTTTACAGATTTGAAGGAGGAACTCTGTTCTTCAGAACGCTCTCACTGGCTTTGGAAGTGGGAGATATCTACGCTGTACTCGTGGATGAAGAGAACAAGTTTTTGGCCCTTGAGGATATGGAAAGACTGGGAATATCCCTACCCGAGGAATTGATAAAGTTCGAAGAGAGAGAAATAGAAGGAGACGCTCTCGTATTCAAACCGTTTTTGGTTATGTACAGCAAGGATGCTTCCAGTGCTCTTAAAAAACGCTTGGAAGAAGGATGCGGTGCTTTCTTTTATAATTCGCGTCTTCCGAAACCACGAGTTCTGCACTGGAATCCCGAAAAGGACGCGCTCGACGTTCCAGAAAACTTTGCGAAGGCGAGCGAATTATTGAGGAAAGGATTTCTCCCCTTTTCCGGCATACATTTTGGAAAGGTGAATGAAGACGTTAAGGCCTTGAAGAAATGTCATCTCGATAGAATTGAAGTTTTCTCTTCTTTGAACGACCTTTCTCTCCTGGCATCTCCCGGTAGGTTGGAAATGAGGGCTTCTGAAAATGTAAGTGTTTTCACTGAGCGCCATACCATCCTATCGGGAATACGGGATCTTGTGATTCTTGATTTGGAAGACCTTACTTTTATCGCTTCCAAAGATGGTGTCTTCGAATTGGAGGACTTTTACAAAAAAGTTAAGGAAAATGGTGATGAAAAGCACGAAGTGCACAAAACCGCTTACAGACCCTGGGGAAGCTACACGGTGCTGGAAGAGAAACCGGGCTTCAAGGTTAAGAGAATCACCGTTTATCCAAAAAAGCGCTTGTCGCTCCAGCTTCATTATCACAGGTCCGAGCATTGGACCGTGGTGAAGGGGACCGCTAAGGTTACTCTTGGTGATAAGACGATTCTCATGAGACCCGGAGATCACGTTTACATACCCGTTGGAGAGGTTCACCGGCTTGAGAACCCTGGAATGTTCCCACTCGAGGTTATCGAGGTACAGGTTGGGGAGTACTTAGGTGAAGATGATATCGTGAGAATCGAAGATGATTTCAAGAGGATCTAACACTTTATCGACCTGATACCATCCTTTAACATCTCCTTGGCCTGGCTTGGTAGTAAAATCTTTCAGGACCCCACCGGAGGAGTCCTCCAGGAGACGACCTATCATGATGAATGAGATGCTGATTAAAGCGATAGAGGAGAAGGTTGATGCGAAGTCTTGGAGAAAATGGTTCTCTTCCTTTGATGTCCTCGAAATATCTGAGGGCAGAGTCGTTTTTAGCGTTTCCAATCTCTTCATCAAGGATTGGTTAGAGGAGAAGTATGGGAAGGTAATAAAAAAAGCCGTTAAAGAGGTTCTCGGTGAAGGTTTTGAGTATGAGATCGTATATAAAGAAAGTGTTTCGACAGATATCGTTCCCGTTGCTGAACCTTCCCCAAAAATCATCAGGGTTCCGGGGTTCAATCCAGACTACACCTTCGAGAATTTCGTCGTTGGAAAAGGGAACGAAATGGCTTACAAGTTCGCTTACAAGGTGAGCCTTGAGCCGAGCAGGTTCTCCCCCATATTCATCTACGGCGGCGTTGGAGTCGGCAAAACCCATTTGGCTCAAGCGATAGGCAACAGGGTGGGAGCAACGAGGCCGGACTTGAAGATCATCTATACGAGCAGCGAGGGTTTTATGAACGAGATGATAAAGGCGCTCAAGTCGGGAAAGATGGAAGATTTCAGGATGAAGTACAGGAATGTCGATGTTTTCATCATGGATGATGTGCAATTTCTCATGGGTAAAAACGGAGTACAGTTCGAGCTATTCAACACCTTCAACGCCCTTATGGATAAGAAAAAGCAGCTTGTCTTCTGCTCTGATAGGGCACCGAGTGAACTCAAGGATTTTCAGGACAGGCTCATATCCAGATTCAAAATGGGAATAGTCATAGAGATGAGGCTTCCCGATGTTGAAACCCGAAAGATCATCGCGAGAAAGATAGCTGAGAGAGAAGGAGGAGGGCTTGACGAGGAGCTTTTAGATTTCTTGGCGGAGAACATAGACGGTTCTTTGAGGGAACTTAGGGGTGCGATTATAAAGCTGATAGCCTATCAGGAAATAGAGAACAAGAAGGTTGGAATAGTTGAGGCGCTCGATTTGGTATCCGGATTTCTCAAGAAGAGGGCGAGTATAGATCCTTCGGAAAAGCTCATAAGCGTCTTATCCGGTGTTTTTGACACATCTCCTTCCATGATAAGGAGTAAGTCCAGGAGAGCGAACGTTTTGATGGCCCGTCAGATAGGAATGCTTTTTGCGAGGAAGTACCTTAAGATGAGTCTGAGGAATATAGGTAGGGCTTTCAACAGGTCGCCTTCTGTGGTCTCTCAAAATATAAGAAAAGCCGAAGAGAAGCTTAAGTCAAACCCGGTGATGAAGGCGTATCTGAACAAGATATTGGAGCACTTCAGTTTAGCTGCGGGAAAGGAGACAGGAAGATGAGCTTCAAAGTCCCCTTGTCCAGGCCTTTCCTGGAGGAGGACGATGTTGAGGAAGTTTTAAACGTCCTTCGGAGCAGTTATCTCAGCATGGGACCTTATATAGGAAGGTTCGAAAGAGCAATAGCGGAGTACACCGGTGTTGATTATGCCGTTGCGGTCAGTAGCGGGACGGCGGCTCTTCATTTGATATTGAAGTCTCTGAAGCCACGCAAAGGGGAATACGCGATTGTACCTTCCTTTACATTCGTTGCCTCCGTGAACGTTTTCCTCTACGAAGGTATAACCCCGATATTCGTTGATATCGACGAAAGGACTTTCAATGTTTCTCCTGAGGCTTTGGAGGATCTGCTCATAAGGATAGAGAAGGGTAAATACAGTCTCAGCGGCGAGAAGGTAGATATCAATAAAGTGAAGTATTTCATGGGTGTGGACATCTTCGGACAGCCTCTCGATTGGGACAGGATAATTCCACTGCTCCGCGAAAGAAATATAACGATAATTGAGGATTCTTGTGAAGCTTTGGGGTCTGAATATAAAGGAAAGAAGGCGGGTAATTTTGGCGTCGCTGGAGCGTTCGCTTTCTATCCTAACAAACAGATAACGACGGGTGAAGGAGGAGTAATTGTAACAAACGACGAGAAGATCTACGAACTCTCGAAGAGCATGAGAAATCAGGGAAGGGGAAAGGGAAATGACTGGCTTTTGCACGTAAGGCTCGGATACAACTACCGGATGGACGAAATGAGCGCGGCTCTGGGATATTCTCAGATGAAGAAAATAGACAGAATCTTGGATATGAGGGATAGGGTTGCTCGACTCTATACGGAGCTTTTGAAAGATGTGAAAGGTGTCAGACCACCGATAGTCGAAGATTACACAACGAAAATGGGTTGGTTCGTTTATGTCGTTCTTTTGGATGAAGGGCTCGACAGTGAGAGGGTTATAAAAGCGTTGGAAGAGAAAGGCATTCAAGCGCGGAATTATTTCCAGCCCGTACATCTTCAGCCTTTCTTCAGGGACATGGACTATTCTGAAGGTGAGCTTCCCATTACCGAGAGAGTGTCTAAGAGAACGGTTGCTCTCCCCTTTTTCACAAGTATTTCTGAAGATGATGTGAGATATGTCGTAGAAAGTTTAGCAGAAGTCATTCTGTAGCTTGGCTCCTGATGGTAAAATAATTTTCACCAAAAGTTAGCGAAAGGGGGGTTAGCATGAGGAACCTGCAATGGAAACTCCTCATGCCCATAGTGATTATGGGAATATTCATAGCGGTGATCTATATAAGCACTTTGTGGATCACCAACTCTCAGAAAGCGGATGCTCTTGTGGTGAATTTGGCTGGGCGTCAGAGAATGCTGACTCAGAAGATGTCGAAAGAAGCATTGGCCATCTGCACGGGCCATCATGAATACATAGATGTTCTTCCAAAGACAATGAAAGTGTTCGAAGTCACTCTCTACGCCTTGAGAGATGGGGGAAAGGCACCTTTGGATATCAACAACCCCGATGACCCCGAAAAGCAAACAACTTTGCCTAAAGCGGGATTCAAGGATGTTTACGATCAGTTGACGACGGTTATGTCCCTATGGAAGCCTTTCAAGGAATCTTTGTTGAAAATATTGGATACCAAAGGAGAAGATGAAAATGCTTTGAAATATATCTTGGATAACAATGTAAAGCTTCTGTCTGAGATGAACAAAGCTGTTGGTATGTTCCAGAAGCATGCAGATAAAAAGGTGGCGTTCATGAAGAACCTTCAGCTTGTCTTCTTGATAATCGGTATTGGAATCGTGATTCTCTTTGCCTTCTATTTCAACAAAACGGTTTACGGTCCCGTTAAGAAGCTTCTCTCTGCTATAGAGAGCCTTTCGACCGGTACGGTGGACCTCTCTTACCGTTTGCCGGTTATAACCAAGGATGAGATAGGAGCCATGTCCGAAAAGCTCAACGCTTTCATGGATAGATTGAAGGGAGTTATAGAGTCGGTCGGGCAGCAGGTTCAGAATCTCAGCACTGCCGCTGACGAAATTGCATCCGCTGTTCAGGGCATGGGTGATACCTCGGAGGATGTCAAACACTACACAGACGAGATAACCGGAAAGCTCGGGAATGCCTCTGATATTCTCAAAGAAGTAGATGCTAACGTTCAGGAAGTTGCGAACGCATCGGTAAGCGTTGCCGATGCCGCAACGGAACTCTCCAATAACATGAACGATATTTTGGAATCCTCGAGCAGAGGTATGGAAACGCTCGATCAGATGGTAAGAAAAGTAGATGAAGTGAACGAGCAAACCAGGATGATGAACGAGAAGACAAATCAGCTTGAAAAGTCTGTTAGTGCGATAAGCGAGATTCTGGAAATGATTACGGGGATAACGGAGCAAACCAACCTGCTGGCGCTCAATGCTGCTATAGAAGCGGCCAGAGCTGGAGAAGCGGGTAAGGGATTTGCGGTTGTTGCAGATGAGATAAGGAAGCTTGCCGTTGAAACGAGGAAATTCACTGAGGAGATAGGAAACAAACTCGGTGAGATAACGGCAAATTCCAAGGACACCGTGGAGTACAGTAAAGGGTTGGCAGCATCTGTTCAGGAGCTGCTGGAAGGTATGAAGAGCGTTGAAGAAGCCCTTTCCATGATTCAGGAGAAGGTTGAAGGAGCCACGAGGAGGTCCGAAGACTTGGCCGCTGTGGCTGAAGAGCAGAGCGCCACAGCTGAAGAGATGGCAGCAAATGTTCAAGATATATCGAAGCAGATTTCAAGCATTTCTTCTGATATGGAAAACGTCAACGGTGTGATAAACAACATCGCTGACTTCATCGTTGAAATGGGTGCACAGCTCGATGAGCTCAGACACATTGCGGAAAAGTTGGAGGTGACGATGAAAGATATAGGAGCATGAAAAACAATACCAAGAAAAAGGGCGCCCGGTGGCTTGGGCGCCTTTTAATCGCAATCGTTGTAGGCGCGAGTTCCGCTCTTTTCATATCCTTTCTCGCGGGAAGTTCTCAGGTTTTGGACGAGATACTTTCCGCAAGACCGGTTTACGTGATCTTGGTTTTTATAACCTCCATGGGCATTATATTGGTGGATTCTTTGAGAACCCTTTTGCTCTCGAAATCTTCTGGAATGGGCTTGAACTTTTCCAGGGCTTTTGAGAATTCCATATTCGGTTTTTTCGTTTCTGCTCTTACCCCCTTTTCCGCTGGAGGCCAGCCTTTTCAGATATGGCATTTGACGAAATGTGGTTTATCGGTTGAAGAATCGAGCATGATAGTCGGATTGAAGTTCCTAACATCGTTCTCCGTAACGGTTTTGTGGGGAGGCATCTCCATAATCCTTTATTACGACGTTATCAAGCGGATAAAGATAATAGGCGACATCATGATCCTGGGTGTGGTTTTTACACTCTCCATGTACATCTTTTTCCTGCTTCTCATTCTCAACAGCCGCTTCATAAAAGCCATACTCCGCTCACCTCTCATAGCAACACCCATGAGGTTACTTTTAAGGAAAGAGAAGCAAGAGCTTTTGAGGTCCATTGACGAAAAAGTCGAAGGTTACAAAAGGATTCTTTCATCTTTTTGGAGGAGTTCTAAGACTTTCTTTTTTCTAAACATACTCCTCACCACGATTATGATCTTTTTTATACTCGTTACTTCCTATCTTTCCATGGAAGCCGTGACATCGGAGTCTCTACCCTTGCTGAAAATACTGGGGCTTCAAGTTGCGATCAACATGATCGTTTATTTCACTCCAACACCGGGGGCAAGCGGCGGAGTGGAGGGAGTGTTTTACCTGGTTTTCTCATCGGTTGCCAGTAAAGCTGCGATAGCTGCGGCTCTCATAATATGGAGATTTTTCACATACTACATGGTGATAATAATCGGGAACATCACGAGCGTCAGATTCGCGCTTAAAAATGGATCCAGAAATGGTCGATGACGCCACCCTCTATGTCATAGACATCAACTTCTAAATCCTTTTTTGAGAAATGGAAAATCGAGAAAGAATGTCCCTCAAAGCTTTTTATCAGGCCTTTGCAATTCTTTTCAACCCTGTAAAGCGGCGCGCCTCCACCGCCGAAGACAAGATAAGTTACCCCATCCCTTTCTATCCTTTGGTAGTTGTGATCATGGGATGACAGAACGAGTTTTATTCCGAGATCCCTAATGAGTGGATGCAGATCTTCGAAGAGCAGCCTCTGTGGATCGTTTCTGTACTTTCCGCATGTAAATACAGGAACATGGATCAACAGAATCTTGGAAGTTTTTTCTGAGCCGTATTTTTGTACGAAGTCGCGAAGCTTGACTTTTAAGGTGTTCACAAGATCGAACGAGTCTAAAACAATGAACCTGAAGTCTCCTATTCTGAAGGTGTATTGATTCGGGTACAGGTACATGGAATACCTGAGGCCGGGAATCTCGTGGTTTCCCCTCACTGTGAATATGACTTTTCCAAACTCGTTCATTGCATCGAAGAAATATATCCATTCATCATCGCTCATACCCGTGAAGGCAATATCACCAAGGTGAATCAGAAAGTCGGTGTTTTTGCCAAACCTCACTATTTTCTTTTGAATTCCTGCGTGGTCGTTTCTTGTGTCGCCGTAAACGAGTATTGAAAACTCTTTCAAATCCGAGCTTGGAACAGTTAGAAAGCCACTCCAGGAAGCGCTTTCCGTTGTGATCGTGTATTCTAGTCTCCCTTCAAACGGGATCAAAACCTTATGTCTTGAAGATGTGCCGTCTATAAGGGTTATTACCTCGCCTTGCTTATAAAGAGTTATTTTGAGCCATGTGGGGCTTGAAAAAGAAGTGCTCAGGTAAACGGAGTCGTTTTGATAGAGAAAGATGGGCGGATGATTTATGAAAGGATAGATGGAAAACACAAGAGTCGGAATAAGAAGAGCTGCTGCGAGCAGTCTCACCATATCTCTATCTCCTTTCCTTGCTCTGCCTTCAGAAATTCCCTCGCACTTCCCATGTTGACAGCTATCTCTATGTAGCCCGAGCTATCTTCGTGAATAAGAAGCCCCCCTTTTTCCACTTCTCCAAAGGCTCTAACGAACTTTGCTTTGTACTCTTTGCCATCTATGACCACTGTTAGAGTATCTCCCAATTTTTTCCCAGTTTCGGACAAGAGTTTTCCCGGAATGTTCGTTTCGAGGTTTCCGAACCCATCGAAGTAGGCGATTTCCCCAGAAACCTTTCCACTTTCGACACGCGCTTCCATCACGGGCAATGTTATGAGATCGTTGATCTCCCTTCCAAAATCCTTCAAATTCACTCCAAGGCTGATGTAAGCTGCAGCGGGCGCAAATATGTCCCTTCCGTGAAAGGTGCTGGAAGGGTCTTTTTTGTAAAAGTATTTTTCGTTTTCAAGGAGAACGGCTCTTTTCAACCCGACTTTTCTCAAAACGAGTGTGAATACTCCATTATCCGGCCCCACGAAGAAAAGGCCATTATCCGTTTCAAGGGCGATAGCCCTCCTCTCCGTTCCGACCCCGTAATCCACCACGACCAAAAAGACTGTTCCCTGTGGAAAATCACCGGACGATCCTTCCAGCATGTGCA
>JALWSA010000014.1:0-8989 GCA_026993805.1 Thermotogaceae bacterium | reverse complement strand
TTGCGTTTCTTGCGTTAAAAGCTTCTATCTCGTGACATAGGTCTATAATTTCAACTTTTGGATTTATTCTCTTTATGACGGCTTTTGCCACTCCCACGTAATAGCTTCTATGTCCCCAATCCGTCATGAAAGCGATCAAGCTATCCCACTCCTTTCATGCTATACTCACGCTTGGGTGAGTTATTTTGAGGTTCTACATTTGTATTTTTATCGTGGCTATTCTGATCCCGATTATATCTTTTTCGGTCGAGGTTATGTACTACAAAACCGAATACTTTGGCTTAGAACTGATTCTCGGTGCTTTCTATGAATGTCCCGGGTTCGCCGTTCCATTGTCTGTCCCTTCTATCAACGTTGAAATGGTCGATCTACCTATGCCCCAGGCCACCCTCATGGAGCTCAGACGTGGAACAGGTGAAACATATCTCTTGGTCCCCGGTCTCGATATATACGAGTACAGAAAAGAGAATCCCTACAGGGCATCTTTTGAAAAAGCGGTTTTGACTGCTGTCAAAAAGCTTGGGATAGATCCGAGTGTTTATATTTACCAGTATCCGTCGTTCTTTGAAAGTATGTGGCAATCTGGCAAAAGGCTGGCGGAATTCGTCAAAAAAGCGGATTTGAATGGCATCACCATTATCGCTCACAGCAAAGGTGGTCTCGTCACGAGAGTGGCCCTTCGTTATGAGGATTTTAGAAAAAGAGTAAAGAAGGTTTATTTTCTGGGAACACCGCACTTTGGGAGTCCTTTGGCTGAGGCTTTGAATGTACAACCCGGAAATTTTGAAAAGATATTCGGAGTTCCGAAAAAGATTGCAGATACAATGAGGCTCGCACTTGCTCTTAGCTATACCGCCGGCTACATCAACTCCATAGGATCGAAAGAACTTTCCTGGATGAACGATCTTTTGCCTCCCTTTGAAAATTACGACTCCGTGGAATACATTTTCATAGCTGGTCTTATAAGACTCAAGACCCTTTCTGAAATTCAGGATTATTTGACCTTGAACATGAAACCAGACTGGATAGCGCCGGCAGCGGGACTCTTTTATCTCTCTTTGATATCCGACATGGCGTTCAAAGGTAAGGGACAGATCTCCTACGGTGATGGATTGGTTCCCGTCGTGAGTGCCCTCGCGCTTGGAAAGCTCAAAGGCAAAAAATACATACTTTGGGGATACAACCATGCCCGTCTCATGATGGATGAGGAGCTTATGGAAAAAATAATGAGCGGGCAGTTTTGACCCGCTCTGGTGGAGGCGATGGGATTCGAACCCACGGCCTCTACCTTGCGAAGGTAGCGCTCTCCCAGCTGAGCTACGCCCCCACGCTCAGGGTATTTTACATGCAAAGACGGGCTGTGTAAAGAATGACGATTTCATCGAGCAAAAAGACGAGGAAAAAATGTTATTTTCTGACGATGTAGGACGCTGATTTTTGAAGACTTCACAACTCCTTTGGGAGAGGAGGGTTTAAAATACCCCTGAGGAGGGAAATCAAGTGGAGATCTTTGGACTTCCACTGAAAGAAAACGGTTTTATAGAGATTACACGGGAAGGTTTTGAAATAAGATGGAGGATGGAAAGGGTTTGTTGCGGTTGGATCGTATGGGGCTTTGTGAAAGGGAAGGTGGATAAAGTTCCCGTTTTTCGGATAGAGGCACCAGAAAAAGTTCTGGCCGGTGGCTGGCAGTCTTGGAGCTCTTTTAGAGTGGTTACTCTTGGGAAAGGCTGGACAGAACGCGGAAAAGGAAAGTTTTACGAAAGGGGTCCTGACGGAGACCTCGAAGGATGGATTTCCGATTACCTGGTTGCTGGAAGAAATTGGGTAGCTGGCTTTTTGAGTTCAAAAATAGCTCACGGTTTTTTCACCTCATCAGGGGGTATTTTGACCGCATGGCTGGATTACTTTGACAGCAATTTCGATCGCTGGATTCCTTTAGAACCGTTCGTTTTTTTAAACGGAAATGATGTTGAAACACTTCTTGAGGTTTACGCATCCCTTGTTTCCAAAGAAAACTCGGTGTCTTTTAATCGGAGAGCACCTTTAGGGTGGTCGAGCTGGTATCAGTATTTCGATTCCCTCACATGGCAGGATGTGCTGAATAGCCTTGAAATGGCAAAGTCTCTTCCCATAGGAACTTTCCAGATAGACGATGGATATGAAAGAGACATCGGTGATTGGCTTGATGTCAAAGATGGCTTTCCGCCTCTTGATGAGATCGCGAGAAAGATACGAGACAAAGGTTTTATTCCGGGAATTTGGATATCACCTTTCATAGTATCTGCCAGTTCGAAGATTTTCCAGAGGCACAGAGACTGGGTGGTGAAAGAAGCGGGACGGCCAAAAGTCGTTTTCAATCATTGGGGAAGGGATATATACGCTCTCGATCTGAGTAACTACGAAGTGGTTGAATGGCTTGGAGGGCTTTTCAAGGATTTGAGAAATATGGGATTTGGAATGTTCAAGCTCGATTTTCTGTTCGCCGGCGCCGCGGAAGGTGGGAGGAAAGAGGCGATTACTCCGATGCAGGCTTTCAGAAAAGGCCTTGAAGTTATAAGAAAAGCGACAAAAGGGGCTTTCTTGCTCGGATGCGGAGCCCCACTGATCGCCACGGCCGGCTTTGTCGATGCTATGAGAGTGGGACCAGATGTTGCGCCTTTCTGGGAAAGCGGCGAAGGAGAAAGTAGCCCATCTGCGAAGAATGCTTTGAGAAATTCCCTGACGAGAAACTTCTTCCATGGCAGGCTTTGGAACAACGATCCGGATTGCCTGCTTTTGAGAGAGAGGGAGATTTCTCTCTCCCGGTCTCAGAGGGAAATTCTGGTCTTTTCCGCTGCTCTTCTCAACGGTGTGATCTTTGTTAGCGACGATCTCGAGCTTTGGGGTAAGCATTCAAGGGAGGCATTCGAGAAGGTGCTCAAATTAAGAGGGGGGAGGTCTCGAGTAAAAGGGATTTTTGAAGAAGGTGAGGTTTACGAGATAGAAGCTTTTGGAACTGGAATGGGAAATATCCGGATGAAAATAGACCTTTCTTCTGGCAGTTACGAACTTTTTGGTGAGGATTACAGGGCTTTGAAAGAAAGAAAAGTAGCGAAAGAAGATGGAAGGATTTTCTCCTTCTACGAGGGGTGGGATTGATGCAAGAGCTCAGGTATAACCCCATAACGGGTGAATGGGTGATAGTCTCCACGGCTACGCAATCAAGGCCCGTGAGACCTTCCAAGGTATCATGCCCTATATGCCCAGGCGGGGCGGAATTTTTAGATGTTGAAGATTACGACTTGGTGAGTTTTGAGAATAGGTATCCCTCTCTTAGAAGAGATGCTCCTGAACCTGATTTCAAAGAAAAGGGGCCTTTCAGGAAAGAGAGAGCATTGGGAGTCTGTGAGGTCGTCGTCTACACTTCGGATCACGAAAGCAGTCTTCCAGAGATGCCTTTAAAGCAGATAGTAAAGCTCGTGAAGATGTGGAAAAGCAGGACGAGGGAACTTTACATGGAGGATTTCGTCAGGTATGTCTTCATCTTTGAAAATAGGGGGAAAGAAGTCGGAGCCTCACTCCCGCATCCACACGGTCAGATTTACGCTTTTCCCTTCCTTCCGCCGAGGATAGAAAGGAAGATATCTGCGATGAGAAAATGGCAAGAAGAGAGGGGAAGGTGTCCGATTTGCGAGATTGTTGAGAGCGAGAAAGAAAGGGTTGTCTATGAAAATGATACCTTCATGGCGGTCGTTCCGTTTTACGCCAGGTTTCCTTACGAAGTCCACGTATATCCCAAAAGACACGTCGCATCCCTTCTGGAACTTTCTCAAAAGGAAGAGGAGGATTTCGCGAAAGCCCTGAAAGTAGTCACCATGAAATACGACGCCCTTTTTCAAGAGGAGTTTCCGTACATGATGATGCTCTTCCAAGCCCCGTTGTGGAGTGAGTACGAGCATCTATTCCATTTCCATGTAGAGTTCAATCCTCCTAAGAGGAGCAAGGACAAATTGAAATGGATGGCAAGCGTTGAGACAGGAACGTGGGCCTTTATAAACCCGGTGCTTCCTGAAGATGCGGCAAAAGCCCTCAGAGAGATAGAAGTCGAAGTTTAGAATTCCATCAACCGAACCCCTTCCCCGCTTTGCACCCTTATCAATCTGGGCTTCAGAGAAAATTTTCTCTCATACTCTCTTTCAAGCTTTTTGAAAGTCTCTTCTATTCTTTCCCTTTTATCCAAGACGAGCACTCCGCCGCCAAAGCCTCCCCCGACCATCCTTGCACCGGCTACACCTTCTCTTTTCAGGAAATCAACGATGAAGTCAACTTCCTCGCACGATACTTCGTAAAGGTTTGAAAGACTCTCGTGGGATTCGTAAAGCAGCCTGCCGAGAGTTTCCACATCACCGCTTTCCAGAGCTTCCGCAGCTTTCAACGTTCTCTGCGTTTCTCTAACCACATGTTCTGCTCTCTTTTTCAGAATTGAATCTTCTATCGATTTGAGATCTTCCAATGAGACTTCTCTGTAACTCTTCTTTTCCAGAATTTCCAGGGCTTTTTCCGTTTCCATTCGCCTTTTGTTGTATTCACCAGAGGAAAGCTCATGCTTGACGCGAGAATCGATGATGGAGAATGAGTAGTCTTTTAGCATCAACGGAACATGTCTGTGAGATATGTTCATGGTATCTATAAGGAGTGCAAAGTTCTTTTTTGCGTAGATAGCCGTGTACTGGTCCATTATTCCGCAATTCACGCCCACGAATTCCCTCTCCGCCCTTAGAGCGATTTCCAAAAGCTCTCTTTCAGGTAGATCAATTTCCAGAAGAGCTGATACAGCTTTGGCCGTGGCGACCTCCAGTGCCGCAGAACTCGAAAGTCCTGCTCCTATCGGGAGATTCGAGGTTATTTCAATATGCATGGGCGGGATATTCCCGGCTCTTTCTTCGATGAAGTGGATCACGCCCAGAACATAGTCCACCCATTTTCCGGTCTTTTCTACTTTTTCGAGTTTCAACGTTCCGAATTGCTCGGATCCCACAACAAATGCGCTTGAAAAACGTACCTTCACGCAGGTTTTCATGTCAGTGGCGAACGGCAGGACGAAACCGTCGTTGTAGTCCACGTGTTCTCCAATGATGTTTACCCTTCCGGGCGCGCACGCTTTTACCATTCTATATCCCCCCGCTTTACTCTACCCCATACATTGAGTAAGATTGTATCACCGCACTTCAAATGGGAGGGGGCCTTCATGCGAAAAGAAGTCTACAAAAATATCTACAGAATAGCGATTCCTTCAATGGGTAGCTCGATATTTTTCATGCTTTACAGCGTGATAGATCTCATGTGGATTGGTCGGATTGGAAAAGAGGCCATCGCTTCTGTTACTTTGGCTATGAGTTTTTACAACATGAATTATATTCTCAACGAAATCTTTGGTGTTTCCTCTATGGTCATGCTCGCAAGGAGATGGGGCGAGGGAAACATAAGAGAGTTTGAAAGGATAGGAAGGCAGATAGTTGTTTACAAATTCATTGCAGGGCTCTTCGTTCTCGGCATAACCTTTCCTTTGGCACCGCCTTTTTTGAAGTGGATGGGTGGCGGAAAAGTTCCGGCACTCGATGCGATACTCTACTACAGGTGGAGAACGGTTTTCCTTCCTTTTGGATTTCTTGGTGGAACGATGATGACAACTTTCAGATCCATCGGTGATACGAGAACACTGTTTTTCATAAGCGGACTGTGGTCCATAGCCAACATTGTTTTGGATCCTGTCTTCATGTTCGGCATGAATTTGGGTGTCGTGGGGGCAGCTATAGCTTCGGGTTTGTGTGAAACAGGAGCGATGTTCTTCGGTTTCTATATGGCTAAAAGAAAGTGGAAGGTGTGGCTTTTAAAACCCGAAAGACTCCATTTAGATATTTTGAAAAAAGTTTTTGTTTTAGGAGGGCCCTCCTTGCTCGATTCCATAAATTGGAACATCTCAAGACTTGTCACGGTTAAGATATTCTCGAGCATAGGAGTTCTCGCCACGGCCACTTATGGAGTGTTCGCGCGTGTTTTGGAAATAAGTTGGATGATAGGTTTCGCACTTGAAGGGGCTATAACTGCTCTTGTGGGTCAAAGTCTCGGAAAGAGAGATAAGGATAGGGCTATAGAGGTTTACAAGGAAGGATTGAGAATAGCGACAATTTGGGGTGCCATCCTTGCGGGGATCGTCTTTGTCTTTGCCCCTCAGATTTCCGCGATTTTCGCAAAAGAGAATGATCTTCTCGTTGCTGCTTCGCAGTTTTTGAGATTTTCGTCTTTTGGGTTTTTCTTCATGCTCTTCATGAATATAGGCTATGGGACTCTTGTAGGAGGGGGTAGAACCATAGACACATTTTATATAGGTTTGGTGAGCAACTGGGCTTATAGAATACCCGTTATGGTCTTAGTGGCGAGATTTTTTGAAGATGTGAACGCCCTTGGCGTGGCTTTCGCATCATCGATAGCTTTTGGGGCATTTTTGAGTGTATTGGGAGTTAGGAAGAGGAAATGGCTTCACGTCGAAGTATGAGAACATTCCCCCATCTTCGGCAGACTAAAAGATGTGGGGGTGATGCTGGTGAAGAAAACATCGGTTTTTCTCGTTCTTGTCATTGCAACGCTTATGCTTTCGGGTATGGTGAATATAACTGTAACGAAAGGCTCGGGAAGTGGGGTTCTGTATTTAGAGCTTGAAAAGGATAAGCTTCCAAGCGAATTTCATGTGCTTTTAGATGGAACTCCAGTTTCATTCTGGCATGAGACTTTTAAGAATGGAAAAGTGGGCATCTGGGTAAAGGGAAAATTCGGAGAAGGAAGTGTCATAGAGATAGTGGAAGGGAAAGGTTTGGAGGATCCAAAAGGAGTGTTCGAATACTTCTTCGATCCGAAAGACAGCTTGAGAGATTTCGAGTTTTACAGAATTAACGAGCGACCTTGGATAAAGGAGTTGAAGAAGTCTCCCTGTGCATTTTACGGGGTGGAAAAAGGGATTTTGTACATCAGTGGAGCGGGATCGGGTAGTGGACTGTGCGGGGGATTGATGCTGAAAAATAGTTTTCCAAAGGATAGGGTATTCTATGTGAAAGCAAGACTGGATGGAATTGCATCGATAAATTTGAGCGAGCTCGGTGCGGGAAAGTTCGGGATATTCAGAGTTCCTGCTTTGCCTCCCTCTCCCGCAACCGGGATGTTTGTAGGTTCTTACAGCCGCCCGCTGGTTGGTATGGCTTTTGGAAAGACGCAACTTGTGGGGAAGGAGTACGAAGACTGGATGGATATATTCATGAGCTATGGAAAGGTTGTGGTGAACGGGAAGAGTTTTGATGTCCCCGTTATGGGGGGAATAAGCCGCCTCATCCTGGGGTTCGATGTGGGAAAGGCTGGTAAGGTTGAGATCGCGAGGATCGCGGTCTTCAAACCTGTGAACTGCTCTTATAAAATCGAGTATCAGAGGTGATGGATTGGTGAGACCGAGAGAGAGGATCGCATCCGTTCTCAAAGAAAGAGTGCTCCTTCTCGATGGGGCTTATGGCACCGAGTTCATGAAAAAGGTGGATCTTGGAGATATGCCACCTGAGATTTTGAATGTGGAAAGGCCTGAGATAGTCGAGGAGCTTCAAAGGAGCTATGTGCAAGAGGGCTCTGACGTGCTCATTACGAACACTTTCGGGGCCACGCCGGCAAAACTTGCAAAACTCGGGCTTGAAAGCAGGTTTGAGGAGATAGTAAGGCAGGGAGTCAGGATAGCCAGAAGGGCTTCAGGCGGGAAAGTTTTCGTTTTCGGAGATGTGGGCCCCACGGGAGAGCTTCCATATCCCTTGGGAGAGAAGACATTCGATTTCTTCTATGAGAACTTCAAAAAGCAGATCGAGATAATGGTGGAGGAAGGCGTAGATGGTCTAATTCTTGAGACCTTCTCGGATATTCTGGAACTTAAAGCTGCCGTTATAGCCGCAAGAGATGTGTCGAAAGATGTTTTCCTGGTCGCGCATCTCACCTTCGATGAGAATGGGAGGACCTTGACGGGAACAGATCCGATGAACTTTGCCCTGACGATGGAAGATTTAGATGTGGACGCCATCGGAATAAACTGCACTCTCGGACCCGAAGAGCTCCTTCCCATCTTTCAGGAGCTTTCGAGATACACGGGGAAGTTCCTTACCGTTGAACCGAACGCCGGAATGCCCATAGTGAAGGATGGAAAGACTTTTTACCCGGCAACGCCAGAGGAGTTTGCCATGCACATCGATTCTTACTGGGAGAGCGGCGTGAACATAATAGGAGGATGCTGCGGAACAGGCCCCGAGCACATAAGGCTCATGAGGAAGCAGCTTGGTATTCGAGCTCCAGTGGATAGAGAGCCAAGGAAGGTCTTTGCGATAAGCTCTCCTTCTTCAATTCTCACTTTTGACAGATTCGTGATAATAGGTGAGCGCATAAATCCTGCCGGAAGAAAGAAGCTCCGGGAGGCAATAGAGAAAAAAGACGAAGACTTCATAGTCAAAGATGGGCTCAAACAGAAAGATGCCGGTGCGCACGCCCTCGACGTCAATTTCGGAATAGAGCAGCTTGTCGATGATTCTTTCATGGAAAGAGTTACTCTTAACCTATCCTACAAAGTCGGTCTGCCTTTGTCTTTGGATGTTCAGACACCAGAAAAACTCGAAAAGCTTCTGAAAAGTTACCCGGGAAGGCCTTTGATGAACTCGGTCAGAGCCTCGGAAGAAGACCGGCAGAAGATGAAGCTCGTCGCCAAGTACGGTGGTATGGTGGTTTTGCTCGCCATGGGAGAGGATGTTCCCGAGAGCTTTGAGAACAGGGTTGCCGCCTTCGAAAAAGGCCTTGAAATGCTCCAAGAAGAAGGAATATCTCCCGACAGGGTTTTGGTGGATCCCATAGTCTTGGCGCTTGGGGCTGGTGGAGATCCGAGGGATACGCTCAGGATGATCTCTTATCTTTCAGAAAAGGGCTTTAAAACGAC
>JALWSA010000013.1 GCA_026993805.1 Thermotogaceae bacterium | reverse complement strand
GTGATGAGGTGTTCACAAGGGAGAAGCTCCAGAGGATCTTCCTCAATGGTTCTGGAATGCTGTATCTGAGTGTCAAGTCTTCTTTGGTCGAATATATCGGAAAAAGAGCGGTTTTGACGATCTTTAGGGAAATTCCCGAAAAAGCCATCGTGGGAGAGTATCTGGGAAAGATAGACATGTTGAGACATGCGATCGACATACTTTTGAGGGAGGAGATAGACGCGCCTTACAAACTCGGTAAAGCGATATACGACAACATAAGGAAACTTCTTCCGGATGTCTGGGTATATATAGGTACGATCTACAGCGATAAAGTGGTGATCGATTTTGGAAGAGTAGAAAGTTTGGTTATGAAAAATTACATTTTGAATAGATCCGAAAAGGGAATAATCACTTACATGGTGGATAAAGGAGAAGATGTTTATGTGGCCGATGTTTTCAGTTTTGAGAAGGATGGTTACAAGACGATTAATTTGGGCATATCCGAAGAGGTTCCACTCACGTACTACGGCCTTTTGGTTAAGGTAAAAGGCAAAGCAAGGGGATTTTTGGCTTTCATGAGAAGGGGCTACGACTCTTTCACCGATGTGGAGAAAGAATTTTTCAGAACGTTGAGAGATCAGATCGCTTTGGGTTTCAGGGTGTCAGATATGGTTTCAAAGATACATGAGGAAAAGGAGAAATATCATCAACTTGCGATGAAGGATGCCCTGACCGGCGCTTACTCTCGCCACTTTTTCAACGAATGGATAGAAAAACATGAGCAACTTCTGAGGAGAAGGGGAGGAACCACGAGTTTCATAATGATAGATGTAGACAATTTGAAAGCGATAAACGACACCTATGGTCATTTGACAGGGGATGAAGTTTTGAGGGAGCTTGTTAGAACCATATCCGATCATATAAGATCTATGGACATGGTTGTGAGATATGGAGGAGATGAGTTTCTCATAGTCCTTCCCGATACGGATGAGGATAAAGCGGAAAGAGTTATAAACAGGATAAGAAAGGCTTTAAGGGAGCTCTCTGAAGAATTTGGATTCGAGGTATCCTTCTCATATGGAATATCCAGTCTGTCTCGAGAAAAGAGCCACATGAAAGCTTTAAGGGAAGCCGACTCCAAGCTTTATAAAATGAAGTTCAAAGGAGCTTCTTGAGAATTTCATCTGTATTCGCAGCTTTCCATTCCTTTCCATCTCTTCCTTCCACATCGCATCCAAGCAGTAAAGAATCTATTATGCTCTCTTTTGCGGCGTCTATAGTCGCGTCCAGAAGTTTTTGAAAGAGCTTTGAATCGTCCGGAATGTATTTGATGTTCAAGAGAGGTCCCTCTGTGTTTCTCGGTATCTTCACCGCGTTGCTAAAGGCTAAAGCGATATCTCCACTTCCCTGCGTCGATCTCCCACCGACCATGGGTATCGCGAGGGCTGCTCTGGTTGCAATCCTTCTGAGTTGGTTTGGAATCAAAGGCGCATCAGTGGCAACAACGATTATTATCGAGCCTGGGGTCGTTTCCGGACCGTTGCTTTCTGCGAAATCTTCTCTCCTGCCGAAATTCGGAACAGCCAGAACTCCCACGGTGAAGTTCTCGACGACCCTTGACGAACTCCCAAGACCGCTTTTGAAGCCGAAAGTTGCCATTCCTGTTGCTGCACCAACGCATCCGAGTTCGAATTCTTCTGAAGCACCCTCCAGAGCCTCCCTCACCTGCTCATAGCCCAGGGGACGCTTTTGCGCTTCATTCACTCTCGAATCGTTGCATTCCATAACGACCGGATTGAGGGTCATGACATTTTCTTCTTTTTCTATTGTGTACCTGACAAGAGCGTCCCAGACTTTGCCAACATTAAGGGTGGATGTGATTAAAACAGGTGTTTCCAGCATTCCCGTCTCCGCTATTTGGACGAGTCCCGTGGATTTTCCAAAACCGTTAAGAACGAAATGGGCTGCGAATACCCTTTCTTTGTAGATTGAACCAGGGTGCGGCAGGATGGCGGTGATGCCGGTTCTGAAAATCCCCCTATCCGAATCTTCTGTTAGGGTATAGTTCCCAACCAGAACTCCAGGAACATCGGTTATTAGATTTCGCGGACCTCTTTCGAATTTTCCTATCTTTATTCCGAAATCTTTCAACGTCTTTTTCATTCAAGACCCCCCTCAGATATAAGAAAGGCCGCCTGTCGGCGGCCCTCATCACCATCTCTTCACCCATTTTATCACTATAGGTGCGGCTATGTAGAGCGATGAATAGGTTCCGACTATCGTTCCAATCGTCATACCGAATGCAAATGATTTGATGGCTTTCCCTGCAAATAGTAGAAGGACGAAAACGACGAAGAATGTCGTCAAGGAGGTATTGATAGAGCGCATGATGACCTGGTTTATACTTGTATTCACGATCCTTCCTATCTCCATCCTTCTGAACTTCCTCATGTTTTCCCTGATCCTGTCGTAAACGACTATCGTGTCGTTGAGAGAATAACCTATCAAGGTGAGAAGTGCTGCAACTGCTGGAACATTCATTTCGTATCCGAAGAAGGAGAAGAAGCCCAGGGTTATCAAAACATCATGCACAAGCGCTATGATAGCTCCAAGTCCGAATACGAAGTTGAATCTAAAGGTTATGTAAATGAGAATGGCGATGATTGCGACTATTATGGCTGTGAAGGTTCCCCTTCTTATCTCCTCTGCAGCGCTTCCGCTAATCTCGCTGAAAGAGACCACTTCGGCATCAAAGCCTTTTTCTTTCAAAGCTTCTATAATCTTGCTGACGATGTAGTCTTTCTCGTTAGAAACGAGATGGGGTCTTAAGAGACCGGCGATTCTGGCGACAGCATCTTCTTGAGAGAGCTTTGACAGGTCCATTTTCATGATTTCTTCCGTGATTTTAGCCGCGGCTTCTTTACCAGTGGAATCGGCTATCTTTCTCTCTATCTGATCTTTCGTTGCCCCGCTTTTTAAAAGACCATAGATGTCCTTTGCCAGACTTTCTGGAGTCTGAGCGGTGTAGATCTTTCCGACTATAACGGAGAATTTCGATTCATTTGGTTTGTCTGTCGCACTTCTAACCCTTGTGACTCTCAGCCTTTCGAATTCCGGTGCGATTCCTCTCAAGGTCTCCCTGACATCGGCTTCTTTCACATTGGAACTGTGAACTAGAATCGTTATCTCGGATCCGCCGGTGAATTCAAGACCGAGGTTAAAACCTTTGGTGTATATGGATATGACAGACAGTGCGATTATTATCAGGGAAATTGTTATAAATATGGTTCTCTTTCCTACGAAATCTATTTCGCGATTCATCATTCTTCACCTCCCGCGGCTCTTCTGAGTTTTATAGCCGGGGCCATTGCCTCGAGCATCATCCTGCTGAATACGAGGTTTACGAAGAGAGAGCCTATGATACCGATTATGAGCGTTATGGCGAATCCCCTAACCGTTCCGGCTCCGAAGTAATAAAGGATAAGACCCGTTATGATGGTCGTGAGATTGGCGTCAAATAGAGTCACAGTAGATCTTGAGAATCCGGCAGCTATAGCGGGCCTTGCGCTCTTTCCGCTCCTCAACTCTTCTTTTATCCTTTCGTATATGATGACATTTCCGTCAACGGTTGTTCCTATAGTCAGGATGATACCTGCGATACCAGGAAGGGTGAGGATTATCTTGCCCCAGGCGAGAACTCCGAGCAGTAGGAATGTGTTATAAAGGAGCGCGAGATCTGCTACTATTCCCATCACTCCATAGTACGCCACCATGTAGATCATCACTATCACGATTCCCCAAAGTCCGGCTTTTATTGAGGCTTCTATTATATCTTTTCCAAGCATTGGATCGACCCATCCGGAGGAGACTTTCTCGAGCCTTGCTGGAAGAATTCCGCTTCTAAGGATAGCGGCGAGCCTCTTTGCTTCGTTTATGCTGAACCTTCCAGTTATTTCCGCCCTTCCGTTGGGTATTCTGCTTCTCACATATCCAGCGAACTGAACATAGTTGTCTAAAACTATTGCGAGCCTCTTTTTCATAGACTCCAGTGTTCCTTCTTGGCCTTCCGGAACTACGAGTGCAGATGTTATCTTCTCGAATTTCCTTATGTCATCCTTGTCGGCGAGTTCGAAAGTGACCTTATATCCGCCCTGCCGTGTATCGGCAACTACTCTTACATTCCTTATACTCGGCGATTCCAATACCATGTCCTTTCTTCCCAGTATTTCTTTTCTCACGAGGTACCAAGCTGGCTGACCCTCTATGTTACTCCTTCCTTTAAGCCAGATGGCTCTGTAGCGTTTTGCTTCGTTCATCAGGGTTCTGTCTGTATGAGGGTCGTAATCCGTTTGATCCAAGATCTGGGCGAAGTAAAGAATTCCTGTGGAACCGATGAGCCTCTCAGCTTGACTCGTATCCGTTGCAGCTGGGATTTCTACGATTATGTAAGCTCCGCTCTCTTTGTAGGCTTTTTTAAGGGATGCTTCGGTGTATCCGGCGGCGTCAAGCCTTTCTCTCAAGACCGTGTAAACGTCATCCACGATCCTCGTGGAGTTTTGAGCTTTTCCCTGAAGATCTATTCTGTACTCGAGCCGAACTCCTCCTTTTATGTCGAGCCCGAGCTTTATGTTCGAGAATACGCTCATAACTCCTGATAGTTTTTCGCCCTTTGGTATCAGAAGACCAGAAACTGCTGCCGCTATTATGGCGAGAGTTATTAGGAGTCTCCATCTCTGAGCGTTCACTCATAGATCCCTCCTTTCATTTCATTGCTGCTGTTCTTTTTGATCCTCGCTTTTCTCCTCTTTTTGCCTGAACACTGTGGCGATTGATCTTTTCGTTATCTCCAGTTCTGTGGTGTTAGCAGTCTTTATCTTCACCGTGTCCTTCTTTATATCTATGACCTTTCCGACTATTCCTCCAGCTGTTACCACTGTATCTCCTCTTCTAAGGGCTTCTATCATTCTTCTGAACTCTTTTTCTCTTCTCCTCTGTGGAAGTATTATCAGGAAGTAGAACATCAGGAAAAAGATGAGCAGCATGAAGATAAGACTTGCCCATCCCCCTCCACTGGTACCTGCTGCGGGTTGAGCCGCGGCTCCAGGTGCGCCTGAAAAGACGATATTACTCATTTTCAATCCCCTCCTTCTTAAATATGAGAATTATTGCCGCTGTCGAGAGATAATTTACCACAAACTGCCATATTCCTTTTCCACTTACAAGCTGAAAAATTGCCCAAGGGAGTGGTGATAGAAAGAGAGCATATGGTTTTTTCAAAGCGAGCATGGCTGTCGAAAGTCCCATCAGGGAAGATCTAAAGATTGCGGAAAAGCTCAGAAGATTCAAATCAATTCCTGCAGCTACTCCTGCACCTATAAAGCCCAGGATGAAACCATCCAGATACCCCGGTTTTTTTAAAAGTAGAAGACTCAAGATCACGGGAATTGTGGTGAGTGAATCGAGAATCACGGTGTTCGATATTTTCAAAAAGTAATAAATGGCTATGTAAACAGCTGAGATGCAGAACGCTTCCAACATCCTTTTCATGTCCATTTCTCAACCATCTCCCTAACCCTTTCAACATCCCTTCTTATCGCTTCTTTGAGTTCTTCTAAAGTGCTGAATTTCTTCTCCTCTCTTAGGAAACTCAAAAGCTCCACGGTCAGTCTCTTTCCATAAAGATCTCCATCGAAGTCCAGTATGTGCGTCTCGTATTTTACGATATCCTCACCGCCTATTGTAGGTCTTATACCTATATTGGTAACACCGAATTTAATATCATTTTCCATACGCACTCTTGAGAAGTATACACCGAGTTTGGGAACCACGAGTCTCTCAAAACCTCTATCTATGTTGGCGGTTGGGAATCCAAGCTTTCTTCCCAATCCCAAGTCCCTGTATACCTTTCCCGAAATTGTGTAACTGTGGCCCAATAGCTCGTTAGCTTCTTCGATCTTCCCTTCCATAATCAGTTTTCTTATCCTGCTGCTGCTTATTCTCTGACCATCTTTACACCTGATCTCGCTGACCACGACAAAGTCGATGCCCTCTTCGGAACAGAGCTGCCGCAGGAGCTCAACATCTCCTTCACCTTTGTTTCCAAATCTGAAATCATCTCCCACAACGAGTGCAACCATTCCCTGTTTTTTCAAAATATAGAAAAACTTCTCGGCATCTATGTGCGATATCTCAACAAGGTCCAGGAATTCGACTTCATTCACGTATTCCTGCAGGATAGCAGCTCTTTCTTGTGGCGTTATAAGAAGCCCGGGGAATTCGGGATCATAGTATTCCATGGGATAGAGAATGGAAAAAACTTTGGAAGGAACGGAATGTTTTTTCGATAGAGTTTGCAGCTCTTTTAGGATAATCTGATGCCCTGTATGTACTCCGTCATATATCCCGATCGTGACAGCGTAGCTCATCTTCATTCCCCCAGAACTTTCCAAAGTTTTGCAACCCTTTCGTTTCTGTCATGCTTCTCCAAGGTTTTGAGAAAACCCGAATTTCTATCGGCTTCGGCCAGAGCGATGATTTTCCCGCTTTCGTCCACGAGTCTGATTTTATCCCCTTTTTTGAATTTTCCTATAGTTTCTCTTATATCTTCTAAGAATGGGTGTGCTCCGTTAAGCACTCTTCTTTTGCCGCTTTCGTTCAGAATCAGCGCCGGCATCTTCTCCAGTACTTTTTCTATTGGCACCATGTGCTTCTCTATCTCAGAAGCGGGGACTTCAAATGGATTCACTGAATCTTCAATGGAAAATTCCCCGACTTTTTCTCTCACAAGTTCAACTGCCGTTGCACCGCACCCAAGCTTGTATCCTATGTCCATGCAAAGAGACCTTATGTAAGTCCCCGGTGATACTTCTGCTCGAAACGACACAAAGGGGAGCTCGACCTTTATATCCCAAATCCTGTAGATCGTAACCTTCCTTGGTGGAAGCCTTATTATCTTTCCCCGTCTCGCAAGTTCGTAAAGCTTCTTTCCCTTGTATTTCTTCGCAGAATACGCCGGCGGAATCTGCTCGATTTCCCCGATGAAGCTTTCTATAGCTTCGATTATTTCCGCCTCAGTCACATTGCATTCATTCTCCTCCATCACCTGACCCGTTATATCGAATGTTTCAGTTATCAAACCAAGCCGGGCTTTCACCCAATATGTCTTCTTCTCGTTTTTCAGGAGCTCTAAGATCCTTGTTGCTTTCCTTCCCACCCCTATTACAAGAACACCGCGGGCAAAGGGATCCAGAGTACCCGCGTGCCCGACTTTTTTAATTTCCGTTTTCTTTCTAACTTCATCTACCACATCGTGCGAAGTCGGTCCTTTCGGCTTGTAAGCGTTCAAAACACCTTCCAAAGTTTTCTCCCCTCCAAACCGGGTTTATTTTATCAGAGATTCCGAGTGGCATCTTTTATGTACAATTTTTATTGAGTGACCATGCAGGTCACATCTGCTAAAATGGGGTTGAGGGGTGGTCGAGTGGCAAGGGAGAAGAAAAAGAGCCTTTATGTTGTGATAGTCGGTTGCGGAAGGATGGGATCTATAGTCGCGAATTACGCTTCAACGGAAGGGCACAATGTGGTCGTGATAGATAAGGACGAGAAAGCCTTCGAGCTTCTATCTCCTGAGTTTTCGGGCTTTACGATCCTGGGAGATGCTACGGAAGTCGAAAACCTCGTAGCTGCCAAGGCGGAGAGAGCTGATGTTTTCTTGGCTCTCACAAGTGATGACAATACCAATTTCATGGTTTCCATGATCGCCAAGAATTATTTTGGAGTTAAAAGAGTTATGGCAAGGGTATATGAACCCGAGAATTACGATCTTTTCAGAGAATTGGGAATAGATGCGGTCAGTCCAATACTTCTCATGAGCGAGGCATTGAAGGGTATTCTCGTTCCCTGAAGGGGAGTGGATATACGTGTATAAGCCTGGGGAGATCATTTTCAAAGAGGGAGACAAGATAGAAAAACCCTTTATGGTCATTTCGGGGAAAGTTCTGCTCACTTCCACCCTCGGCTATACGCTCGAGGTGCCAAAAGGAGAAATAATAGGAGAATGGACTTTGTTAGAGAGTTCTGAGACACCTGAAAGCGCTACAGCTGCGGAAAACGTTGAACTTTCTCCTGTGGAGGATATGGAATTTTCGTACCATCTTCTCTCAAGGGCTTTCCAGAGACTTGAAATGGTGGACAAAGCTTTCACTGCTGAGCTCCGGCCGATAGACGAGGTTATGAGAATTATCAAGCAGGTTACCAAAGGGGGCTGGAAATTTTTCTCCGAGGTTAGAACTAGCCCGTACTACACGGCACGTCATTTGATTTCGATGGGAAAATTCGAAGAAGCTTATAAGGAGTTGGTCGCTTTTGACAAGAGATCCTCCCCACCAATTCTGGCAGATGAAGTGGAGATTTGGAAGGCTTATTGTTTGTATTTCTTGGATCCGAAGAGCGCTGCTATCAGATACAACGCCTTGATAAGAAAAGCCCAAGAATACAGAAAGCTCATATCCTTTGCTCTGTTGATGGAGGTCTTTTCCAAAGGCCCCGAGAATATAAACACCACCCTTTCGCTTTATCTGAAGCACGGTGTTTTGATACCTCCGAAAACGATAGTGATGGTCGAAGGTGAGACGGGACTCGATGCACTCTTTGTTCTGAGTGGTTATCCTCGTATCGCGAGGTTCTCTTCTGGTAAAGAGAAGATTCTGAGCTTTTTGGGACCGGCGGAGGTCATAGGAGAGGTTTCCACTCTTGGTGACAGACCCAGGACTGCTACTGTGTTGGCAACTTCTGTCGTTCAGGGGCTTCTATTTTCCAAATCAGCCATAGAGGGAATTGTTAATACAAACCAGGATTTTGGAATGCAGATTCTCAAAAGCGAGCTCAAGAGAATACAAAGAATGAAGATGTTGAAAGAAATCGGGAGAACTGTTATGGGAAAGTTCAAGGTTCTCCTTCTCAGCTGGGATTTAAAGGATCTCAACGCGATGGAGATAACGCTCGAAGAGATGGAAAAGTATTTAGGACTTTCAAGGCAGGAGACCCTTGACTTTTTGAATTCAACGAAGGTTGTATCTCTGAGGTCTGATGGTACCTTAAAATTCATATCAAAGCTCTCGAAGGGCTTATGAGAAGTTGGGAAGATCTTTTTTCTCCCCCTCAATTGAACCTTTCAGAGGTTCCAATATCCCTTCTTGCCTACATAGGTGACGAGGTCATGAGTCTTTATGTTAAGGTTCATTTTGCCTATCTGATCAAGCCCTCTGCTATAGAGAGAGAGGTAAGGAAGAGGGTGTCGAAGAAAGGTCAGGCAGAGCTTTTAGAGAGGGTTAAAGATCTCTTGAACGAAGAAGAGATGTCTGTCGTTAAAAGAGCCATGAACAGCAAAGCCGCGACCAGACATGGAAATGATCCTCTCTACAGAAGGAGCACGGGGCTTGAGGCATTGATAGGATACCTGTACATTAAAGGTGATGTGGAAAAGCTCGAAAAGATATTACTTCTTTCTGTAGGAAATGAGAGGTGATTCTGGTGGATTTACTCGATCTCGCCAGAAACAGGAAGACTGTTAGGAGATTCTCCAAAGAGGTTCCACCTCTTGAAGATGTCATGTATGCTTTGAAGGTGGCGAAAGAAGCACCTTCGGGTATGAATTCCCAGCCGTGGCATTTCGTTGTTGTGAAGGATGATCAGATTAAATCAAAGATAAGAGAGGTATGCGAAGCTGCCGAAAAGGAGTTTCATGAAAAAGTAAAGGGAAAGCTCGGCAACTGGCTCAAAGAGACAGGAATAGATTGGAGAAAAGATTTCTTGAGCAAGGCTCCTTATCTCATAGCGGTTTTGGGCAACTCCAGAGAACCTTATTGGATTCAATCCGTGTGGCTTTCCGTTGGGTACGTCCTTTTGGCTTTGGAAGAGAAAGGGCTTGGAACCGTTACCTACACTCCTCCAAATCCCAGAGATGTTGAAAGAGTGTTAAATGTTCCGAAGGGATGGAACTTGCAGGTGATACTGCCCGTGGGTTACCCCGATGATGAAAAACCTAAGTATAGGAGGAAAAAACTCGAGAATATCGTGAGTTTTGATCTTTTCACTCCTCGTAAATGGTAAATAGCCGTGCTAAAATATCCTCGACTCTTGACACGGGGGGATGAAAGTGCTTGAAGAGCTGAGAAAACAACGGGTTCAGGAGATAGAAGAGCTTAGAAGAGCGGGAGTCGAGCCATATCCTTACAAATTTGACAAGACCCATTCCACGGCCGACATAAAACGTCTCTTTGATGAGAAACTTGGCGCCGGCGAGATTTTGGAGGAAGAGAAAGTTTCCACAGCCGGTAGAGTCATGTCGATAAGGGACCATGGAAAGAGTGCGTTTTTCCATATAAAGGATCAGGAAGGAAGATTACAGATTTACATAAGGAAGAACGCCGTTGGTAATGAGAAATATCAGCTCTTTAAAAAATATGTCAATGTTGGGGACATAGTTGGTGTAAAGGGTTTTCCGTTCAAGAGCAAGACGGGCGAACTAACGATATTCGTGGAAGACTTCCAGATTCTTTCCAAGGCTGTAAGGCCCTTGCCAGAGAAGTGGCACGGCCTCAAGGACAAGGAGATCATCTACCGCCAGAGATACGTCGACATGATAGCGAACGATGAGTCTTTGGAGAGATTCAAACTGAGATACAAGGTTATAAGGCTAATGAGGGAATTTCTCAATGAGAGGGGTTTTGTGGAGGTAGAAACACCCACGCTCGTTTATGTTACGGGCGGAGCGGAAGCAAGGCCCTTTGTGACACATCTGAATGTCTTCGACATAGACATGTACCTGAGAATAGCTACGGAGCTCTATCTCAAGAGGTATATAGTAGGGGGCTTTGAGAAGGTATATGAGATAGGGAAGGTTTTCAGAAACGAAGGGATTTCGTATAAGCACAGCCCTGAGTTCACATCTATGGAGCTTTATTGGGCTTATGCCGATTACAACGACATTATGGAACTCACAGAGGATTTAATCAGTTTCATCGTAAAAGAGATATTCGGAACCACGAAAGTGATCTACCAGGGCACCGAGATAGATTTTTCAAAGCCTTTCAGAAGAGTCAGAATGAGGGACTTCATTCTGGAGAAGTTAGGAGTGGATATAGTCGAGGACAGCGATGAAAAGATGCTCTCAGTTTTGAAGAAGCAGGGCGTTGATGTTCCCATAAAGAGCAGGGGACACCTCATAAACAAGCTCTGGGATCTCGTGGAAGATCAGGTAGTTCAGCCCACATTTCTTTTGGATCATCCCGTGGATATATCTCCTCTGGCGAAGAGGCACAGAGAAGATCCCAGACTAACGGAAAGGTTCGAGCTGATCGTTTTTGGAAGGGAGATAGCGAACGCTTTCTCTGAGCTCAACGATCCTGTGGATCAATACCAGAGATTTTTAGAGCAGGTCAAGCTCAGGGAGGCGGGGGACGAGGAAGCCCACATGATGGATAAAGATTTTGTCAGGGCTTTGGAATACGGAATGCCCCCCACTGGAGGGTTAGGGATTGGCATAGATAGGCTTGTAATGTTTCTCACGGATTCTCCTACAATAAGAGATGTCATAGCATTCCCGCTTGTGAATCCCAAATCCTTGGAGGAGGAAATAGAATACGAGGAGGAGGTTGAAGAAAAATGAGCTATAGGAAGTGGATGAAAAAATGGCAGGCGGTCATATTTTGGGCCATTGCGCTGGCTTTCTTAGGAGGAGTCATATGGTGGTCTGTGGGGCTCTATGTTTCCTCGAGGAGGAGAGCTCAGAATATAAGTCCTGCTGCTTCTGTCGCCTATTTGACCAAAGAGGGTACTGCTGTAAACGATCCGCAGCTGTGGGTTCTCCCGGATGAGCTTGAAAACCGCTACAGCTGGTACAGATACATGCACACCATGAGATATAGATCATCCACGGATCCCTTCTTCGATGAACCTCTTTACCGCGCGCTTGCTCTAAGAGATCTCATGGCTGAAAAGGTTCTTCTCTATTATGCGAAGAAGAACGATATAAAGGTGTCGAAAAAAGAGCTTGAAGAAAGGCTCGATAAGATAAGAAAGCAGATAGAGTCCAATCAACAGTATGTGGATTACGTCAAGAAAAGGTACGGAAGTGTCGATAGGTATATAACGAGCATAAAGGGTGATGTTGAGATAAGTCTCATAATACAGAAAGTCAGGGATCAGGTTGCCGGGGTAAGCGAGGAGGATGTTAAAGATTATTACAACAAGCACAGCGAAGAGCTCAATAAAAAATACAGCAAAGCCGAGGTTGAGATAGTAACGAGCACGGACGAAGCGACCATGAATGAGTTCGTAAAACTCGCTAAGGAGAAAGGCTTTACTCAGGCTGCCACAGCACTCAAGCTATACCCCTTCACGTATTCAATGACCTATTCCTTCAGCGAGGACATAATGAAGGATTTAGAAAGTTCAACTCCCGGGGATATTCTTGGACCGTATAAGCATGGAATGAGCTGGATAGCAATGCAGGTCAAAAGCCTTGATTTCGTTAAAAGCTATGAGGATTTCCATTCCAGCAAAGGCTACGATGAGGTAAAGAGAGATTTGGAAAATCAAAAGTTCTTGAGCTGGTACAAAAGGTTCATGGAAGAGGAAAAGCTCAAATTTGCTTTCAACGACGAAGAGCTCAAGTACTGGTACGAGTATGTGGAGTATCAGAAGGATGAGAAAAAGCTCCTGGGACTCAAGGAAGAGCTTGAAGAGCGGCTTTTCCCTGAAGGAAAATTCGATGAGGGTGTTCCCGACCTTATGAAATCCTTATATGTGGTTCTTCTGGAATGGGAAGAGAATGGTTTGAGACAGTACAGAATGTATCTGTCGCAGGAAAAGCTCTCGGATGAAGAGAAGAAGGATCTGGAAAGGTTGGAAAATCTGTTCGGAAAGATGGACAAGGGAGAGGTTAAAAAGGCTCTCGATAAAGTGACTGAGCAGGAAAAGCAAGTCGTGAAGAATCTCTACTCCATTGGGGGGAATTCTTACGGAGTTTTGAGCAGGGCTGTTAAGTTCTTCCCCGAGGATCCACAGATAGTTTACGATTACTACAACTACCTTTACTCTCAGTTCAAACCGATGATCCCATATGCCAAGCAGGATGCTCAGACCATGTACATGCTTGCTCAGATTCAGATGGGCTTTTACACCGTGTATTACTCGGATAAGGCATCTTCTGACCTCAAATTCGACGCTCTCTACAACGTCTACGAGATGAACAAGCTCCTCGGTGATGCCACAAGCGCGAGTCAAGTTCTTGCGGAGCTTCAGAAATCGTTCCCCGACAAGCTGACATACGATGTAGAGTGGAAAGAAATAGAGGACATGTTTACGTCTGAGAGCACACCTTCTACACCCGCAACTCCTTGATGGAGCTTCCGACCCTTGCCGGAGGGGATCGGGTTGAGATTGGATAAATACCTTAAAATAACGGGTCTTGCCAAGAGAAGGACCGTGGCTCAGGCTATGATAAAGGGAGGAAGGATAAGGGTAAATGGAAATGCTGTGAAGGCATCCTACGAGGTAAAAGAAGGGGACATCGTTGAGTTTTTCTTTGGTAATAGATACCTCAGAATAAAGATAGTCCAGGGAGGTTATGAAGTCTTGGAAGACGAACGTGTGAAAAGAGAGTGGTAGGAAAGGGCAGGGTTTTTGCAGAAAGATATCCTCGGAGGGGATGAAAGTGGGACTGTTCAACAGTAACTTCTACACAATAAAAGCTGCATTGGATGTTTCGATGCTCAGGCATGAGATTCATGCCCAGAATATTGCGAATGCAGAGACTCCGGGCTACAAGAGAAAGTATGTGGTCTTTGAGCCCCTCTTTCAGAAGCTCCTCAATGAAAAAAAGATAGATCTTAGGGTTACGAACCCAAAGCATATGAAGCTTTTATCTGGAAGTGTGCGGCCGCTTGTAATGGTGGACAGAAGCACGAGTTACAGGAACGACGGGAACAATGTCGATGTTGATGTAGAGACGGTTGAGATGATAAAGAACGGCTTGAGGTATCAGGTTCTCACGCGTCTCATGAGCATGAACATAGACAGGTACAACACGGTGCTCAGAGGGGTGAGATGATATGGAATTCGACATAATGAACATTAGTGCCAGTGGTATGACGGCAAATCGTCTCAGAATAGATGTAATAGCAGATAACATAGCCAATGCCGAGACGACGAGAACTCCTGAGGGGGGACCTTACAGAAAGAAGGTACCCATATTCGCGGAATACCTGAGAAGAACCGCTCAGGGTTGGAAACCAGCGGGTGTGAGGGTTGTTAAAATAAAGGAAGATCCATCTTACAGGTTAGTCTATGATCCATCTCACCCAGATGCAGATGAGAACGGATATGTTAAAATGCCGAATGTAAATGTTTTGAAAGAGATGGTGGATTTGATAAATGCCCAAAGAGCTTATGAAGCCAACGTTTCTGCTCTCAACACCGTTAAAAGCATGGTAAACAGCGCCCTCAACATAGGGAGGGGTGCGTGATGATAGATAAGGTTAGAGGTGTCGGGGGGGTAGTTCCTCCGGATAAACCGTTCAAATCTTCGAAGAAAAAAGAAGGAAAGGATTTCGCGCAGGTTCTGAAAGAGGCTATCGATAAGGTAAATGATCTCCAGAAGGGCGCGGAGAAGATGGCCGATGATTTCGCTGCAGGCAAGATAAGCAACATACACGATGTTATCATCGAAGCAGAGAAAGCTTCCATAGCTTTGAGGCTCACGGTTGAAGTACGCAACAGGATAGTCGAGGCTTACAGGGAGATCATGAGGATGCAGATCTGATGATACTGGAAAATCGAAAGTTTGATTTCATTCTTCCTATTTTGACCGCGGCCCTTATGGGCTTCGGTCTTTTTGTTTTAAAAAGTGCTGTTGCCCAATCTCCGGGATTCGGAAACTATCCCATGAAGCAGTTTGTGTGGGATATAGCAGCGTTTTTCGTTATGCTTTTCATGGTTTTTCTGAAAAAAAGAACGATAAGAGATCTTGCAATCGTTGTTTACATCATCTCCCTTTTTCTGCTCGTTTATGTTCTTTTTAAAGCTCCAATCATTGGTGGATCGAAAAGATGGATAAGCTTAAAGATAGTAAATTTCCAGCCTTCCGAACTTGCAAAGCTTTCGCTCGTTGTTCTTCTCCCAATAATCCTTGAAAACCCTTCTCTCACGTCTTTTTTGCTTTCCATGGTGCTGGCTGGCGTTCCAATGGTCTTGATAATCCTTGAACCCGATCTCGGAACGGCAGCGCTTTTGGGCTTTATATGGTTTTCCGTGGCATTTGCTTCTAAAGTGAAATGGAGATATATACTTGTCGTTATACTCATCTTTCTCGTGGCGCTTCCGATCTTTTATTACTTCGGTCTTAAAGATTACCAGCGAAGAAGAATAGAGGCTTTTTTCAACCCTAAAGAATATGCAGCCAGCGCAGCTTACAATGTGATCCAGTCTAAGAGCGCAATCGGTTCTGGCGGGTTTTTCGGAAGGGGTTATATGAGAGGGCCCGCGAATCTCTTCGGGTTCGTTCCAGTTGATTATTCGGACTTTATAATGTCAGTCATAGGAGAAGAATTGGGATTTTTGGGAGTTGCGTTCACCATTGGTCTTTATTCTCTACTTCTCTGGAGAATGTATGGAATATGGTCAAAGGCAAATGATGATTACTGGAAAATGGTGGTTGTGGGAGTTGCATCGACCCTGTTCTTCCACGTAGCAGAGAACACCTTAATGTGCGTTGGTGCCGCTCCTGTGACGGGAATACCACTTCCTTTTATCAGTTATGGAGGAAGCTCTGCCCTCGTTTTCGGGGCTATGTTCGGCCTCGTTATGAAGGCCTTCGCTATTACGAAACCTGGGAGGAAAGTGGAGGTGAGTGGATGATGGATATCATGGGATGGATATTCCAAATCTTCTGGATGGTGCTGATTTTGAGCATGTTTTATCCATTTTTAAAGGGTTCTGCTCTGAGAAATGCGAGAGAGACGATCATAAGGAGCATTGAGAAAAAGAGAGGAAGCAGGGTAATAACGCTCATACACAGGCAGGAATCCATGAGCTTTTTCGGAATCTCCATGAGAAGGTTCATCGATATAGAAGACTCCGAGGAAGTGCTCAGGGCTATAAAGATGACTCCGCCCGATATGCCCATAGATTTCATAATCCACACTCCGGGTGGATTGGTCTTGGCCGCAGAACAGATAGCGAGGGCTCTCAAAAAGCATAAGGGTAAGGTAACGGTCTTCGTTCCCCATTATGCAATGTCTGGCGGTACTCTCATTGCTCTGGCAGCGGATGAGATAGTAATGGACGAGAATGCCGTTCTCGGCCCGCTCGATCCCCAGCTCGGCCAGACGCCGGCGGCTTCCGTTCTGAAGGTTTTGGAGAAAAAGGACATAAACGAGGTCGATGACCAGACACTCATACTGGCGGATATAGCGGAGAAAGCGATAAAGCAAGTGAAAGATTTCGTAAGGAATCTTCTCAGAGGAAAGTACGACGATGAAAAGGCGGAGGAAATAGCGGATAAGCTCACTTCCGGGTACTGGACGCACGACTATCCGATTACCGTTGAGCAGGCAAGGGAGCTGGGCCTTCAGGTTTCAACTGATATGCCCGAAGAAATTTACGCTCTGATGGAGCTTTACAAGCAGACTGAGCAAAGGCGCCCTTCGGTCCAATACATACCGGTTCCGTATCACAAAGCTGAGAGAAAGGAGTGAGCATCTTGAGATTCGCGGATGGACACAGTGATTTTCTGAGCAAGGCAATAGATATCCCGGAAGAGAACTGGGACGTTCTGGCTTCATCTCCACAAAAGTTAAGAAAAGGCGGCTCTATACTTCAAGTTTACGCGGTTTTTGTGGGAAACGATTATCTTCCTGCTAAGAGGGCCTTGAGGCAGATAGAGCTCTTTCACAGACTCGATGTGAAGAAGGTTTTTTCATCTTCGGATGTGCCTTCAGGTGAAGACGATGAGCTCCACGTTCTTTTTGCACTCGAAGGACTCCTTCCTGCAGACGGGTACCCTGAGCTTTTGAGAATTTTTGACAGGCTCGGAGTCAGGATGGCGTCTTTGGTGTGGAGCAGGATAAATCACTTCGCAGATGGGAGCCTTTTCAGAAGACCAGCCACGGGAAGGGGGCTGAGTCCATTTGGAATCGAAGCGCTCCAGATAATGGACGAGCTCGGATGGATAGTCGATGTGAGTCACCTCAACGATCCCGGCGTCAAAGATGTTTTGAAAAACTTCAAAGGCATGGTTGTTGCAACCCATTCTTGCGCAAGGGCGCTCTGCGACATTGAGAGAAATCTTCCTGATGACCTCGCGCAGGAAATAGTTAAAAGGGGTGGAATAATAGGTCTTAACTTCTCTCCGAGGTTTTTGACCTGCGAAAAGGAGGCAACGATGGACGATGTTCTTGCCCATCTTGAACATTTCGTGAAGGTCGTTGGAGAAGATGGGGTTGGGCTTGGATCCGATTTCGATGGCCTGCCAAGTTACCCCAAAGGGCTTGAGAGCGCTGAAAAGCTTCCAGATCTTGGAGAAAAGCTGGTGGAAAGATTCGGAAAAGAGCTGGCAGAAAAGATAGCCTATAAAAATTGGCTCAGAGTGTTGAAGGAAGGTATTAGGAAGTGATTTTCGACTTTTGATTTTTTCGGGTTTTTAGGCATGAGATGCTACAATGGCTTTGGCGAAATACACTGCAGATGGGAGGTAAGAGCATGGCGGAGGCTCCTGTGATTAGAGCCCCAAGGGGGACTCAGATTTCTTGTAAAAGTTGGCAGACGGAAGCAGCGATGAGAATGCTCATGAACAACCTTGACCCGGAAGTGGCAAAAGATCCGGCTCATCTGATCGTTTATGGTGGGACCGGTAAAGCCGCGAGGGACTGGGATTCTTTCTGGAAGATAGTAGAGATACTCAAGGAGCTCGAAATGGACGAGACTCTGCTCGTTCAGAGCGGAAAACCCGTTGCTGTTTTTAAGACCCACGAATGGGCGCCGAGGGTTTTGATCGCCAACGCCAATCTCGTTCCGAAATGGGCCGACTGGGAATACTTCAGGGAACTTGAAGAGCGCGGACTGATAATGTATGGACAGATGACTGCAGGAAGCTGGATATACATAGGAACTCAGGGAATCTTGCAGGGGACATACGAGACCTTCTATGCCGTGGCGAAGAAATACTTTGGAGGCACCCTGGAAGGCAAGTGGGTCCTTACAGCAGGACTGGGAGAGATGGGAGGAGCACAGCCTCTGGCGGCAACGATGAACGGCGCCTCTATACTTGCGGTAGAGGTCGACAAGAGAATGATAGAGAGAAGATTGAACACGGGATACCTTGATACCTGGACGGACAACCTTGACGAGGCCATAAAAATGATAAAGGATTCCATAAAGGAAGGAAAACCCATATCCGTCGGGCTTCTCGGAAACGCCGCTGAAGTTCATCCAGAACTTGTCAAGAGAGGGTTCATTCCCGATGTAGTAACTGACCAGACGGCAGCCCACGATCCCTTGAACGGATACATTCCCAAGGGCTTGAGTGTTGAAGAAGCAGCAGAGCTCAGGAAGAAAGATCCGAAAGGGTACTTACAGAGAGTGTATGAGTCCGTTGCAGAGCACATATCCGCTATCCTGGAAATGCAGAAGCAGGGAGCGAAGGCTTTTGAGTACGGAAACAACATCAGAAGACTTGCCAAGGAAGAGGGCGGTGTGAAGGACGCTTTCGACATCCCCGGATATGTTCCCGAGTACATAAGGCCGCTCTTCTCTGAAGGAAGCGGACCGTTCAGGTGGGTTGCGCTCTCCGGAGATCCTGAAGACATCTACAAGACAGATAAGAAAGTCCTTGAGCTCTTCCCGTACGACGATCATCTCAGAGTTTGGATAGAGATGGCTCAGAAGAAGGTGAAGTGGCAGGGACTTCCCGCAAGGATCTGCTGGCTCAGGTATGGAGAGAGGGCGGAATTCGGCCTTGCCATAAACGAAATGGTCAAGAAAGGAGAGCTCAAGGCTCCTATAGTCATCGGAAGAGACCACCACGATACCGGGTCCGTTGCATCCCCGTACAGGGAAACGGAAGCCATGAAAGACGGCTCGGACGCGATAGCCGACTGGCCGATCCTTAATGCACTCCTGAACACCGCATCTGGTGCTACATGGGTCTCCTTCCACCATGGCGGTGGAGTCGGAATAGGGTACTCGCTCCACGCCGGAATGGTCGTTGTGGCAGACGGAACCGACCTTGCAAAGCAGAAACTGGAAAGAGTCCTTACCAACGATCCAGGGCTCGGTGTGGTCAGACACGCAGATGCCGGTTACGAAATAGCGATAAATACTGTGAAGGAGAAGGGAATAAGGGCTCCGATGGTGAAGTAAGTTTGCCGATGCATGAAATAAGAGGGCGGCGAAAGCCGCCCTTTGCTATTCATAGGCTTTAAAAACAGTTCCGCACTTTTAGCTGATCAGGCCTCATTTCATCCCTATCTTTCTCATGAACTCTTCCTGATACCCTTTTGATACCTTTATCAGCTCTCCGGTGTCTGTCTCTATCACATACCCGCGCGAGAACCACCGACTTATCTTTTTGATGTGGTTCAGAGAAACGATATAGCTTTTGTGAACCCTTACGAAAACGTCGTCTGGCAGCATTTCCTGAACCTTCCTCAGGGGAATCGTTTGAGAAAAACTCCCGCTTTTTGTTACGAAAATGGATTTTTTGTCATCTGCCTGCACATACACAATATCATCTGGGTCAAGAAGGATGATGTCTTCACCAACCTTTATGGGAATTTTCTTCAAAAAGCGTTTTGCGACTCTGTATGCATTTTCTTTTTCCGCATTTGTCATCTTTTTCAGCCTCGCAAGCGCCACTTCAAGCCTTTCCTTCGTCACAGGCTTCAGGATGTAGTCGATAGCCTGCTCCTCGAAAGCCTTCACTGCGTATTCATCGTAAGCCGTTACGAAGATAACTGCGGGGCTGTAGCTAAGCTTTTCCAGAATCTCAAATGCATTGCACTGCACAAGATTTATATCGAGAAAAACCCCATCGACCGGCTCGCTCTCAAGGAGCCTTAGCGCATCTTCGCAACTTCCCGCCGAAAAAGCAATTTCAACCTGCGGGTCAATCTCTTTTATGAGCCTTTCAAGCCTTTTCCTTGCCATCGCTTCATCCTCAATGATGGCGAGTTTCATGTCTTATCCCCCAAAGCCGCTCTTTTCTTCTCATAGATTCCAAGCACGAATTCAAGAAAAGCTTTTTCTTTATCTTCATCCCAGACGAATTCATTTTGATGTTTCATCACATTGTTGAAAATTTCTTCATACCTGTCTATTGCTTCAAGTATTTTTTGAACGCTTTCATCGACTTTCTGCGGATTTATTACCACTCCTACTCCCTTTTCCTTAACGATCCTTGCCATGCTCACGAATCTCTCGTTTACAATCACCGGCGTGCCGGCTGCCAAGGAGTCGTAGAATTTGTTAGGCAGGGCGAAGAGATCATTTTTGTAATTTTCATCGCCTGTTGTTTGATACGAAATCCACGAAAACATTGAAGCAGCGACCTCTTGGAGCATATCGTTGTATGACAGGAATGGGAGAGATATGCTGTTTTTCACTTTCTCACCGGCGTTTATTCCAATTGTTTTGAAAGTTATTCCGTGCTTTGATAATGCATTTAGAATCTGAGCATCTTTTTTTGTTAGCGAGCGCTCCACCTTTCCAACATAGCATATTTCCTTTCTTTTGCTTTCAAGCCCGGGTTTCAAAATTTTCGAAGCGTAGTTGGGTATTACGAGTGTGGGCCTTTTTATATCAAGGATCCTGAAAACATCCTCAGCAGTTTCTTCCGATACGAATATGCATCCATCTGAAAGAAGAAGCTGTTTTTTGAATACAGGCCACATAACCGCTTCTTTTATTTTTTCAATGGGCTTTGGCAGAAACTTCAAAAAATTCTGAGGATGATATTCGTGAATGTCGTATATTACAACTTTTCCGAGCTTTCTGGCATTTTTAAATGGTGCAAGAGGAGCCGTTGCGGGGAAATGATGGAGGTAGAGCAGATTGTAGTCCGAGTTTTCGACAAGATTCATAATGGCTTTATCGAGCGAGCGTCGGGATCTGTATTTTCTAACGATGTTTCTTCTATACTGTATTTTGTAGACAGGTATGTAGTGTATGTTCCCCTCGTTTATACTCTCTTCCGGTTTATATGTTAAATACTGGTAATACACTTGCGCTACTCTGGACAGCGCTTGAACGGTCCTGAAGACTCTTTTATCAAACTTTGGATGAGTGTAGCCTATGATCAAAACCTTCATTGACTTTTACCTCCGCTCCGGAATCTTCCATATAATACACCACTCCGCGCTTTATTCACCGGCGTCTTTGACGCTCTCTGGCAGCCAGATCTCGACGAAAAACCAGCCGTTTTCCGCTTTCCAGATGATCTGGCTTTCCGGATAAAGCGTCCTGACTTTTTCCATCGCTATATTCATTCCGTGACCTGGTTTTGAGCTTTCCGCCTCGCCGCACGGGTTTTTCAGTTCTATCTTCCAGCTCTCTTCCTGTCTTGTAACTCTTAAGAATATCTCTACCTGTCCGCTCACATCTTTTGAGTACTTCACGGCGTTTTCAACGAGGGGTTGCAAAAAGGCGGATGGAACAATGAGCCCTTTTGCGCCTTCATCCATCTCAATTTTAAAAGAAATCCTTTTCTCGCTTGCCATACTTGCAAGCCTTACATAATCTTGCACCAGTTTGATCTCTTCTTCAAGCGTCCAGAGTTTTGGAAGGTTAAGGATAGACCTGTAGTACTGCGCCAGAGCTATTGTGAACTTTTCTGCTTTTTCTGGCTCTGTGTGAATGAGCTCTGCAAGTGTGTTGAGCGAGTTGAAAAGAAAATGCGGGTTTAGCCTGAGTTTCAAGGATTCGATGGTCTTTTCAAAGAGCTCCTTTTCCTTCTGCCTTAACTTCTCAGTTTCCTTTGCCAGTTTAGCTTTTAAGAACGCGTACATCAGAGAGAGCGTGAGAGATATCGCAAGGACGAAGGATAAAAGCTCCAGTGACTCGCTTTTTCCAAGAGGCACTCTTTGAAACGCAACGGCGCGAAGAATGGCGATCGAGGTTCCGATAGAAAGAAGCGCTGCAAAAAGCAGCACAAGGATTTTCAAAAAGATGCCCGCCTCGCCTTTGGGAAGAAGCGGAAAGAATATGGAGTATATTCCCCACGAAAGGTTTACTATCGAAAAGGAAAGAAATAGAGAGACGGTGGGATCTTTAAAGCCGACAGCAGCCCAGAATACAAGAAAAACAGCGAGCGCAGCGGCTTCCACTATTAATAGCCTTTTCATCGCTTCTCACCCGAAAGGGCTTTAAAATTGTTTTCAAGAAGCTCTATATAGGGTTTTGAACCTGCCATGAGCGAGAGTTTTTTCATATAAACTTTGGCAAGCTCCGAATTTCCTGCCTTTGCATACACCCACACCATCATGAAGTAGATCCGGGTCCTTTCAGAGTTCAGATCTTCGTCCCAGAGCTCCTGCATCGCTATAAGGTACTCCAGATCCTGCTTTACGATCTCAAGTGCCAGAGGATTGTCTATGTGATCGAACAGTGCAGATATCCTTATGAGTCTTATATGGAGATCGTTTGGCGATCTGTCTATCGCCTTCTGAAGCTCCATAAGCCCCGTGTAGAAAAATATGAGATTGAAGGGGAACCACGCTCCTTCGCTCTTTTCCACGAGCGCGGCTCCCTCAAGTGCCATGTCCATCGCAGAGAGGGCAAAACACATACCAGAAACGGTAACTAAAAGAAGCACAAGTATTTTCATCCGCCAAAGTACACTCCCGCGAATATAGTGTACCCCATGTAAAACCTGTAGGCGTTTGGATCGACTCCCTGCAGAGTCTTCCCATTTACAAGCCAGCCGTTTCCTGAATAGCCAAGCATTCCGACGACACCTGCAGCTATGCTTGCGAAAGGATCGAGCACGGGCATGTAAAGCATCAGCATGGGGAATGCGGCCATGTAGCTTATGTTCGCTTCAAGATACCCCTCAAGCGTGCCGTTTTTGAAGTCTGCCAGACTGATGTTTCCTTCGTTTACCTTGATGGCTTCTGTGAAATCTATGCCACCTATACCGAGTCCGGCTATCAGACTTATTATTCCGAGGTCCAGTGCTTTTGCAAATCCTCCGAAACCCCCACCGGCGCTCGTTTTAAAAGTTCTTTTTTGCCCGTCTATCGTAACGGTCCTTTCAAAATCGCCTCCAAATCCACCACCGTAGAAGAACCCAAATCCGCTGCTCCCGCCAAATCCCATGCCTCCGGAGCAGAAAATGCCCTGTGTGAAGTCGTTGAAAGTTTGTATCAAAGACGGAATGTTCGGGAAGCTTGGAATGGCAGGGGTTCCGGGAATGTAAAATGCAGTGAATCCGCCCCAGCCGTGTTGCATTGCAAAAGTAATCACACTCAGAACTATGACAGTCGTCGCCAGAAATCTTTTCATAAAAACCCCTCCTTTTAGAAATTTTGAACCGTCGCTGGACCTTCAACAATCAGGTCATCTTCAGAAATATCCGATCTTTTGGTGACAAGTTTCGAATTTGGAGACTGGACAGAGACGGTTATTTTTCCTTCTTTCCACTTTTTAGCTATCAACGTTCCAGAAACAGCTGCCGCTGATATCTCGATGTGTGAAGGGTTCAAGAGCATGAAATCATCGAATTCTGCCGCTGTGGCTTTCACGAAAAGATTTCCACTGAACCTTCCGCTTGCTTTAATGTTCGCTGCTGAGATCGCTATCTCTTTTCCATAGACATCGCTACCAAGACTCACAATGCATGACGTTCCATTTATCTCCAATAGCGCTCCTTTGAGTGTGGTTTGGCACATCCCAGAGCACGATATTCCTTCTTGTGCTGCACCAGCCTTTAAACGAACGTTGACCGCCCGAATCTCAATTCTCTCTACCCCGTTTATCTCAAGGTAAGAGAACTTTTCTTCCTGAAGTTGCGTGGGATAAAAGAGCACAAAGAGGTACAAGATGGAAAGGGTGGCAATTACTACCGTCCTGAGATCCACATTCTCACCCTCCTTCGCTGTGTATGGTAATCCACATAGCAGATCTGTCATTGGCTTTTTCGTGAAGAGTACAATACTCTGTGTGAGTTGTGATGGTGCGGGAGCGAAGTGATGGAGAAGTGGTTTTACCTACTGTTTACTTTTCTTTCAACGTATCGTAATTGACTCTTATTCTCTCGATGGTAATATTAACCCCGGCTCGCATGAATAAGGGTCTTTAGAAGAGAAGCGCAAAAGAAAAAATTTAGAAGTGGAAAGGAATGCCGGATTAAGACGAGGCATAGGTTTCCGGGTCATTGAAATGTGGATAGCAGGTCCTCCGAAAGAGTTTCACGAAACGGCGTGAGCCGGGAATCAATACCTTTCATATGTTTATATGGAGGGTTTGATCCTGGCTCAGGGTGAACGCTGGCGGCGTGCCTAACACATGCAAGTCGTGCGGGGAAACTCCCTTCGGGGAGGAGTACCAGCGGCGGACGGGTGAGTAACACGTGGGTAACCTGCCCTCCGGAGGGGGATAACTGGGGGAAACCCCAGCTAATACCCCATACGCTCCGTCCACACAAGTGGGCGGAGGAAAGGAGCGCTTGCTCCGCCGGAGGAGGGGCCCGCGGCCCATCAGGTAGTTGGTGGGGTAACGGCCCACCAAGCCTACGACGGGTAGCCGGCGTGAGAGCGTGGCCGGCCACAGGGGCACTGAGACACGGGCCCCACTCCTACGG
>JALWSA010000012.1 GCA_026993805.1 Thermotogaceae bacterium | reverse complement strand
TCTTTATCCTGTTACTTTGGTCACAAATAAACATTTATTGCCGGTGTTTAACAAACCAATGATCTTTTATCCTATTTCATTAGCTATGTTGCTAGATATTCAGGATTTCGTATTAGTTGTAAACGGTAAAGATTTGCCGTCTTTTAAAAAGATTTTGGGGGATGGAGAGGCCTTTGGGATAAATATTTCCTATGTTATCCAAGAGGCCCCTTTGGGTTTGGCACACGGACTTATGTGTGCTGAAGAAGTCATTGAGAAAGAGCCGGTTTGTCTTATTTTGGGAGACAATATTTTTTTCGGACACGGGTTACCTCAGCTCCTAAAGGCGTGCCGAAAAGAAGTAGAACAAGAAGGTGGAGCTTACATTTTTGCCTATCATGTTCCAGACCCTGAAAGATATGGTATCGTTGAGTTCGATAAACACGGCCGAGCCCTAAGATTGGAAGAGAAACCTAAGAAACCTTTTTCTCGCTGGGCAGTAGTGGGCCTGTACTTTTATGATCGTAGCGTGTGGCAGAAATTGCGCCAAATAAAACCCTCATCTAGAGGAGAATACGAAATAACCTCTGTCAATCAGCTTTACCTCAAGGAAAAGAGGCTCAAGGTCAAGCCCCTTGGGCGAGGTTTTACTTGGTTCGATGCCGGCACCCCGGAGAGCTTTCTTGAAGCTTCGGAATTCGTGGCTGTTTACGAGAGGCGCTCGGGTCAAATGTTGGCCTGCCTGGAAGAGATCGCTTACAAGAACGGCTGGATCAGCCGAAAGGATCTCATGATCAGAGCGGATCAGCTGAAGGGCAGCAAATATGGAGAATATCTGAAATCGTTTATGAACAATAGTTAGTTATAAAAATACTTCAAATATTGCTCTCCCATTTCTTCAATTGAGGGAATTTGGGGTTGCCTTTCTCGACATTGTGTTTTGAAAAAATCCAGCAAAAGAGGATCGTTCCGAATGTCTTCCAAAAGCTTGATCAGAAAAGACACAGGAGATTCCCGCGGGATTAAAAAGCCCACCCCCAATTCCGAAACTCTCTCACCCAAAGCCCCGTGATCTAAAGCCACCACCGGAACGCCAGACATTACAGATTCTGAAAGTGTATAAGAGTAAGTTTCGGGAACTATGGACAACAGGAGATTGAGGTCTATTCCCAAAGAATTTAAGAGAGAAGATAAATTTTGGCGGCTGTAACCTCCCAATATTTGCAGATTCGGTGGAATTACTTTAAGAGGTTCATATAAATTGCCACAAATAAAGAAGCGAATTCGGGAGTCGTTTTGAAAGTGTAGAAGCACTTCCTTAAAAATCTCGCTCCCTTTATGTCGCAAAAAATTTCCCAGAAAGGCCACCTTAATAGGAGGAGTGGTTGATATTTCGGTAGGGCTACAAAAAGCTTTTTTATTTAAACCGTTCTCTACCACCACGATCTTTGAGAGGAGCGTGTCGCCATAGTACTCCACGATTACATCCCTCACGAACCTGGAAGGAGCGTGAATGGCGTCAACTAATGCTAGGAGCTCTGAGATATATTTCCGGCGGATCTCAAGGTATGAACGATCGATGCCTTTGTAATTCAAACGCTTTAGGCAGGCTAGACACCGGTCAAGATCCCTCTCAAAACTGCAGAAATTTGGGTTGAGCATGATGAAATGCACACAAAACAAAAAGTAGTCGTGAAAGGACACCACGACCTTTTTGTGTAATTC
>JALWSA010000011.1 GCA_026993805.1 Thermotogaceae bacterium | reverse complement strand
CTGGTGTGAAGAGCAACTTTGCGCCAAGTTTTAAAGCTTTCTCTGCCGCTCCTTCGATCTTTTCCGTATTTCTTTTCGCATTCTGCCAGTGTATGTCCATCTGAAAAACCGCTATTCTGACGGTTATGGTATCTACCCCCTTTAAAAACCAAAAGGGGACCAATAGAGGTCCCCAAATCCTTCTTGTGGTGCCGAGGGCGGGACTTGAACCCGCACGGGCCGAAGCCCACATGGCCCTCAACCATGCGTGTCTGCCAATTCCACCACCTCGGCACTCACCAAGTTTATATTATACCATATTTTCAAAATATGTCAATCTACAAGCGTCATTATGGCCATCTTGCTTTCAGAAATATACCACTTGAGTGGATGCTTGTAAAGATTCCAAGTGGGAGTACTTTTAGAATCCCAGGGCAGTTCCATAGATTTGAAGGATTTTTCTTCATATAGTGAAAACTTATGAGGCTTGATTCTTGTTCACACTGAAATTATGGATAGTGTAGGTTTTCGTTCCAAAAGTTTCTTCTATCCAGTTTTTTATCTCGTCCCTGATTCTTCTAAAAACTCTCATTATCTCCTCTTCCATGCCTTTGGCTTCAGAAGGATCTTTGAAACTCTTATGAAGGTATACCTTTGCTCCAGGAAGAAAAGGACAATTTTCTTTGGCATTGTCACAAACGGTCACCACATAATCAAACCTTACTCCACGAAACTCTTCTATACTCTTTGAACGATGGTTGGATATGTCTATTCCTATTTCTGCCATGGCCTTAATCGCATAAGGATTCACTTTCGTTGGATGTGTTCCAGCACTATATGCTTCGTACCTGTCGCCAAATAAAGTCTTTAAAAATCCCTCTGCCATTTGAGAGCGAGCCGAGTTATGTGTGCATATAAACAGGACTTTTTTCTTCATAAAAAATTCACTCCTTTACCTTTGCACATTGGGGTAGATCCAGTCGACATTCTGAAAAAAGATAACAAAATTTTTTGCAGATTGAAACAAGCATGAGCATTACTGGAACTTCTATCAAAACACCAACGACAGTTGCCAAAGCAGCGCCAGATGCAAGCCCAAATAGTGTGGTAGCTGTTGCTATTGCCACTTCAAAATGATTCGACGCACCTATTAAGGCAGATGGTGCTGCGTCATGATAGGATAATTTGAGTACTCTTGCAAGTACAAAGTAGCCAAGAGAGAAGATGAAAATTGTTTGGATGAATAGTGGAACGGCTATCCATAGAATGGTCAGTGGATATTTCAATATTATTTCACTTTCAATGAGAATAAAACGACCAGAGTAGCCAATAACGCCACCGTGCTCACCGGCGTGAGTAAATGAAGGAATTTTTTGTTAAACCACTCTAAACCCTTCTTTTTTATAATCCATTTTCTTGAAAAATATCCCGCTACCAGAGGTAGTGCAACATATATCATTACCGAAAAGAAAATGGTTTTCCACGGAATAGGCATAGAGTTAACCCCGAGGAGAAACCTACCAAGTGGAGCGTATAGCGCAAGCATCGTCAACGAATTTATCGCCACCATTACAAGGGTTAATCCATCATTTCCTTTAGCGAGGTAACCCCACATCAACACCATAGCTGTACATGGAGCGATACCCAAAAGGATTGCTCCTGATATGTAACTTCTCCACAATTCCACTTCTTGGCCAGTCTTCAGTATTTCCGTTCCAGGTATAAAACTTTTAAAAGCATATCCCAGAAAAAACGTTGCTATTAGATACATAGTAAAAGGTTTTATTGCCCAGTTTATGAAGAGGGTTAGTCCAACCGGCTTGAAAGTTTTAGCCGCTTTCACTACTTCAGAAAAATCTATTTTTACCATTATTGGATACATCATAAAGAATAGACATATCGCGATAGGAAGTGATACGTTGTAAACCGAAAAGGAGTCTAACTTAACGGCTATGCTTGGCGCTAACTTTCCTAACAATATGCCTCCAACAATACACAATATAACCCAGATTGTCAGGTACTTTTCGAAAATGGACAGCTTTCTTTCCATGTTTATTCACCCCCGGCAGTTCCACTTGCTTGTACCCAATGTCTTTCGATGACGTTACTTAAGTGAAGATACGACATTAAAAACACGATTTGAAATAGGGAAATTATTGCCGGATAAGCAGCCATGATTTGGCCTTCTTTTCCCAATGACGCCAGGAGTCCTATAGTTAATGCGACATTTTTACTCACTGAAGTGAAAACAATCGATTGGTTATCTGCATAGCTAATTTTGGCTACATGTCGGTTAAAGAGCAAAGTAATTGTAATCATTAGTGTATAAAAAGCGATGGCAATCGGAGTTATGATGATAAGCTGCCTCCAATTTTTAATTATCATCGAGCCCTTAAGAGCGAAGATAGTGAATATTAGGCTGTAAAGTGATAACTGTGTTATCAGTGAGAAAATAGGCTTGAGTTGTTTGAAATCCACTCCACGCTTTTCAATGATGAATTCCCTTGTGATTAAACCAGCAAATAGTGGGATTATAAGAACGAAAGCCAGACTTTTAAGAATCTTAGAGAGTGGAACTCCTTGAGGGCCGAATTTCAAAAAGTGAAAAGTAATGGGATAAATGACCAGGGAAAGCACAAATGCCAAAGCTACGATAACGCTTGCCGAAACTATGTTGCCCCTTGAAAGTCCAACATATCCTAATCCCATGCTGGATGTGGGAGCAACAGCAAGCAAGATCAAAGCGATTTTAATGCTTGGAGAAGCATGCATAATGGTGCAAAGCATCCAAAATAGAAGTGGAGCGATTATGAAGTTCAGTACCAGAGCTATTAGAAGTGGTTTTTTCGCTTTCTTTATTTTTTTCAGGGATTCAAAAGAAACATTCACCATCATGGGATAAATCATCAAAAACACAATGAGAAGTATATAATTAGATAGAAATTTGACATGATAATTCATGCTGACGAAAATTCCTGCCGCTATTGCAATAGATGAGTAGAGTAGCATAAAATTAGAAAGGTTACTCACCAATTTTTTAATAACGTTCATAATATCACTCCTTCACGTCCTTTATGATTTCTTCCACACTCTCTATTACGCCTAATATCCTTGGATCTGCTATGCTCAGGTACTTTTTGGCTCCTATTTTCTCTACGCCGAGAAGCCCCAATCTAACCAGCTCGCTAACATGTCTTGAAAGCGTGCTTATATCAATATCAAAACCTTCGGCAAGTTCACAAAGACATTTTTTGCCGTTTGAAAGGATTTTCAAAATGTCTATCCTGTTTTTACAAGATAGTACTTTAAAAATCTGTGTTATTTTGTCTTTCATACTATCAGCTTCATTTGTATGGTTGTGCAAATGCGCAAATCACATGTTGAATATATCATATGGTTCGGAGGAAAGTCAACAAGTATTTTTCCAAGTTTTTCAGTGAATGTAGGAAGGGTTTTGTTGCTGTTTGAAAAGATGCTTCTAACTAATTGGACTTTCTCAACACCGGTGATGCGAATTGGATGATTTTGTGAAAAATGAGGGATGATAAAATGGTCGTATGAGACAAAGCTTATAACTTCGGAGGTGGGATTTTGCCCACTTTCAAAGAGCTATCTGAGCGTTTTGAGCTTTTGGCAAGACTCGTTGAACTGCTTGGTGACAGTCCTTTCAAGGCACGTGCTTATCGTTTTGCGGCGGCTAAGATGCGTGAAATGGGAGATGTTCAAATAACGGAAAAAGCTTTGAAGGAGCTTTCGAAGGAGAAGGGAATAGGGAAGGCGATAGTAAACAAGACAAAGGAGTTCATGGAAATCGGGAAAATAAAAAAGATCGAGCAGCTGAAAGAGGAGATTCCCAGGCCGCTTTTCATATTAGCCAAAGATAGCCAGGTTTCAGGAAGGATGCTGCATAAGCTTTATTGTGAGTTGAAAGATCTTCCAGAGGATGAGATCATCGATGCACTGAAGGAAAGGAGCGAAATGCTGGGACTTAGCGAAGATTTGATAGAAAAGCTTGAGAATGAAGGGGAGCTCTAAGGGGAGGGGTAGATGTGAGAGTCATCGTACTGGCAGCCGGACTTGGAAAGAGAATGAAATCCAAATACCCGAAGGTCATCCATAAGCTTTCTGGAAAAGAGCTTGTCAATTGGGTTATAGATACTGCCAATGCGATATCGAACGATGTTGCAGTGGTTTTGGGGCACAAGGCCGAGCTTGTAAAGGAAAGAATTCCAAACTGGGTGGATGTTTATATTCAACAAGAGCAGCTTGGAACGGCGCATGCTGTCATGGCGGCTTCCGACTTCATAGATCCCAAGGATGATGTCTTGATACTGTACGGAGATGTTCCCCTGATTTCGAAAGAGACACTGATAAAACTCATAAAAAAGCACAAAAACAGCAAGGCAGATGTGACGCTTTTAACGGCATTCCTGGATGATCCAACGGGCTATGGAAGGATAATAAGAAGCAAAGATGGAAAGTTTTTGAGAATAGTAGAGGAGGCAGATCTCACGGAAAGCGAAAGGGCTATAAGCGAGATAAACACAGGAATTTATGTTTTTAAAGGAGAAAGGCTCCTTGATGCGCTTCCAAGGATAAGGAACGACAACGCGCAGGGGGAGTATTATCTGACAGATGCAGTTTCAATGATGGAGAGCGTGGAAACGGAGCTTGTCGAAGACCCAGTTGAGATAATGGGCGTGAATACAAGAAAACACCTTGCTTTCCTTGAAGAAAAACTTCGATGGCGCGTTTTGGAAAAGCTCATGGATGAAGGAGTCACGATCGTCGATCCCAGCACTACATACATAGACGCGACGGTAAGAATTGGAAGGGACACTGTTATACATCCGATGACTTTCGTAAGGGGACACACCGTAATAGGAGAGGACTGCGAAATTGGACCGATGACCACGATAGAAGATAGCGAAATAGGAAATAGGGTCAGGATTGTCAGGTCTGAAGTCAAAGGGGCCTTCATAGAAAGTGATGCATCGGTAGGGCCGTATTCCAGGCTTAGAGAAGGAAGCGTGCTCAAGAGAAAGGTGAGGGTTGGTAATTTCGTTGAAGTGAAGAAGGCAACGCTTGAAGAGAATGTTGCAGCGCAGCATTTAACATACCTGGGAGATGCACATGTTGGAGCCGGGACGAATGTGGGGGCTGGAACCATAACTTGCAACTACGATGGGCTTAGGAAGAATCCAACGTTTATTGGTGAGAATGCTTTCATAGGTAGCAACACCGCTTTGGTGGCTCCTGTGAGAGTCGGCAAGGACGCTCTTATAGGTGCCGGTTCTGTGATAACGATGGATGTTCCTGAAGGGAGTCTGGGACTTGGAAGGGCAAGGCAAGTAAACAAGGAAGAGTGGGTGTACAAAAGGAGGGGCAAGAAATGAGAAGCATGACGGGATATGGAAAGGTGGTAAAGACTCTGCAAGATTGGGAAATATCCGTGGAGATAAAGACCTTGAATTCGAAATATCTAAACACATCCTTTTCCATGCCTTCTTATCTCAACTGCTGTGAGATAGAGTTCAATTCTCTTGTGTCTCAGTACATGAAGAGGGGAAAGGTGAGTGTGAAGATACATGTGAGATTTTTGAAGCCCCCAGAGGCCATAAAAGTTGATAAAGGACTCGCGCAGGCCTATTACGAAGCACTGGACAATCTTTCAAGCAGCCTTGGGATTCCGGAGCCGGTGAAGTTAGAGGATCTTCTCAGATTCAGGGAAATAATCAGATTTGATATGAGCGACGAAGAGGTTATGAGAATTTGCTCAGCTGTTAAGGAGGTTTTGGAGGAATGTATCGAGAAGGTCTTGGAGGAAAGGAAAAAGGAAGGGGAAAAACTAAAAGAAGTGCTTTTAAGTTTTTTGGAAGAAATGAAGGGAAAAGTCGATTTGATAGAAGGAAGATCGGGTAAAATGGTAGAATATTATGCTACCAAATTGAGGGAAGGCGTTAAAAACATTCTACCTCCTGATGTTGTCATAGATGAGAATATATTGGAAACGGTGATAGCTGCTACGGCTGAAAGGGCGGATATAAGGGAAGAGATAGACAGGCTTAAGAGCCATGTTAAGAGAGCGGAAGAGCTGCTCGAGAGTGACGAGAGCGTAGGGCCGAACCTGGATTTTCTCGCCCAGGAGCTCTTGAGGGAGTTCAACACGATTCTTTCTAAGGCCAAAGATGTTGAGATTTCGAGGGCGGCTATCGAAGGGAAGGTATTGGTAAATTCCTTCCGAGAACAAGTCCAGAATGTGGAGTGAGGGGGGATCTTTGTGTACGGGCTTATAAATATTGGTTTTGGTAATGTCGTATCTGGGGACAGGGTTATCGCCATAGTGAATCCGGAAAGTTCTCCAGTTAAAAGAATGAAAGAAGAAGCGAAGGCTGCCGGAAAGCTGATAGATGCCACTTATGGCAGAAAAACCAGAGCTATACTGATCACTGACAGCAATCATGTTATACTCAGCGCTATACAACCTGAAACCATTGCTCAGAGGTTCAGAACTTCCATGCTTGAGATTGAAAAACTCTTGGTTGAAATAAGAGAGGGAGCTGGCGGATGAAAAAACCCATTTTAGTTGTTATAAGTGGGCCGTCTGGGGTGGGAAAGACCACGATAATAAGGGCGGTTCTGTCGAGAAGGAAGGATCTCATCTTTTCAGTTTCTTGCACGACGAGACCGAAGAGGCCCGGAGAAGTAGATGGGAGAGATTACTTCTTCATATCCGAAAAAGAGTTTAAGGAGATGATAGAAAAAGAAGAGTTTTTGGAGTGGGCCAGGGTTCATGGCTACTTATACGGCACCCCCAAAAAGTTTGTGGAAGATGCGTTTCGAGAAGGAAAAAGCGTACTGCTTGATATAGATGTTCAAGGTGCAATGAAAGTCATGGAGAGTTTTAAAGAGGGGGTTTTTATTTTTGTTGCTCCTCCTTCTTTGGATGCTCTCAGGGAGAGGCTCAGAAGAAGAGGGACAGAAGATGAGAGGGACATGAGAAGGAGGCTCGATGATGCTATATGGGAACTCAGGTATATTGATAGGTTTCAATACCTGATAATAAACGAAGATTTGGATGAGGCGATA
>JALWSA010000010.1 GCA_026993805.1 Thermotogaceae bacterium | reverse complement strand
AGGTTTTTAATAGCCCTTGAAAAGCTCAGCGTGGATCCTGCAAGAGTTCCGTCCTCAAGTCTCGCGATGCCGTCCTTCACAAGCACTCTTTTCCCACCGAGCTCGTACTCGCCGTCCTGAAGCCCCTCCGCCGCGATCGACTCAGTTATCAAGATAATTTTATCATATCCTTTGATTTTTATTATTAAATTTATCATCTCGGGGCTCACATGTACGCCATCTGCTATGAGCTCGAGATAAACATCGTGAAGGAGCGCAGCACCTGCGATCCCGACTTCCCTGTGATGAAGAGCCCTCATTCCGTTTGGAAAATGAGTTATCCTGCTCACGCCCGCCTTGAAGGCTTCAAGCGACTGCTTATAAGTTGCGTTTGAATGGCCTGCCGATACGACGACACCTGCTTCAACGAGCCTTTCCACCACTTCATTTCCGCAGACTTCCGGGGCAAGCGTTATCGTGCTTGGCGGCCCGGCCTGTATGATTTTCTCAATATCTTCCATGCTCGGCTCTTTTATGAACTGTTCATTCTGCGCTCCCTTTTTCTCAACGGATATGAAAGGCCCTTCAAGGTGGGCCCCTCCGACCATCTTTTCTTTTCTGGAGATTTCCTTAGCCCTATCCATGAAGGTCACAAGCTCCTGAAGCGGATAGGAAACGGATGTAGGAAAGAATGTAGTCACGCCGTTTTTTGCGAAAAAGCGAATTGCCTGCTTCCAGTCGCTGTCAAGAAGAAAATCCACGCCGGCAGCGCCGTGCGTGTGAATGTCGATAAAACCGGGCATCATTATCGCTTCGGGCTTTTTCGTGCTGGTCTGGATTCCGAGCACCCGGCCTGCATCCACTTCAACATCGGCTACATATTCTCCGTCCACGGGATCGACAACCAGGATACCTTCAAGTATCATGCTATCACGCCATCCTTATCGGCATTATTATGAAGAAGTAATCTTCTCTGTCTGATGGCTTTATCTTGAGCGGTGCCGTTTCGCTGACAAAGAGAAGCTCAACTTCCGGTGTGTCCACCCTTCTTATGGCCTCGGTAAGGAACTTTGGATTGAAAGCCGCCGTTATTTCCTGTCCCTCAACATCAGCTTCAACTTCTTCTGTCGCTTCTCCGTAATCCGGGCTGCGGCTCGTCATTATCAGCGTGCCTTCCTGCAGGGTAACTTTCACCGCATCGCTTCCCCTCTTTGCTATGACCATTACCCTCTTGAGAGCGTCTAAGACATCGTCTCTCGAGACAACTGCTCTCGTGTTGAAGTCCTGGGGCAGGACTCTCCTGTAATCCGGGAAGTCTGCGTCCACAACCCTCATCGTCACTTCGACATCCCCGGCCTGTACGGAAAGCCTTTTTCCATCGTATCTGAGCTTAACGGAAGGCTCGCTTGTGTTTGAAATGACGTTCTGGAGCTCCTTCATGCTCTTGAGCGAGACCAGAAAGCTCAGGTCCGTTGCTTCTATCGCCTGGTCCATGAGTGCAAGCCTGAATCCGTCGGAAGCCACGAGCCTGAGGTTATCCTTTGAAAGTTCCCAGTATACGCCGTTGAGGTTTTTCATAAACTCGTCCGTCGCCGCAGCGTATATGACCTTGTCTATCATCTCATCTAAGATGGAAGTATCCATCTCTATGAAATTCTCCACATCCGCCGTCATAAGCTCCGGAAATTCGGAGGCGTCCATAGTTGCGAGAGAAAAGTGAGATCTTCCAGAATAAACCTCGAGCGTGTCGCCTTCGAGTTCAAGAACAACGGTATCGTCCGGCAAGTTTTTGACGATATCCAGTATCATAGACGCCTCTATGACAAAGCGCCCCTGACCATCAATCTCGTTTGCCACGACCGTGGCCTTAACGGCGGTTTCCATATCCGTCGCGCACACCCTGAAGTCTTCCCCGATATCGAAGAGAAAACCAGCAAGTATGGGTTTAACGCTCTTTTTCGCGATAGCCTTCGATGCCATGTTAAGCTTATCCTCGAGTTCCCCCTGACTGACCACAACTCTCATTCAATGCTCCCCCCTTCCTCTGAAAGGTATTTTACAGCACTCTCTTTCTTTTTCCCTTCTTTCTCTTCTATTATCACAAAGTCTATTGTCATCCTCACCTTATCGGCCGCCACAACCTTTGCCCTCAGCTGATCACCGAGTCTGTAGACCTTTCCCTTCTTCTTACCTATGAGCGCGTTCACCTTCTCGTCGTAGTAGTAATAGTCGTCCATGGTTGAAACATGAACAAGACCCGCAATCGACTTTTCTGGAATCTCGACGAATAGTCCGAACTTCGTCACATTCGTGACCACGACGTTGAAGACCTCGCCTATGTGTTTTGAAATGTACTCGACCTTCTTCATATCGACCAGGTCCCATTCGGCTTCATCTGCAATCCTTTCTCTCTTGCTGCAGTGATGCGCTATCTTCGGAAGTTTCTCGGAAAGCTCGTCTATCTGCTTTTCCGTGAAAAGGCCGCCTTGCTTTAAATACATCTTCAAAAGCCTGTGAACGACAAGGTCGGGATACCTTCTTATTGGAGATGTGAAATGGGTGTATGCGTAAGAAGCCAGGCCAAAGTGGCCTATGTTGAGAGCCGAATACATCGCCCTCTTCATCGATCTAACGAGAAGCCGTTCCACGCTACCGCGCAGGGGGTGGTCTCCTACTTCTTCCAGAAGCTTCTGTAGCATTCCGGGATGGATGTTCTTCCCGAACTTCGCTTCTATCCCAAGAGCCGCCAGATAGTTTTTGAGCTGCATGATCACATCGGGATCTGGCTGCTCGTGAACCCTGTAGACGAAGGGAAGGCCGGCGTTGTCGAATATCTCCGCCACCGTCTCGTTTGCCCTTATCATGAACTCTTCGATAACAACTTCCGCCTCTCCCCTGCTCCTTGGGATGATATCCTTCACCGTACCGTCTTCGTCCAAAATCACCTTGACTTCATCGCTTCTTATGTCAATTATCGCCCCGCGCTTTCTCCTCGCTTCCCTGAGTATGTACATCAGCTCCCTTGCAACCATGAGCATATCCGCAACATCTTCCCCGATTTCCTTCACTACGCTCTTGTCACCATCGTAGAGCCTGTTAACCTGCGTGTATGTAAGGCGCTTTTTGCTTCTTATGATCCCTTCACCTGTCCAGAAATCCACGGTCCTGCCCTTTTTGTCTATCTCCATCTCAACGCTCATGACGAGCCTGTCCTGGCCTTCAACGAGAGAGCAAACACCGTTCGAGAGCCTGAAAGGAAGCATCGGAATCACGGTGTCTATGAGATAGACGGAAGTTCCGCGCTTGAAAGCTTCTTCGTCGAGCGCGCTTCCTTCCTTCACATAGTAAGAGACATCGGCTATGTGAACGCCTAAAAGGTAATTTCCGTTTTCAAGCTTTCTCACCGTTATCGCGTCGTCGAAGTCTTTCGCGTCTTCCCCGTCTATCGTCACTATGACCTGATCTCTGAAGTCCTTTCTTCTCTTGTGCTCTTTCTTTGGTATATTGAGCGGAATGGCGTTTGCTTCTACCATCACTCTTTCAGGGAACTCGCCCGGCCACGGAAGGTCGTGCTTCACTATCACACTCGGAAGGTCCGTTGAAGGATCTTCGACATCTCCAAGCACCCTGACGATCTCAGCTTCTGGGTTCCTTCCGGAAAAAGGGTACTTGGTTATCTTGGCGATCACCTTCTGACCCGGTTTCGCATCCCTTATCCCTTCCGGCGGAACATAAAAGTCATACCCTATCTTGGGATCGTCCGGAATGACAAAGCCGTATATTCTCCTTTTCTCGAAAACCCCAACGACCTTGTCCATTCCTCTTTCAACGATCTTCACTACCCTTCCCTTCGGAAGATCTCTCCACCTTCCCACAACTTCAACGACTACCCTGTCTTTGTGCATGGCCGTCGACGCCATATCCACGGGAACAGCAACTTCTTCTAAGTCTTCGGTCATGACGAATGCAACGACACCGCTTCTCGTGAACTCTATTGTCCCGATCTTGAGATTCCCGCCAAGCGGTCTATACCTTCCTCTTCCATCCCTGAAAATGACCCCTTCCCTTTCAAGCTCCTTCACAAGGCTTCTGAGCTTTCTTCGCTTTTCGCGGGTCTTTGCGTTGAAAACCTTGTAAATCTGCTTTAAGACCATCGGGCTGTAATCCCTGCTTTTGAAGAACTTCTCCAGGGTTTTTCTACTTATGTTCATCTTTTCTCATCCTCCAAACCATTGTAAGGTGCGCTCTTCAAGTCTACACCAAAGCAGAGCCGTTGTGAAAAAGAATTTTAAGTCTTTTGTGTTGCGGGCAGAAGCGCAAGTTTGTGTATTCAAGGGGAAAGGGATATGCTTGGGAACAGGTAGGCAGGGAATTTGAAATGTCGCTAAATATGGAGGTGAGCAGTGTGCATAAGCACGATATGAAAAGAAACATGGCCCATCTAATCGCTCATGTAGTCTACATCACGCTTTATTTAGCACTGGTAGTGTCTACCACTGTTTTCTACAACTACGCGAGGCTGATGGTATTTCTGTTTTTGGGTTGGCCTGTTTTGACACTGGGTATCATTTTTATAGTATGGGCGAGTCAGTCACGGAAAAAGAGAAGGAGTGAAAGAGAAGGAAAAGGCGTGTTCGTTGAAAGCGGGATGTACGGGATTGTTCGTCATCCAGAATATTTGGGACATATAATGGTGATTCTTGGGCTTGCGGCTATTTCCCAGCACTGGGCAAGCTTAACGTTTGCCGGCGCGTTAATCGTTTTGCTCTGGCTTGCGATGGTAGAAGAGGAGAAGCGAAATATAGAGAAATTTGGCAGTGCATACAAGGATTACATGAGGAAGGTTCCAAGGGTGAACATAATAGCGGCAGCTTTTAAGAGATCGCGTGGAAAAGGATTCGGTGGTCATAGATTGTCCTGAAAAGTCATACTATTGGTGAATGAGATTTCCACCACAGGAAGAGAGTTTGGCCTGAGAATCAGGAAAGATTGAAAGAATATCAGCTATCCAAGAATATTGTTTCACCACGCGACTCTGTATGTTTTCACGCCCAGCGTGCGCAGAGAAGATAAAGGTCTTTGTTTTGAAAGAGTTGTCGAAGGGTATTTGGAAAGTTCTAATTGCCAACTCGAGGCTGTGCACAAGCTTCTCACCATTGATCTTGCCGGCGCGGTGTGGTATAAATCGATTCGGCGCGCCGAAAACTCCAGAGAGGAGGGATAGGCGTATGGAGGAAATAAAGCTTGAAGCGCAGGTGCGCGAAGAACTTGGGAAGCGTCCCGTAAGAAGACTTAGAAAGAGCGGCTACATTCCAGCTGTGGTCTACGGACCCGCTCAGGAGCCTTTGCCGGTCAAGCTCAGAGAGAGTCTCGTCGAGAGGGTTTTTCATCACATCACCGAGACCACACCCATAAAGCTCGTCATAACCGGAGACGGTGAAGAAAAGAACCTTCGGGTATTCTTGAAGATGGTCCAGAGGGATAAGGTAACGGATAAAATAGTCCACCTCGATTTCTACGTGCCGGTGAAGGGTCACAAGATGCATATCAACATACCGATAGAGTACAAAGGCAAACCTATAGGTGTTGAAAGAGGTGGAATGCTTGAGATCTTGGTTGAGGAGCTCCCAGCGGAAGTTGATCCCGACAAGATTGTGGAAAAGATAGAGATAGATATAAGCGGACTTGGCCTTGGTGAGAGTTTGCATGTCAAAGATGTGGAGCTTTCCGAGGGTATAAAGGCGATGCTCGATGATGAAGAAGTTCTCGCCGTTGTCATAGCGCCGAGGAAGGCGGTTGAGGAAGAAGTCGAAGAGGAAGAGGCAGCCGCTGAGGAGGAAGAAGAGGTACAGCCCGAAGTCATAAAGAAAGGAAAGGAGAAGGAAGAAGAGGAGTGAAGGTCTTAGTAGGTCTTGGAAATCCCGGACCGGAGTATGTTTTCACAAGACACAATGTGGGATTCATGCTTGCGGATATGATAAAAGAGAGAAAAGGGTGCTCCCCGTGGAAGGGGGAGCGCCTTTATCTTTACAGCCGCTGCCCGGATTTCTCAATAGTGAAGCCGACAACATTCATGAATCTTTCGGGACAAGCCTTCCCTTACTTCATGAGGGAGCTCGGCGCATCGATCGAGGACATAATAGTCGCTTACGATGATATCTGGCTTCCTTTGGGAAGAATAAGGATAAGAAAGAGCGGAAGCGACGGAGGGCACAACGGTGTGAAGTCGATCATAGAAGCTCTGGGGAGGGAAGATTTCGCAAGGATTAGGATTGGAATAGGTCCAAAGCTCCAAGGCATGAGACTTGCAGAGTATGTTTTATCTGAGTTTTCCGACGACGAGCTTAAAATCCTTTACGATGTTTTGAGTATGGCATCCGAGGCTTTTGAAGTTATAATAAAAGATGGGATTGATAAGGCGATGAGTCTTTTCAATTCGAAAGAGGTGACGTAATTTGAAATGCCAGGTTTGCGGAAATGAAGCGGATCATGTTTACGAGGTTTGGTCTGATGGTGTGAAAAAAACGGTTGCTTTTTGCAATAGATGTGAAGCCGTGGTATTAAGGGATGGCGGCAAGTTGTCCCATGCGGGTCTTCAGATCCTCCTTGCCCATTCTTCGATAGTTCAGGAATCCGTGATCTCGCACAAGCTCACCATAGGCGGAGACAGGTCGGAAGTGTTCGTGAGGATGCCCGTTGCTGTTTTAAGGGTGCTCTTTGAAAGAGACCAGAGCACGGACGCGATGGCCATAAAGGAAGTCTATGAGAGAAGGATGTTTTTGCTCCAAAAGAAACTTGAGAAGGCGGTTAAGAACGAGGATTACAAGCAGGCAAGCCGGATAAAGAAACAGATTCAGAAGATAAAGGAGATACTTGAGAAAAAATGAAGGCGGGCTCAGATGACGAGCCCGCCGCTCACTTCTATTACAGTTCCAGTTATGTAAGATGCCAGATCCGACGCGAGGAATAGCGCGGCGTTGGCAACTTCTTCTGGTTTTCCAAATCTCGCAAGAGGTATGACCTTTAGCGCCATCTCTTTCACCTGATCGGGAAGATTTTCCGTCATCGGGGTTTCTATGAATCCGGGGGCCACGGCCACGACCCTTATTCCTCTTTTCCCGACTTCTTTTGCCAAGGACTTGGTGAAGCCTATTATCCCGGCTTTTGACGCCGCGTAGTTTGCCTGTCCAGCGTTTCCGTATATTCCCACTATCGATGAGATGTTAATTATCACGCCGCTTCTGTTTCTCATCATGTGGGATATGACAGCCTTTGTGCAGTTATAGACCCCACCGAGGTTGACCTCTATGACTTTTTTCCATTTATCAAGGTCCATTCTCATAAAAAACGTATCCTGCGTTATTCCCGCGTTGTTGACCAGTATGTCGATTTTTCCGTTTTCGTTGATTATCTCCTCGAAAACCTGCTGAACCTTCTCGTAATCCGAGACATCAGCGATTTTGTACTCAAACCTTTCCCCGATCTCTTCTTTCAAACTCCGTAGCTTTTCCTCCCTTCTCGCAATCCCGACGCCTTTCGCACCGTTTTGTGCGCCGCCTTTCG
>JALWSA010000009.1 GCA_026993805.1 Thermotogaceae bacterium | reverse complement strand
CACTGTGAAGATATCCTTTGCCAGGATGAGAAGCACGAGTGCCATCTGCGTGACGGTCTTTGCCTTTCCAAAGATGTTTGCTGCAATAACGGTTCCCGTCTTGGCGGCGAGTATTCTCGTCGCGCTCACCAGGAAATCGCGCCATACTACCGTGGCAACGAGCCACGCGGGAACATCACCGGTTTCGACCATGAAAATCATGACTCCCGTTATCAAAACCTTATCCGCTATCTGATCCATAACCTTTCCCGTCTCTGTTATGCTATTGGTCTTCCTCGCCACATAACCATCCAGCCAGTCCGTAAAAGCTGCAATCGCAAATAAAACCAATGCAACAGTGTTGCTTCCATACTTCATGGCTATTGCTACAGGTACAAAAAACGCCATTCTCGAATAAGTTATCAAGTTAGCCAACAATCCTTCCCTCCATCTCTAAATCTTGGACTCTTTCAACTTCAACGGTAACGAACCGGCCAACTTCTGCATTTCCTATCAGCATGATATTTCCATCAATCTCAGGAGCGTCCATCTTGCCCCTTCCGTATCCCTCGCCTTCTACCAGAACCTTTATTCTCTTCCCGATCCATCTTTTGTTCGAACTTTCCATGAGCTCCACTGAAAGTGCTACAACCTGTTCCTCTCTTTCCCTTGCCACCTCCTCGTCTACCTTGTCTTCGAACTTGCTCGCCACGGTTCCTTCTTCATCCGAGTACACAAAAACCCCCATCCTATCAGGATGGACTTCTTCTAAGAAATCCAAAAGCTGGTTGAAATCATCGTCGCTCTCCCCTGGGAATCCTACCATAACAGTCGTCCGAATTGTAGACTCAGGAGCTTTTCTAATTTTTGAGAATAGATTTTCTATCTCTTTTCTCTTTTTTATTCTTCCCATTCTTGAAAGGATCTTGTCACTTCCATGCTGAACAGGAACTTCGAAGTAATTGACGACCTTATCGAGCGAGTGTATTGCGTCAATGATCTCGTCCGTTGTGTAATCCGGATGGAGGTACATTACCCTTATCCAAAAATCCCCCTTTATGGAGTTGAGCTTTTTCAAAAGCTCTGGGAGTGCCTGTCTTCCATAAATATCCGTGCCGTAAGCTGTGCTGTCCTGAGATACAAGAACGAACTCTTTCTTTCCCATTTCAAGGAGTCTTTTGGCTTCATCGACGATGGCTTCCATGGGGCGGCTTTTGTACCTTCCTTTGAAGAGCGGGATGGCGCAGAACGTACAGTTTCTATCGCATCCGTCCGCTATCTTTATGTAAGCGTAGGGTTTTTCTTCAAGATCATACCTTTCGGCAGCATCATAAACAGGCTCCGGCTCTTTTACAAGGTCAGAAGCTTTTTCTATAGCTTGTGCTATCTCATTTGGTGGAAGCACCCCAAACCAGCCGTCCACTTCGGGAATCTCTTTTTTCAGCTCTTCGTAGTATCTTTGAACCATGCATCCCTTTACGAAGAGCTTCAGATCAGGCCGGCTCTTTTTGTAGTAAACGAAATCGAGGATGGTGTCTATGGTCTCCTTCTTTGCATCTTCTATGAAAGCACACGTGTCTATGATTATCGCTTCGGCTTCTTCGGCGTTTTTGACTATCTCATGTCCCCTTTTTCTCAAAACGCCGGCAAGAACCTCACAATCCGCTGTGTTCTTAGGGCATCCCAGAATCTTTATTCCTATCTTCAAATCAGCACCCCTTTCCCAATTTTGGGATAATGATATCACATGACTTTCATCTATCGATGATGTCTATATAGACATTTGTGATATAATTCTCACGATAAAGCATACGAGGAGGTGGGCAGATGAAATACGATGTATTGGTGATAGGGGGAGGGCCTGCAGGGCTCATAACGGCTGCTACAGCTAAGAAGAACTACCCAGATAAGAGTATTGCTCTTGTGAAAAAGGAAGAGGTCGGGATGGTCCCATGTGGAATTCCCTACATATTCGGAACTTTGCGAGGCACCGAGAAGAATGTCCTCCCGACGAAAGGCGTTGAAAACCTCGGTGTCGAAGTTATAGTCGCGGAGGTTCACTCCATAGACCATAACAGAAAGGTCGCGAAGACCAGCAGAGGAGAAATAGAGTATGACAAACTCGTTCTTGCCACTGGTTCCGAACCCGTTGTTCCGAAGATAGAAGGCGTCGAGCTTGAAGGAGTCTTCCCGGTTAGCAAATACAAGACCGACCTTGACAAGCTCTACGAAGCTCTCCAGAAGGCGGAAAATGTCGTGATAATAGGCGGGGGCTTCATAGGCGTGGAAGTTGCAGACGAGATAAGGAAGATGGGAAAGAAGGTAACACTCGTTGAAATGATGGATCACCTGGTTCCTGCAGCATTTGATGAAGAATTTGGAAAGATGGCGGAAGAGAAGCTTAAAGAGCATGGCGTGAATGTTCTCACTTCTGCAAAGGTGAAAAGCATAGAGGGAAGTTCCAAGGTTGAGAAAGTGGTATTAGAAGAAGGAGAGCTGAAGGCTGATGTAGTGATACTCTCAACTGGATACAGACCCAGGGTCGACCTTGCCAAGGAAATGGGTTTGAAGCTCGGAGAGACTGGGGCTATATGGGCGGACGAATACATGAGGACATCCCTTCCCGATGTTTACGCCGTCGGAGATTGTGTTGAGCATCTGTGCTTCTTCACGAGGAAACCGAGCCGTTTGATGCTCGCTTCCACTGCCACTTTCGAGGCAAGGGTTGCCGGCGCCAATCTCTATAAATTGAGAGTTTTGAGGACAAACAAGGGAAATCTCGCAATATTCTCAACGTCCATTGAAGGTCTCACTCTGGGAGCTGCCGGTTGTAACGAAAAGATGATAAAGGATGAGGGCTTTGATGTCGTGGTCGGGCAAGCAAAGGCTCCTGACAGGCACCCCGGCTCGATACCGGATGTCTCCCAGATAACGATGAAACTCATCTTTTCGGCCGAGAGCGGTCATCTGCTCGGCGGGCAGGTCGCAGGCGGAAAGAGCGTGGGAGAGATAATCAACATGGTGGGAATGGCCATCCAGAAAGGCTTCACGGCGGCAGAACTCGCAACCCTGCAGATAGGAACGCACCCGCTCTTGACTCCAGCACCAACCGTCTATCCGATAGTCACCGCGGCGGAAAACGCCCTCGCGAAGATGAGATGAAGACAAGGCGGCCACACGGCCGCCTTGTTGCCGCAAAGCAGAGCCGGCCGGAGCTTCCTTGCGTATTTCGCTCCCTTGAACCTTTCCACTGCTTCTTCTATCTTTCTCTTTCTGAGTCCTATATCCTGCTCCTTCCAGATCTTCTGAATCGCGACAAGGTCTTCTCTTTTTACTGGAACTATCCTTCCAAAGATGATCGACAGCCTTTCCTTCAGCCTGTCTTCGTAGCTCGCACTGCCAGCAACCCCTACATTTGGAATATAAACTTCCGCTATCATTGAGGAAAGAAGTACTACAAAAAACCCAAGCAACAGGGCCCTTCTCACCCCAAATCCTAAGTTCACCGCTGTTTCTGATGCTCACAGCGTGGGAGAATTTTCGAGGGTTGATAGAAAAAAACCCCCGACACATGTCGGGGGTTTGGGGAGTTGGGCGGTGGGTTTTCACCAGTTTCCACCCATGGGAGCTCTTCTTCTGCCATCTCTCATGTTTCTTCCCATCGGCTGTCTCGTTTCGTCCTGATAGCGTTTCCTCATTTCTTGGACTCTCTTCCTCACCATCTCTCTCATCGTCTCTCTTATGTTGTACTCTTTTCCGTCCTTTTTTACCGTATCAACGATTACGAATGTTCCGTCTTTTCCCTGAAGCATTTTTCCAGATACTTCGATCTCGTCTCCTGTTTTGATCTCGAGCTCCAGCTCTCTCAAAGCCACAAGAGGTATGAGGAGGTCGTAGGTTTTTCCATCGGCGCTGAGCTTCAAATAAAAGTGTCCTTCCAAAAAGCCCATCTCCGTCACCGTTCCCGTTATTTCAAGATCTGGAAGTTCGTTGTAAAGCCACATCGCCTGGTCCTTCGCTGCAGGTCCGAATGCCAATGCAAGTCCTGCAAGCACCACCGTGAGTACCACCAAACTGAGTTTTCTCATATGTAACCCCTCCCTTTCTGAAGTTTTCGCTTTATATATTAGGGAGGGGAGCTTAAAAGTTGCTTAGAGGTTTCTTATAAGTAGCTTATAAATCAGCTTTTCAAGAACTCTTTGAGCCATATGGCGCTCTTTTTGGGAATTCTTCTAAGGGTCTTGTAGTCCACATAGACTATCCCGAATCTTTTGCTGTAGCCATGCGTCCATTCGAAGTTGTCAAGAAGGCTCCAGATGAAATATCCTTTAAGGTCAACGCCGCCCTTCAAGGCTTTTAGAGCCATTTCAAAGTGCTTTTTGAGATAGTCTATTCTGCACTCATCATTCACCGCATCACCTTCGATCTCGTCTTTGCATGCTATTCCGTTTTCCGTGATGTAGAGTGGGATTTCGAAGAGCTCATAATATCTTTTCAAAGTGTCGTAAAGTCCCTGCGGGTATATCTCCCAGCCCATTTCGGTTTTTGGAAGCGGACCCCGAGCGATATCGTAGCCAAGCTCGCATTCAGGGCAGCTCTTTATGAGTAATCTCGTGTAGTAGTTGACTCCAAAAAGGTCCATGGGCTTGGCTGCTATGTCAAGATCTTCATCTGGAACTTTTATGCCTTTGCTCTCCAGTAGCCGGCGAAGATCTTCCGGGTACTTCCCTTCTTTTAGCGGCTGTAAAAACCAGCCGTTTATAGCCTGATCTGCGAGCTCAGCCGCCCGTATGTCGCCCTCTTTATCGCTTGCAGGCTCTACTTTGATCGCCATGTGCACTATTCCTATTTTTCCGTCCTTTACTATTTCGCGGAACGCTTCAAGAGCTAGTGCATGAGATCTTAATATGTTGTGCGCTGCGTATATTGCCTCCTGCAAGTCTTTGTGGCCCGGTGCATGCTCGCCGAAGTAATACCCCAGAAAGGCCGCACACCATGGTTCGTTGTGCGTTGTCCATAGCTTTACCCTGTCCCCAAGCCTTTCGAACATGGCGGCTGCGTAGTCTCGAAAGTAAAATGCGCTGTCAGGATGGGTCCAGTCTATTCCCCTTTCGTAGAGCGCGTATGGGTAGTCCCAGTGATAGAGCGTTATGAATGGAGTAATTTCGTTTTCAAGGAGCTTGTCCACAAGCTTTTCGTAAAAGTTCATTCCCTTTTCGTTTTTCTTCCTTCCGTCTGGCATAACTCGTGGCCATGAGATGGAAAATCTGTAAGCGTTCAGTCCTATTTCTTTCATTATTTTTATATCTTCTTCGTACCTGTGATAGTGATCTGTGGCTATATCGGCGTTTTGGTTCATGTAGATCTTGCCTGGGGTGTGGGAAAAGACATCCCATATAGAAGGACCTTTTCCGTCTTCGTTTGCCGCGCCTTCTATCTGGTAAGCCGAAGTTGCCGTTCCCCAAAGAAAGTCTTTCGGAAAGTCGCTCCTTGATATCATGCTTGTCCCCCCTTGACCTTGTGGTATAAAAGAATATGCTAAGCCCTGCGAGGAGGTGCCCCCTTTGAGGAGTATAATCGATATGACCTACGAAGAGCTCGTAGAAGAAGTGACCAAAAAACTAGGCTGGGAAAGGTTCAGAGCAGACCAGATTTGCGATTGGATCTACGACAAAAAGGTGTTCGATTTCTCTGCGATGACAAATCTCTCAAAAGAGCACAGAAAGGTCCTTTCAGAAAACTACTTCGTTGACGAGCTCAAGCTCCTTGAAAAGCAGGTGTCAAAGAAAGACGGAACGATCAAATATCTTTGGGAACTTTCAGATGGAAATACTATAGAGTCTGTTATCATCTTCTATCCCAACAGAAGGGTTGCGTGCATTTCGACGCAAGTTGGATGCCCGATAGGGTGCAAGTTCTGCGCGACCGGAATGAGCGGGTTTGTCAGGAATTTGACCACAGGTGAGATAGTGGCACAGATTCTTCACATGGAAAAGGAAGAGAAGTTCAGGATAGGAAATGTCGTCTACATGGGAATGGGTGAGCCGTTTTTGAATTACGACAGTGTCATAAAGAGCATAAGGATTTTGAATCACCCGAAAATGCTTGGGATAGGAATAAGACATATAACCGTTTCAACAGTTGGCATTCCAGAAAAGATAGTGCAGTTTGCGAAGGATGTGAAGGGAGCAAGACTTGCCATATCGCTCCATGCAGCGTACAACCACAAAAGGGATGAGCTCGTTCCGATAAATGTCAAGTATCCGATAGAGGAAGTTTTGCAGGCCGCAAAGGAATATCAGAAAATCACGGGCAACCGCGTTTCGATAGAATATGTGATGATAAGAGAGATCAATGATTTCGATTCGGACGCGAGAAAGCTCGTAGAAGTTCTGAAGGGTCTTAAGGTTTTCGTGAATCTCATACCCGTGAATCCGGTTTCGCCGCAGCTGAAAAAACCTTCACGGGGAAGGATAATGGCCTTCAAGGAGATTCTCGAAAAAGCTGGAATAGAAGTTCAGGTAAGGCAGGAGAAGGGAACAGACATAGATGCAGCTTGCGGGCAGCTAAGGATAAGAAAGGGTATAAGGCGTGTCAGGAGGTGAAGGACCGTGGAGGATGTTTTGAAGGTCATCATGCAAAATTGGCTGTTTTCTTTAATAGCTGGAGCTGCGGGTCTTATTCTATCAAGAGCGGCCACGATTTTCACTCTTATAGTTCTTGGATTTTATGTTGGTTCTTATATGCTCCTTCCAATGGCAGCCGAAAAATTTGACGCTGTCAAGGAAATGCTGAAAAATGTGAAGAATACGCAAATAGCGTATTGGATAGCGGGTATAATCGGAGCCGTTGGAATGGTGATACTCTACAAGATAGCACTTTTCTTGGTGGGATTTTTCGCCACTGGAGCGATGGTTTATTTTGCGTACTCTTATATAGATGAAATGTTCAACATTTCCAAGTACATAAATTTCATGGATCCCGCTACGTTTAAGATAATAGTTGCGGCTGTGCTCGGTGCAGTAGGCGGTTTTTATATTCTCTTCAAAGAGCGGATAGTTTCGACATGGATTGCAATAATCCTTGGTTCGGGAGTGCTTTCGGTTTCGTTGATACATGTTTACAACACTTTTGTTGAAAAGATGACCCTCGATGAGTCTTTGAGTTTTCTAATGAGCAGCACGGGCCTTTATTTGATAGCCGTGCTTTTTGTGGTTTTCCTCGTGATAGGTTATTTCCTGAACAGGCAGCCCAGAAGGTCTTTCTGATAGGATATTGGTGTATAATTCTTAAAGCTGCGTAAATATATTTGTAAAAATTCAAGGAGGTATGGGGATGGAGCGGAGGATACTGGTCGTTGAAGACGAGGATGATGTGGCTCGGATCGTGGTTAAGGCTTTGAAGGCGGAAAGATTCGATGCCGATTATGTTCGAAATGCCGAAGATGCGTATGAGATGGCCAAGAGAGAGAAATTCGATATGTTCATAATAGACATAATCCTTCCCGGTGATGTCGATGGAAAAGAACTTTTAAGAAGGTTGAGGTCTCTTGAAGGGTATTCAACCGTTCCTGTGATATTTCTAACGGCTCTCTCCGATGAAATAGACAGAGTCATAGGGCTCGAGCTTGGTGCGGATGATTATGTAACCAAACCTTTTAGCTCAAAAGAGCTTGTCACGCGCGTGAAGGCCATATTCAGAAGGATGGACATGGATTGCCGAAAGGAAAAGGAGCGCCCTAAAAAGATTAAAGCCAAGGACCTTGAGATAGATCTTGAGAGGTACGAAGTGAAGGTCCGGGGAAAGAAAGTAAGGCTGACGCCGCTTGAGTTTGACCTCCTGAGGTTTTTGGCGGAAAACGAGGGCAAAGTGTTTTCAAGGGAGGTTCTTCTCGATAAACTCTGGGGATATGACTATTTCGTGGATACCAGAACGGTCGATGTACACATAAGGCGCCTTAGAACGAAAATAGAGGAGAATCCTTCAAAACCCGTTTATATACTTACTGTGAGGGGAAAGGGTTATAAGTTCGTCGATCCGGGGAAGGAAGAGGAGTGATGGAAGAGGTTTATAAGAAGCTGATAGAGCTCTTGAAAACACCGGTATTCGAAGAGAGAGACGGAAAGTGGCAGCCACTAAGCGAAGGTGCGAGTGATTTCGATCCGGAGTTGGCACGTCCTGTAAAAGTGGATGGTAAGGCGTTCAGAGTGTTTGATATCGATATAGGCCACCTTCGTGGAGTTTTCCACGATATAAGGATACTGATTCAGAGGCTCGAAGCTGGGTGTGAAAAGGCTCTGGTGGAGCTCAAAGGACTCGTGGAGGATTTTTTGAGGTTTGAGAAGCCGGAACTTGTTCTTGACTGGATCGACGCTTGTGAAGTTTTAAGAAGTGTTTTGGCTCTCTACGAGTGGAAGGGAAAAGAAGTTTCCTGCGACGCGTTCATGGTCAGAGCGGATGTTCAAGGGCTTTACAGGGTATTTCTGAACATTTTGGATAACGCGTACAGGCATTCAGGTGGACGTATAAAAGTTTTCGTTCAAAGCGGAAAGTTGGTTTTCGAAGTTGAGGGACAGAGCATAAGGGAAGGTGAGGGAATAAAGGTCGTTAGAAATTTGATGAAGGGCATGGGGGGAGAGTTTTTAATAGAGACGCGGGATGGGAGCATAATGTATTCCTTGCACTTCCCGGAGGTGGAAGAATGACGCCGTATCAAATAATCCTTAAAAAGAGAAACGGAGGAAAACTCGGCAAAGAAGAGATAGAGTACATGGTCATGGGATATGTGAGTGGAGAGATCCCAGATTACCAGATGGCGGCATTTTTGATGGCTGTTTACTTCCGCCACATGGACGAAGAAGAGATGGCAATTCTTACGGAGATAATGGCTCGCTCTGGGGACATGATAGATCTATCGGATCTTGGTGGCAAGATAGTAGATAAACACTCGAGTGGCGGCGTTGGAGACAAAACCACATTGGTCGTTGCACCGCTCGTCGCATCTCTGGGTATCCCCATAGCGAAGATGTCCGGAAGAGCCCTGGGACACACGGGCGGAACGATAGACAAGCTCGAGTCAATTCCCGGATTCAGGACATCCCTTACTCTTGAGGAGTTCAAAGAAAATGTCAGAAAGTATGGTATCGCCATAGCCGGTCAGACCGGAAAACTGGCACCCGCCGACAAGAAGATATACGCCCTTAGGGATGCAACTGCTACTGTCGATGAGATATCGCTCATAGCTTCGAGCATAATGAGCAAAAAGCTGGCCGGCGGAGCACATGCTTTCGTCTTGGATGTGAAAGTGGGAAGCGGGGCTTTCATGAAGGAGTACGATCAGGCCAAAGCCCTTGCAAAAGCCATGGTATCTATAGGAAAGGCCCATGGAAAGGAAACGGTGGCTCTCATAACGAACATGCACGAGCCGCTCGGAAGGTTCGCGGGCAATTCTCTTGAAGTGATAGAAGCCATAGAAGCTCTGAAAGGAAAAGGCGACGAAAGGTTCATGGAGCTTTGTCTGGAGATAGCTTCCAGGATGGTAGAGCTTTCCGGAAAGATGGGGAGGCAGGATGCAAAGGAATCTCTCAAAGAGAGTATAGAGAGCGGAAAGGCCCTTGAAAAGTTCAGGGATCTTGTAAGGGCTCAAGGCGGCGATGAAAGGGTAGTAGAAGATCCATGGAATGTGTTGCCGGTTGCAAATGAAAGGGTTGAGATCAGAGCTTCAAAGAGCGGGTATGTTTCCTTCATAGACACGGAAAAGATAGGTTTTTCAGTGATAGCGCTGGGGGGAGGAAGGAAGAAGAAAGAGGACGAAATAGATCATTCGGTGGGTGTTGAGATTTTGAAAAAGCTTGGCGATCCCGTGAAAGAGGGTGAGCCAGTTGCAGTGATGTACGTCTCTGGACGTTCGAATGTGGAGGAAGCAAAAGAGCTGATTGAAAGCGCCTATGAAATATCTGAAAAGAGACGTGAAAAACCCCCGATGATCTACGAGGTGATAAAGTGAGAAAGATAATCGTTATCGTTTGGATCCTTTCTTCGCTACTGGTTTTGGCAGAAGGAGTCTATATATTCTCTGACGAAATCTATGGTGTGAAATCAATCGTTAAAAGTAACGTGCTATACGTAAGAGCCTCGGATCTCTCGCCTCTGGGTTTCGACTTCAGCGGCGATCCCTCAAAGGGAGTTTACTATCTCTTTTATAAAGACCACATATTGGTGTTGAGATCATCGGGTGTTGTGGAGAGAGATTTCATTGAGGTTTTAGACGTGAAAGGTGCAGTCTTTCAGGGCGGAGAGGTGTATGTGAAAGCGAATCTGATAGAAAGTTTCACTGGGAAAAGATGGGAGCGGCTCGCCAGTGGAGGATACGGAATGTTCTTGGTGAGACGGGTCGTTATTAGCTATGAATTGTCAGATGGAAAGATAGTCATGAACTTTAACGCAAAACTCGTTCCCGAAATGGTGAGGATATCCAGTACCGGTGAGAACAGATATTCTGTGTATATATCCCCCGTTCACGACAGTGTGATAATGCCCAAGAATCTAAACGCTTCTTTCAGCGGTGATGCCCTTGTGATACATCTTGAGGGAGAAAGGGGATTTATTCCGAAGTTTTCCGTTGATGGAAAGCGCCTCACAATAATTTACAGTGTTGTGGAGAAGGAGTTCTTTGGAAGCTACAAGATATGGAACGGACTTGTATGGAAGAGGGTTAAGGAGCAGTTCAATGGCAAGGAATATATAGTCGATTATCTGGATGTGGATCTTGATTGGATAAAAGCAGTCCCGGAGGTTGCTCAAAGGGGTATCGGGACACTCGAAACGGTAGCGTCTATGGTGCAAAGAGAAGGTGCTCTGGCGGGCGTGAACGCCAACTACTTCGATCCGAAGACCGGTATGATTATAGGTCTTTTAGTTAAAGATGGGATGCCACTTTCCACGCCGTATGGTGGTCGTCCTATATTCGTTATAACCGATGAAAACGAAGCGCTGATTGATAAGGTCTATGTTGAGATTCAGCTCCAGATAAACGATCTGATGTTTTTGGTCAAGGGTGTGAATACTATAAACAAGGGCGAAGTGAAAATATATACGAAGGAATACGGCAAGAATTTAAAGCCCGAGAACGATAAGATGTATCTCCTCGTCAAGGGCGGAATAATCGTCAAAAAAGGCTTTAAATTTCCTCTTGGGTATGGGGAGATACTCCTCGAGTTTTCAAGTAAATTCAAAGAGTATCTAAAAGATGTAGATCTCGGAACACCCGTGAGAGTTGTTGTTAGAAGCAGCTTCGATCTTCCCATAAAACATGCCATAGAAGGCGGTCCACTCCTTCTTTACGACGGAAAGCCCATAAGAGAGAGCATGAGCGAAAAATACCGATATGGGGGCGGAATACCCTACGCGAGGGCCCCAAGAACAATCGTAGCCATAAAGGACAGGAAACATTTTTCGTTGATCGTGATCGAGCAAAACGGTTCCCATCCGGGTATGAACTACGATGAGATGGTCGAATTTCTCGAAAAGAAGGGTTATGTAAGCGCGATGTGCTTTGATGGCGGAAGTTCCACCAGCCTTGTCGTTCACGGAAAAACCGTTAACTTCACCAAAACGGGCCGCAAACCCTATGTCGCCGCTGCTCTGTTGCTGTTTCCGCGTTGAGATTTTTTCCGTGAGATTTAAAGGATCGCAAGAGGTAACGAGTTTCGATTCTTCAGAATTTGGAAACAAAGGGAGAAAAACCCGGCACATGGCCGGGTTTTAGTCTTTTAAAATAAACCCCCGCGGGTGCGGGGGCGATATGGAAGGCGTGATTTCACTCTTTGGAGCTAAGGTAGAGGTCGATTCCTTTTGCGGCTGCGTGGCCGTCGGCGACGCCGTGGACTATGTCGGGACCGTGTACTATGTCCCCACCCGCGAAGAGCCACTCTATCGCCGTCTGGCCATATTCGTTGGTCTTTATCCTTCCCCTGAAGAATTCGAGTTTTTCCTGAAGTTCCTGGGGCAAGTATGAGTAGTCCGGAGCCTGACCTATGGCTTCTATGACCATGTCGGCTTCGAGGAATATCTGTTTTTCTTCATCGAACTGCGGGTTGAATCTGTGGTTTTCGTCGAATACCCTGATACATTTCTTGAAGCGCACGCCTTTGACTTCGTCGTTTTCTATGACAATTTCTATCGGTCCCCAGCCGGGGTAGAATTTCACGCCTTCTTCGAGGGCTTCTTCTATTTCGTCCATGTCGGCGGGCATTTCCTCGTATGTCCTTTCAAGAGACGCTGTGTGTACATCGACTTTTCCGTACTCTATCATCTGTAGTCTTGCCATGGAGCGGGATATGTCCATCGCGACATTCCCTCCGCCTATGACGACCAGCTTTTTCGGTACAGGCGGTTTGGGCCCGTCACCGCGCAGAAAGTCCCTTATCATTTTGAGCATCGGGAGTGCCTGTTTCACATTCGGATGGTCCGTGCCGGGAACTTTTGTGGATCTTCCAAGGCCGAATCCGGTTGCGAGGAATACCGCATCGTGTTTCTTGGCTATCTCGTCAAAGGATATGTCCTCACCTACTTTCATGTTGGTGAGAATCCTGACGCCCAATGCTTCTATTAGGGCTATGTCTTTGTCGAGTGCTTCGTCCGGGAGCCTGTATTTCGGTATTCCGTATCTCATAACACCGCCCGGCCTTGGCGCTGCTTCGTATATGGTCACATCGTAGCCCATGGTTGCAAGGAAGTAAGCCGCTGCAAGGCCTGCGGGACCGGATCCGATTATTCCTATGCTCTTTCCCTTCTTCTCCGGGTTTATGTCCAGAATCCTGCTGTACTCTTCGAGCGGGACGTTGTCGATTATGTAGCGTTTTAGCCACCTTATGGCCACGGGTTCTCCCCTATTGCCAATGGCACATACGCTCTCGCACCTGTGGGTACAGACCCTTCCACAGACCATTGAGAGCGGGTTGGTTCTGTAAAGCCACCTGAGCCCTTCTTCAAGGTCGTCGTTGTAGATGGATTCTATGTACTGGGGTATGTCCATGTGTGCCGGACAGGTGTAGGTACATATTCCACATCCCACACATCTTGCGGCTTCTTTCATTGCCTGTTCTTTGCTGTACCCCTTTACTATCTCTATGAAGGATCTCACACGTTCTTGGGGCTCGACCATTTCCATGAGGACTCTTTCGAGGTCGAGAAGGTCCGAATCCTTGTCTTTGACCCATCCGAGCGGGGCTTTTCCGTGCTCATAAAGACCTCTTTTGGCTTTTATACCTTTTTCAGTTGGCATGAATATGTAGTCTTCCGGATCGTCGGATATGTGGATGTATTCCCTCGTCATCTGGAGGGAGCCCGTTGTACATATGTCAACACAAAGGGCACAGAACGAACATCTTCCGTAGTCTATGACGGGGCGCTGAGGGAGCTTTCCGTCTTCCTGCACGAGACCGGGAACTTCCACCATCTTTATGGCGTCCGTTGGACAAACCTTAGCACAGGTTCCGCATCCTATACACTTGCTCCAATCGTTTATATGAAAGCCCCTGTAGCGCTCAGACGCTTCTCTTTTGACCTTGTTGGGGACCTCTATTGTCACGGGCTTTTTACCCAGGAATTTCCAGGCTTTTACAGGAGCGAAAAAGTCTTTTTTCGGCATTTGACTCTGACTCTGCTTCATTGTCATCACCCCTCATCTGTCTATTTCGGGCGCGCAGACGTCCATGGTGGCAAGCCATACGGGAACATCCTCTATTCTCGTACCCGGCAGGTATTTTTCTATTCCGTAAAGACCCTGCGGATACGAGGCGCCCCTAACTGCCACCCTGTAAGGCTTGTTCTTTCCATCAGAGACCACGAAGAAGCCGTATTCTCCCCTTGCTGATTCCACATGTGCATACGCCATCCCTTTGGGGACTCTGTGTCTGAGAGCGCTACCTTTGCTTATAGGAACATTTACCTTATCGCTCTGCGGCATCTTCTCCAGTGCCTGCCTTATTATCCTTACACTCTGCTTCAGTTCCTGGAACTTCAGATATACCCTGCTGAAGGCGTCTCCGTCCGTTGCGGTGGGAACGATGAAGTCCACTTTGTCGTAGAAGAGGTAAGGATCGACTTTTCTCACATCGTAGGGAACACCGGTTGCCCTGAGTCCGACGCCCGTGACTCCCATTTCAAGCGCATGCTCGCGCGTGAGGATTATCCTTCCCTTTAGCCTGCTGTGAACTATTCTGTTCTTGAATATGAGGTTTTCGTAATCGTCGAAGCGCGACTCGATATACTCAAGGAATTTCCAGATCATTTCTTCTATTTTTGGTGTTATGTTCTTTCTGACTCCACCGGGGACTATGTACATGTGATAAATCCTAGCTCCTGATATGGCTTCGAATATGTCAAGAATTCTGTCCCTATCAGCCATTCCCCAATGAGACGCGGTATAAAGGCCCAGTGGCCCTCCTATTCCACCCACGGCCATGAGGTGGTTGGCCATTCTCGCAAGCTCAAGGATTATCATCCTTATCCACTGGGCTCTTTCGGGCACATCTAACTTTGCTATCTTCTCGATGGCCATGGCGTAGCAGGCTTCGTTTATGTCGGGCTCGGGAACGCATATCCTCGGTATGAGCGCGATGTTTGAGTACCAGAATCTCCTTTCCATGAGCTTTTCAAAGCCCCTGTGAAGAAAGCCGGGCAATGGCCGTGCCCTTTTGACGATATCGCCCTCCACATACATGTGTACCGAGAAGTTTCCGTGCATTCCGGGGTGGTTCGGACCAAAGAACAGTTTGACTTCACCCATCGATCTCACCCCTGAATATCTTGGCCTCTTTTATAACATCTTTCTCGTATTTCCTATCCGGGAATTTGCTCTTTGAGTATTCTCTGGGATCGAAGTCCTTCCTCAGCGGCGGCATTTCGTCCCAGAGTTCAAGGAAGAGCGGCTTCATGTCGTCGTTGCCTTCAAACTCCACTCCGAAGAATTCGTGGAGTTCCCTTTCGTAAAAGCGCGCGACGGGCCAGATTTCTTTTACCGTCACGAATTTTGGATTGTTTCTGTCTATTCTCGTCGTTACGATGAACTTTCCGCCATCCTGCCATGAAAAGAGTATGTAGACGAGTTCGAGTTGCCCGTCGTCTATCCAATCTACGCAGGTTATAAGGGAAAGGTGACTGTATCCTTTGCTTTTGAGAGTTTCTAACACACTCACCAATTTATCGTTTCCAACGCTCACTTTAACCTGACGCTCGTCTATCTCTTCGACCATTGGGTTGAAGATCTCTATCGCTTTTAAAGCTTCATTCATGGAATTCGTCATGTACATACACCTCCCCGAGGGAGCGGATCTGATTCTGCTTGTACCATTCGTAGTTTTCCTTGTATCTCTTCCAGCCGTCCGCTTCTCCCTTCCTTATCTTTTCCATCAGGTACTGGAAAGCTTCAAGGATGGCTTCCGGACGCGGCATGCATCCTGCTATGTAGACATCTACAGGGATGTAGTAGTCGAGGCGGTTTATCGTGGAGTAGGAGTCGTAGTATATTCCACCGTTTATCGTGCAGCTTCCAAATCCTATGACATACTTTGGATCTGCCATCTGCTCGTATGTGTAGATAACCCTTCTGAGGGTTTTGGTGTTTAGATACCCGGTTATGAGGAGTATATCTGCCTGGCGCGGCGTGGCCATCGGCATTATTCCGAACCTTTCCATGTCGAACCTTGCTGTCATCGTGGGAGGCAGCTCCATGGCACCGCACCCTGTACAGTAATGGAGCATCCATATAGATCTTGATCTGAGTTGATCCGCTATCTGTTCCCAAACGGTTCTCTCCTTCACATCTGCCACCTCCTCAAAGAGTCCAGCCCATTAGGACGAAGAAGGCGTTTAGGAAAGCGAGTCCCAAAGGAACTCCCCAGTAGAACTTCAGCATCTGTTCTATTCTGAATCTCGGAAGAACCGAGGAGATTAGGACTGCCAAGATCCAGACTATAAGGAACTTTAGAAGGAACCACCAGAAGTTCCCTCCGCCCAAGAACACATCGACAAATAGTGTTATCTCAACGAATATGGAGAACACATGCATTATGTGCAAAAGTCCAAGGTACTTTCCTGAGAGCTCGACCATGGGACCTGATGCGATTTCCGCAGGAGCTATGGCTATGTCGAAAGGCTTTTTGCCGAGCATTCCCAGAAGGGAGATGAAAGCAACGATTGCGCCTATTGGCATCACCAGAAGGTTCCAGCCTCCCGCTTGTTTTTCTATAAGAAGGTGTATAGATGCTGTTTTGTAATAGAACATCATGGAGGCCAGAACGATGAGATATGGGAGCTCGTATCCGAGCATTTGTGTTAGGGCCCTCGTGACACCTATGGATGCCCACGGGTTGCCGCTTCCCACCATTCCCATGGCCATTCCAAGTGCTCCAACTGCGAACAGGTACATTATGACGAAGAAGTTATCCGTGTTCGGAAATGGAGTCCAGAAGGTGCTACCCATGGGGACTATTGCGGCAGTGGCTATCGCGCCGCCGAGTGCCATAAGGACTCCAAAATCGAATATCCATCCATTACTGAAAGGATGTTTTGAAAGCGCTTTGAAAACATCTATGAAGCTCTGGTACCACGGAGGTCCGATCCTCCTCTGGACCCTTGCTGTTATCTTCCTTCCGATTCCTTCCAGCGTCAGGACGAAAAAGAATGCAATCGCCAGATTGAAGATAGCTTTGTAGACTCCCGTCATATTACCACCTCACCCAGAAGACTATTAGAAGAGTCATTACAGTCCAGAAAGCGTAAGCCGAAGGTGATGGCCTGAAGAACCAGCCGTGAACTAACTGCCCCAGATCGTGGAAGAACTTGCAGAGCATGTCGAGCACCTTTTCCCAGGATGGGTGCTTTTCGTACATCCTTTCAAAACCTGCGTACATCTTGGTGTTGTACTGGTAAAGGTCAGGTGTGTAGATGTACTCACCGCCTGTGTAGATGTTTATGGGAGCGCCTTCTTCTTTATGCGGAGCGAGCAAGTCGACTTTCTTGGGCTTTGGGAAGAGCGTGTAAAGCAGGTACGCTATAGCGAATCCGATTATGAACAGGTTGAAGACGATAACAGGATTCCAGCTTCCTGTGACACCGCGAACGAGCCAGTTCGAAGCGTCCGCTATCTTCACTGAAGGCGATATTGCAAAGTCTGCTCTCATCGCTTCAATAGGCTTCAAGATCGGGAAGGGCCAAACTCCCATTATGAAGCTTATCGCAACGAGCGTGACCATCGGTATCCACATGATAGCGGGAACTTCTTTAACATCTTTGTATTTCTTTGGAAGCTGGCCCAAAAAGACACCCGCAAGCGGTCTGAAAACATAAAGGAAGGACCCGATGGAGCCGAAGAAGGCTATGAACGCCGTAACGAACATTCCTTTTCTAACAAGAGCTTGGTAGATCATCCATTTGGATATGAAACCGCTCATCGGCGGAATTCCGGCCAGAGAGATTATCGCGAAAAGGTATGAAATGAAGGTTATCGGCATCTTGTGTATGAGCCCGCCCATTTCGCTTATCTTCGTGGTATGGGTTCTGTAAACGACCGATGCGAAGGCCATGAATATGATCGCTGCTGCCAAAGCGTGGTTGAATACATGCAGGATTCCGCCTTCAAACCCAATCGCATCCATCGTGGCGATTCCCACAAGGATGTATCCGCCGTTTGCTACGGAAGAGAAGGCTATGAGCATCTTCATGTCGTCCTGTTTTATCGCCATGAGGGTTCCTACGATTATCGAAGTCGCGCCTAATGCGAGCAGGAAGTAGTTCGGAGAAGGTATCTTCGAATAAAGCTCCAGCCCCTGGAACATCTTTAGCGTGGGGAAGAACGCCGTCACGAGCATCAAAACATAGCTACCGAGCTTGACGAGCTGTCCGGAAAGGACGGCCGAGAATGCATCGGGTGCGTTTCCGTGAGCAATTCTGAGCCATGTGTGAAGCGGGAAGATACCGCTCTTTGCTATTCCCGCAGCTGCCAGGAGTAAGTATACGGTAACTTTGAAGGGCATCGACGGATCGTTTGCAAGATCTTTTGCCACTTCTGCCAGGTTAAAGTTCCCATATCTTGAATAGATCATGAAGGAGGCGTAAAGATACATGTAGGTTCCCGTGGCGCTCATTACTGCGTATATTATTGCGGCTCTTCTCGCTTCCTTCTTTCCCATGGGAACTATTAGCATCGAAGAGAGAACCGCTATCTCCCAGAATATGTAGAGTGTAAGAAGATCCCCGGCGAAAAAGACGCCAAGGGAAGCTGCGGTCATCATCAAGAGGAACATGTTGAAAGCAGATGGGTACTTTTGGCTGTCGAGCCACTTTATTGCGAATACCATAACAGCGAGAATCACGAGCATGCTGACGAAGGAGAAGTAAAAGGACGCGTTTGTGTATGTTAGAAGGAGCTTTTCACCAAAGAGCGTTCCAAGGACTTCGGAGCTTCCCACTTTCAGGGTGAAAAGGTAGATCATCAAGTAAGCGCCGGCAAGGGCGTTTATAACGGCACCCACTTTCCAAGAGAGTTTTGAAATGAAGTAGACCGCTACAGACAGAGCGAGTATCGAAATGAGTGTTATGGCCATCTTCACATCCCTCCCAGTCCGGAGGTGACTATGTTTATGTATCCGGAAACCGATGTTATGGCATCTGCCATCTTAGAAGCTGGAGCAAGGTAAATATTCGGGAAGAAGAATATCACCACCAGAAAGATCGCAAGAGCTATTGCAACGAACCCATGTCTCCAGCTTCCCTTCTCTCCTTCTTCCACCTGATCTTCGAACCAGAGCCGCACATTCCATCTGATAAGGTATGTGAGCTCTATCAGTGTCGCAAGGAGAAGGAGCGCCGGGAGCAGATAGTCACCACCTTTGAAAGCTTCCATTATTATTCTCAGCTTGCTCTGAAAGCCTGCAAACAGCGGAAATCCAACCAAGGAGAAAGAAGCTATCGAGAAGGCCGTTCCAAGGACTTTATGGGATTTGAAAATGCCGTTCAGATTCGTGTATTTGTAAACCAGATATCCCGCAACGAGGAAGAGAACGAGCTTTGCCGTCACTTCGTTCATAAGCTGGAAGTACGCAAGTGATGTGAAAGGTTCTTTTCCTTTCGATAAGACGGCAAGAACAAGACCTGCCTGTCCGATGCTCGAGTAAGCCAGAGTCTTTAGAAGGTTTTTCTGGTAGAGAGCAGCGAGCTCTCCTGCCAGCATGGTGATGAGTGCAAGGACATAAAGCACTTGAAGAACTCCGCCGCCGAAGATCGTTATCATGAGTCTTCCCATCATGTACATGGCCGAGAAGGTGACGGCAGTTGACAAGATCACGGGTGCGAGGTCGTTGCCGCCATAGACCCCCATGACCCATCCGTTTAGCGGGAAGAGCTTGGCTTCGACCCCGAGACCTATGAGAAAGAGCGTCGTTATGGCAACAAGGCTTTTCTGAGAGAACGAGAAGTAAGCGGCCTGCGCCATGTTAAGGCTTCCCGTTTGGGTGTATACGAATATGACGGCTATCAGGTAAAGGGAGCCAGCTATACCGGCGAATATAAGGTATTTGAAAGCAGAGTAGTAGTTTTCACGCTTGCTCGCGATGATCACGGCGGCAGCGCTAATTATTTCCATGAAGACGAAGGAGTTGAAAAGGTCGCCTGTGAGAACGAATCCATTGACAGCTGCCATGAGAACGAGCATCACTGTCGCGTATTTGCCGATTATGTCGGGGAAGACGGCGACTATCAGGAATATCGCGTTGATGAAGAGAATCGCGTAAAAACTGGCATTGTCAAGAACGAGATTTATTCCGAAGGGTGGCTTCCAACCGCCCAGTGCGTGTATGGACGGGACTGCGCCTATCAGCGATAACGAGAGGATGAAGTTCAAGATAGCGGCGATGGCGTAGAGAATGTATCCCCAGCTCTTTCTTATGGCTGCCAAAAAGGCGGCTATGAGTGGGATGGCTATTGCCAAGGTCATCATTCTCCCACTCCTTTCATGTTCTCAACATCAAGGTTTTTGTGTTTTTCCTTCACTCTAACCAGCAGAGCCGCCCCTAAAGCGAGAACTCCGACACCTATGACTATCGCCGTGAGAACGAGTGCTTGCGGAAGTGGATCGACGAAAGCACCTTTAAGGAACGATGGAAGTGCTTTGGTGTATATCGGAGCTTTCCCACCTTCGACATATCCGGCTGCTATTATGAAGACGTTTACAGCCGTGTCTATTATCGCGAGTGATATGAGCTGCTTGAAAAGATTTTTCTGGGTAAGCAAGCCATATATACCGATTCCCATGAGAATTATCGATATCCAGTAGACCATGCTCATCCCTCCTCGGAGTGCAGGTCCGTTATCAGTCCTGAGAGTTCGGCGCCAACCTTAAGTCCTATGAAGGTATAGACTATAGGTACTATTCCGGAGCTTATCAAGTTCCCTACCCTTCCCGTTGGAAGGAAGTTGTAAAGGAAGTACCCACCTATTGCAAGCCCGAGCAGCCCGGCTATAACGTAAAGGCCTCCCATGCTCCCTTCCAAAGCTCCGGTGGAAACTTTGGAAAGGAAGAATTCTTCGTCTGCAAGATAAAGGAGAAGCGCCGCTGCCGCGATTATGGTACCGCCGGGAAACCCACCGCCAGGTGTCAGGTGCCCGTGAACGAATATGTAAGCTCCGAAGAGTATTATCAGCGGAACGAGAATCCTTGTGCTCTCTCTAAACACGAAGTTGGGCAAAAGCCCGTATTTCTTCCTTCGAGTCCCGCCAAGAATCAGTCCGACACCTAAAGCCGCGGTGAAAAGGACCGTGACTTCACCGAGAGTATCGAAGGACCTGTAGTTCACAACGATGGATGTGACAACGTTCGCGCATCCATCTTCTTTATTCTTTTCACCGTAGACTTTCTCGATGCTTTTTGTCTCCAGACCCTTTGCCATGAGCCAGTTCTTTGCGTTTTGCTCGCTGACATCCTTGAGAAGGAAGGATGAAGATACGCGAGAACAGAGATCGATATTTCCGTAGCCAGGAACCACGCCCAGGAAACTGAGCATCATGTAAACGAATCCAGCGGCTATAAGGATTGCGTAGAGCCTTCTCATTCTTCATCACCACCCTTCATCCTGAAAAGCGCAACGAGGAACACTGCTGTTACGAGTCCAGCTCCCACGGAAGCTTCCGTTATCGCCACATCCGGTGCTCTCATCGCTATGAACAGGAAAACCGAAACGAGACTCACAACCGACATCGCAATCACACTGTCAAGGATCTTTTTGGCTTCAACTGCGAATACGGCCGCCACCGTCATGATGGCACCAGCAAGAACGACAAGCGCTGTCATCATGAGCTCTCACCGCCCTTGTACTCGTCCACTTTCGTTATCGGAGCCGGTTTGACTCCAGCGAGGTAGGAAGCCCTTGCAAGAACGGAGCTCCCGACAGGGTTTGTGAGCGCGACAAACGCGATTATTATCAGGGACTTTATCAGGAATGGCGGATATGCTATTCCGACACCAAGAACCGTCGAAAATGTCCCGAGCGTTGTGGCTTTCGTTCCAGCCTGAAGCCTGTTATAAACATCGGGCATCCTTATCATTCCGAGTCCACCTAAAAAATAGAAGAAGCCTCCAACGACCATCAATATCTGTCCGAGCATCTCATTCCAGCTCATTTTCTCCCCTCCATGTACCGCGATATCACGACCGTTTCAAGGTAGGAGAGAAGGCCGTATACAAGGGCTATGTCAAGGTATATTCCCCTTTTCAGAATGAGAGCTATCACGGTTATAGTCCCTATCAGCATGACGTTCATCGTGTCGAGAGCTGCAACTCTATCAGAGGATGTTGGCCCAAGCAGGATCCTGATGAAGGAGAGAATCACTCCCGCGGCCACAAGAACGAAAAAAGCCGTGATCATTCGAACACCCCCTTTAAGATCCCTTCGAATCTTCCGGAGATCGCTTCTTCCTTCTTCTCCAGAGTCTTGACATCTATCCAGTGGATGTAGAATGCGTCTTCTTTACCCTCGAGAGTGAGAGTTCCAGGGGTGAGCGTTATGGAGTTTGCAAGGAAAAGTCTTGCCATCGGGCTCTTAAGAGCTGTTTTGACCTTAACAAATCCCGGGTTGAGGGGGAGCTTTGGGTTCAGAACTCTTGCTGCAACATCGATATTGGCCTTGATCATCTCTACGATGAAAACAGGAAGGTAAACGAATATGTAGAGCACAAGTCTTATGGGAAGTTTTCCATCGAACTTAATACCGTGGTACTCTTTGAAAACGCCGGCAACGGCTATAGAAACCAGTATTCCTACGATAAGCTCGGAATACGAGAAATTCGTAAGCAGAAGCCAGAGCACAAGAGCAGTTATGAATACGCTCACCTTATCGCACCTCCTTTGGCATATATAGTACCACAGAGCGGGAATTTCGCATCATTTTTCCGTGTGATAAAAACTTCACAATATGTACGAACTCAGGTTTTCGTCTTTCGCGATGTTTTCTACTTTTGCCTTCACATACTTTCTGTCTATGACCACTTTTTTGTCGGGAATATCCGGAGCGTAGAAAGAGACATCTTCTAAAACCTTTTCCATAACGGTGTAAAGTCTCCTTGCTCCTATGTTCTCAAGGCGCTGATTTAAATCGAAAGCGACGGTTGCTATCTCGTCAAGGCCATCATCGGTGAATATAAGCTCCACACCTTCGGTTGCAAGGAGTGCCTGGTACTGCTTTGTGATTGCGTTTTCTGGCTCTTTGAGTATCCTTATGAAGTCTTCTTTTGTCAGTGAGTCGAGCTCCACTCTTATCGGAAACCTTCCCTGAAGCTCGGGAATGAGATCTGATGGCTTGCTCATGTGGAACGCTCCGGCGGCTATGAAAAGGATGTAGTCGGTTCTCACTGGTCCGTATTTGGTCATGATCGTCGTTCCTTCAACTATGGGGAGAAGATCTCTCTGAACGCCCTGTCTTGACACATCTGGCCCGGAGCTTCCAGATCCCGAGAAAGCTATCTTGTCTATCTCGTCTATGAAGACTATTCCACGGTTCTGTGCTCTATCGAGTGCTTCCTGAATCACCTTGTCCATGTCTATCAATCTTTCAGCTTCCATCTGCGTCAAAATCCTTTTTGCTTCCTTCACCTTAACCCTTCTCTTCTTTCTCTTTTTTGGAAGAAGATTTCCAAAAAGGCTCGAAAGGTCTATTCCAAGGTCTTCAAGCTCCCCGCTTCCCATCATCATGATGGGCATCGCAGCTTCTTCTACTTCGATCTCGACTTCTGTCTCATCGAGCTCTCCATTTCTGAGCTTTTTTCTTAGTTCCTCTCTCCTTTCATCCGAAGGTGGCGGCTGTTGCATCGTTTCCTCTCTTGGCGGCCTTCCCATTAAAAGTTCCATTATATTTACCGGTTTTTTTCTAACCGTTCCCGTTAAGTAATCTAAAAGGAGCTCTTCAGCAAGCCTTTCTGCTCTCTCTTTAACCCTTTCCATCTCTTCTGCCTTTACCATGTTGACGCTTATCTCGACGAGATCCCTTATCATAGAATCAACATTCTTTCCCACATACCCAACTTCCGTGAACCTGGTGGCTTCGACCTTCAGGAAAGGAGACCCCGAGAGCTTCGCAAGACGCCTTGCTATCTCGGTCTTTCCCACTCCGGTTGGTCCTATCATGAGTATGTTCTTTGGAAGGACTTCCCTTTTCCATTTTTCTGGAAGTTTCTGGCGCCTGAGGCGATTTCTCATCGCTATAGCAACCGCTCTTTTGGCGGCGTCCTGCCCTATGATGTATTTATCAAGCTCCCGGACTATCTCTCTTGGCGTGAGTTCTTCCAGTCCCTTCATTCTCCCACCTTCTTCACGGTTATATTCTCGTTCGTGTATATGCATATTTCACTCGCTATCTTCAAGGCTTCTTTTGCGATCTCTTCTGCTGAAAGGTCTGTATGGCGCAGAAGAGCTTTGGCAGCTGCAAGCGCGTAAGGCCCACCAGAGCCGATGGCTATGACATCTTCATCCGGCTGAAGGACTTCCCCACTTCCGGATACCAGATATATGCTCTCCTTGTCTGCAACTATCAGAAAAGCCTCCAATCTCCTTAAAACCTTATCCGTTCTCCACTCTTTCGCGAGCTCTACGACTGCCTTTAGAACATTTCCTCCCCACTGCTTTAGCTTTGCTTCGAATCTTTCGAACAGTGTCAGAGCATCTGCCACGGCTCCGGCAAATCCGGCTATTACCTTTCCCTCACCGAGTTCTCTTATCTTAACCGCTTTGCTTTTCAAAACGGTGTTTCCAAATGTAACCTGACCATCTCCAGCCATTACGGTCTGACCATTTCTTCTCACGGCTATTATGGTCGTTCCTTCCACAGTTTCACCCCCTCATTATCACGAAGGCCACAAAGGGTAGATAACTCAAAAGGAGCAAAATTCCAGCCAGTTTCGAAAGCCTTTTTCGGAGTGACAGAATCATAAGCAAAATAGCTTCAAGCATAAGAAAACTCGTGTCGACCCAGTACATCTTCACATCACCTACGAGCCTGACACCCACTATTGATGATATACCTATTATTACTAATATATTCATTATATTTGACCCGACTATATTTCCCACCGACATATCGGGATGCCCTTTTACCGCCGCGGTAAGGGATGTCACAAGCTCGGGAAGGGATGTCCCAATGGCTACGACTGTGAGTCCGAAAAGGGATTTGCTCAGTCCAAGCTGATTCGATATGTCCACCACGCTGTCCACCGTCAGTTCCCCTCCAAGGGCCACACCGGCAAGACCGAAAACGGTCATGAAGATGGCTTTCGAAAGATTTATGTGCTCTGCTTTTTCGAGAACTTCCATATCCGTCTGAGCCATTTTGAAAAGGTAATATGCGAATATTACGAAAAATCCAAGAAGAATCAAACCGTCATTCCAGGTTATAACCGGCGGGTCATGTCTAAGAAGCATCGCCGCAAAGGAAGTGGTGACTATTATCAGAAATGGTATCTCGTATTTCACGGTGGAACTCGCAACTCCGATTCCAGTTATTACAAGTGTCAATCCAAGGCAAAGTCCTATGTTTGCGATGTTGCTCCCCACGACATTGGATATCGCTATTCCTCCCACGCCTTTTACTGCTGAGATCAAAGAGACAGCAAGCTCCGGTGCGCTCGTTCCAAATGCGACCAAAGAGAGTCCTATGAAGAGCTTTGAAACTCCTGCCCTTTCTGCTATAGCTGCCGCTCCTTCGACCAGAACATCCGCTCCCTTTATTAGCATGTAAATCCCAAGGGCTAAAACCACTACTCCCATCGCTATTCCGAATGTGCCGGTAAACATTTCGAGCAGAATGAAGAAAATTCCTGCCGCTACCGCAACACTGAGAGCCGCCACTTGTCATCCCTCCATCAGCTTTTTAAAAGATTTCCTGAAGCCTTCTATAATATCGCGCTCTTCTATTTTAGGGAAAGACCCGTTCCAGTATATCCACTCTCCTTTCACCATCGTGGCATACACCGCCTTGCAGGTATTTGTGTGAACGAGATGAGATTTCAGGTTCTCAAGCGGCATCATCTGAACGTCTTTAAGGTCTACCACAACAAGGTCCGCCTCCATACCTTCCTCAATTTTTCCGGCGTTTATTCCCATCGCCTTCGCTCCAAGCTCTGTGGCCATAAAGAGCACTTGCTCAAGCTTCATGTTCGTTGGATCTTTCATCTTTTGAAGAAGCGTCGCAATCCTCATTTCGTGCCAAAGATCCAAGGAGTTGTTGCTCGCCGCCCCGTCCGTTCCGAATGTCACTTTTACACCAGTTTCCATCATCTCAGAAACGGGAGCGATTCCGTTCCCGAGTTTTAAGTTGCTTGACGGATTGTGCGAGACAAAAAATCCTTCTTCCTTTAAAAGATCGAATTCATTTTCTCTGAAATGCACGCCGTGCGCTATTATAAGCCTTAAGCTTTTGAAGATGCTCAAAATATCTTTGGCTCTGTACTTCTCCCTTTCCCAGGAAGCCTCGTACATGTGGATGGTCACCGAAAGTTCATATTCTCTAGCTGCTCGTGCAACTTTCTTTAAATATTCCTGAGAGCAAAGATAGGGAGAGTGCGGGCCGAGCCCTGCCAATATCTTTCCGCAGCATCCGTGCCATTTTTTTGCAAACTCGAGATTCTCTTTCAACCTTCCGTCATCGTCTCCACCTTCGTCCACGAGCCCCCTTGTTATGAGAGCTCTCATTCCAAAGTCTTTAACGGCTCTTGCGATGTCTTCCAAAAAGAAGTACATATCCACAAAGCCTGCAGTGCCGCAGGAAGCCATTTCCATCATGGCCAGCATCGTGCCGTAATAAACCATCTCTCCTGTGAGTTTTTCTTCAAGCGGCAAAACCTTTTTGAAGAGCCATACATCCAAAGGATCGTCGTCGGATATTCCCCGCATAAGAGTCATAGCGGCGTGTGTGTGGGTGTTGTAAAGAGCCGGCATTATGAGTTTTCCCGACAGATCTGTGCCATCACCTTCGATGTGATCTTTTACCTTTTTTATGACGCCATCTTCTATCAATATGTCCGCTTTCTTTGGAACCGAAAATGCGTCCCTGAGCACAAGTGCATTTTTCAATAACATAGTCCACCACCTCGTAAGTTTTTCGTTACATTTTTGTTCTTGAATTTTAATCTAATATAGTTTAGATTTCTGGCTCGGTGTGACATATATAGACATAAAAAGATCACCCCCACCCCCCTACATGAC
>JALWSA010000008.1 GCA_026993805.1 Thermotogaceae bacterium | reverse complement strand
GCTCGAAGGGGTCGAGGATGTTGAAGTGGAGCTAACATTCGATCCGCCGTGGACACCCGAAATGATGGATCCCGAACTCAGAAAAGCCATGGGGATATGAAGATTGGGGATCTTCTTGATGGGGAGTATCTCCTCGATTCGATAGTGATAATCTCGCATGTTCTGGAAAAAGACAAGGCTTGGGTTCTCTCTCACCTTGATGATGTTGCAAAGCCCAAGAATGTGGAGATTATAAAAAGACTGCTTGATCTGAGGAGAAGCGGTTATCCTTTGGCCTACATAACGGGCTATAAAGAGTTCATGGGACTTGAAATCAAGGTAAAAGAAGGAGTTTTTATACCGCGCCCCGAAACGGAGACGCTGGTCGAGAAGGCACTTGAGATCATAGAAAAAAAGGGAATAAAGGTCGTTGGAGAGGTTGGTACTGGAAGCGGAGCTATAGCTGTGTCGCTCGCGAAGTACGGCAAAGTCAGAGTTCTGGCGACAGATACCTCTGAAGAAGCAGTAGTTCTGGCAAAAGAGAACGCGGCTCTTCACAACGTGGAAAATCTTGTGGAAGTTCGCCAGGGCGGTTTTCTTGAGCCTTTTGGAGGAGAGTTTGACCGAATAGAGCTTGTAGTATCGAATCCGCCTTATATAGAGCCAGATTACGAGTTTCCAAAGGAGCTTCTCTACGAGCCAAGAGAGGCTTTCGTTTATGGAAAAAGCTCGGTGGACTTTTTCAGGGATTTTTACGATCTTTACAAAGGGAAAGGCTGGAAGATTTTAATGGAGTTTTCAGGAAAAGAGGAAGACAAAAAAATCCTTACCGAAATTTTCGGCGAGGTTCATTTTATAAGGGACCTGGACGGTACAGAGAGGTTTTTCATCTGCCGCGTCTAAAGAGGCTTATCATCAGTCTCACTTCTCCAACACCTATTCCAAGCTTTTTCGCTATCTCGATATCCGAGAACCCTTCGTCGTGCATCATCAGTATTCTCTTTTCAACGCTCGTTGTTATATCTTCGAAATCATCGGTTTCCACGTTTTCTACCACGTCTGGGGTTTTGGTTTTTTCTTCAGCCTTTTCCTCGGCTATTTCTTGCGATTTTGGTTTTCCTTTCTCTGCCGTTTCCACTTTTAACTCCTCGGCTACGGCAGGTAGCATCTCTTCTTTCACTTTGAGCAGATCCGTCATCTTGGTCACAAGAGAGGCATATACATCGTTCGCTTCTCTAACGACCCTCTTTATCTCTTCTATCTTCTTTTCCAACATCTCAAGCCTGACTCCGGATACATGTTTGAATCTTCCCATAAGCTCGAGGATCCTTTGTTCTGCGCCTTCTAATTCATCCTCGTTGGCCTCTTTAAGGCTCAAAAGATAAGAAGCCCAGCTGAAAACAACCGTAGCCACGGTGGCGAGGACGGCGAAAAAACTCACAAAGTCCATTCACTCTCCCTCCAATGCTCTCATTACACACTCGAAGAACTCGCCAAGCTCCACATCGTATTTTCTATAGGCCAGGTCGTCGAGTCCCGTAGGGCCGATGGTGATTATAACCAATCTTCCTCCAGTTTCAACGGTTCTTCTCGGTATTAGGGCTGCCGGATAGACCACAAGAGATGTTCCTATCGCTATCGCAAGGTCAGCTTCTTCGGCTATCCTGAAAGATTCCAGTAGCGTTTTCTCTGGCAGGGGTTCACCAAAGAAGACCACATTGGGTTTTAGGAGTCCCCCGCATTCGTCGCAGTGCGGGATCTCCTCTTCTTCAAGGCGCGGATCTATCTCTTCGGAATCGTAGATCTTTCCACATTTGGTGCATATGTATTGCGTTATTGTGCCGTGAAGTTCGAAAACTTTCTTGGAACCAGCTTTTTGGTGAAGGCCGTCTATGTTCTGTGTTATAACGGCTTCTATCAAACCCTTTTCTTCCATCTTGGCTATGGTTTCATGCACTACATTTGGCTCGGCTTTTTTCATAAGCGAGAGTCTTTCTTTGTGAAAAGAATAATACCTCTTTGGATCGGCATAGAATTTCTCTATGTCGAATATGTCTGGAGGTATCTTTTTGTAAATCCCATCCTTGCCGCGAAAATCAGGTATTCCGCTCGGTGTGGAGACACCCGCTCCTGTCAGAACATAAGCCTTGCTCGCGCTTTTAACGATGTTGACGAATTCTCGGGCGAGTTCCTCTGCTTCCACGGGTTACTCTCCCTCCTTCTCCGCGACAGCTACTGGGAGACCTGCCTCCTGACCTTGTTTCATCTCCCACTTCAAGACCCTTCCGGAGGATGTCGTAGGTGTTGGAACCGCGAGCGTGACCTCGTAACCCTCGGGAAATTCGTATATTATGCTCGAATCAACGGGAAATCTCATCTTTCCTTCTCCGAAGACCACTTTTATCTTGCCGTTTGATACATCCGCCGCGTTTCCAAGCGTCAGACTCTCCCTTATATCAACGACATTGCTTGAAAGAAGCTCCGCTTTTCTCGATATCGCCAGTATCTTTATCTTTCTGTTTAGAATCTTTTGGAGATCTTCCTCCATCTTTTGGGTAACTTGAGTCGAGCTCTTTGTAAACGCCTCGCTGTATTTCATGGCGTCTGTTTCTTTCTTGAAGCGCCAAATAGTGTGCGTTGTTATTGTGGCGTTGCCATTTTCAGCGAACTGAAGTTTCATCTCGTAGCTTTCCATTTGATATGGTTTCCCTCTTAGCATGAAAACAACGAATTCAGTTGCTATTATAAAGACGAAGATTATCAGTATTATCCACAGCCAGTTTTTACTCATTTCTCACTCCTCCAATATATTTGCCTGGGCGAAGAGCCCGAAAGTACCGCCAGTGTGAACGAATATGACCCGTTCTTTCTCACCCATCGTCTCGACCATTCCGCGGAAGGCTTTTGCCGTGTAAACGGGATCGAGTATTATTCCCGTTCTTCCGGCTTCCTTTATCATCCCTACATCCTCTTTGGATGGTATGGCGTAATCCGGTCCCTCGAATCCGCCGACGAGTATTATTCCATCTGTATCGACTCCCAGCTCCTGGAGCATGTTCTTTATCCTGTCTGCAACAAGCTCCTTCGGTTTTTTATGAACTACAACACCCCTGACCTCCACATTCTTATAGCCGAGGAGTTTCAGACCTGCGAGTATTCCAGCGTGAGTTCCTGCACTGCTCGTTGCGACATAGATCGCATCTATTTCAGAAAGATCTATCTGCCTTGAAAGCTCGAAAACCATATCCACATACCCTTTGGCTCCAGTGGTGTTGGATCCACCCTCAGGTATGACATAAGCTTTCCTGCCTTCTTTTTCCAGCTTTTTTGCCATCTCCTGCATTATCTCGTCTATCCTCTCATACTCTTCCGGCGTTACGGTGTGTATCTCCGCACCCATGACTGTGTCCAACATGAAGTTTCCACTTTTCTTTCCAGGGTGCCATTCTTTCAGGAAGAGAACTGGCTTTTTCCCCAATTTTATCGAGAGGTATGCTGTGGCTCTGGCGTGATTTGACTGAAAGGCTCCGCAAGTTATTACCGTATCGGCCCCCATCTGAACGGCTTCACCGAGCAAATATTCTAACTTTCTTATCTTATTACCACTTGCAACGAATTCCGTTAAATCATCTCTCTTGACGAAAACCTCTTTGCCTCTTATTCTTACCTTTTCCAGGGGAGTTGGTTTTCTCGCGAGGTCGAGCTTCACCAACATCACCTCCTTCGAGAATTTTAACACGTTGGATCACTTTAATGTCAGTTTTTAAAGCTTGATATGTTATAAACTACATCTGAAGGGTGAGAAGAGTTGATAAGGTATCTGAGAGCAAAGGTCAGCTTTGTGGGAGAGGGATACGCCATATTTGATCTAAGTGGTATAGGAATAGAGGTTTTCATGGATGATGCCTCGCTTTCTTTACTTAAAGTAGGAGAAGAGGTTACCGTGCACACTGCTGTTATATTCGGTGATGAACCGAAGATATACGGTTTTCTGGAGCAGGAGAAAAGAGAGATGTTTTTGAGGCTTTTAACTGTCTCAAAGCTTGGGCCCAAAACAGCACTCAAGATGCTATCGAGTGTGGATGTTGAAAGTTTGGTATCGATGATAGTTTCTGGAGATGTGGAAGCCATTTCTAAGCTTCCGGGTGTTGGGAAGAAGATGGCAGAGAGGATCGTTGCCGAGCTCAAGGACAGCGTCTCCGATATGGGAGTCTCGGGAATCAGAGTTCACGAAGCCGTGGAAGCCCTGAAAGCCCTTGGATATACAACGGCCGAGGCTTTGAAAGCCGTGAGAGAAGTGGCGCATGAAGGGATGGATGTATCGGAGATGGTTAAAAAGGCTCTTTCGATCCTCATGAGAAGAAAATGAAAGTGATTTTTAGATACAGGAAGGTTGGCCTTGCGAGGTTTCTCTCTCCTCTGGAAACTGCGAAGGCTATAGAGCGAAATCTGAGAAGAGCGGGGATACCGCTCGAGATGTCTCAAGGTTTTCACCCCACACCCTTGATATCCCATCTTGATTCTATTTCCACAGGCGTTGCTATTCGCTCGCTTTATTTCTCCGCAAGGGTGAAAGATTGGAACAAAGGGATGATGAAAAAACTTAAGGATACTGCTGTTTCAGGTTTGTGGCCAGAGGAATTTTGGGTCGTTGAAGTTGATATAAACCGTCTCGTTGGCGGTTATGAGTTCTCCGTTATTATGGAAAAAGAGGCCATAGATGTTTCGAAAATAGGGAGCGGGTTAAGGGTTAAAAAAGGAAAGAAGAGAATTGAACATGAATTGAGAGAACTTGTAGAGGATTTTGTCGTTTTCGATTTGAAAAGGTTCATGGTTTTGAAGTATACTTTAAAACGAGAAAAACTCTTCTCTCCGTGGGAGATCGTGAAAGGGCTGATGGTGAGAGAAGGTGTTTTTGTACCCATCTGTGAAGAGGCTTTTTCTGATGGGAAACCTTTGAGAGTGGTACTGGAGGGGATGAAAAGTGGCTAAACTGGTGATGTTAGTGGATGATTCTGATGTTTTGAGAAAGATAACCGTTTTCAATTTAAAGAAAAACGGATATGAAGTGGTCGAAGCCACGAACGGGCAAGAAGCCATCGATAAGCTTTCGGAGGGTATCAAGCCCGACCTCATGCTTCTCGACATCATGATGCCCAAGATGGATGGTTTCACAGTTTTGAAAAAGCTCAAAGAAAACGAAGAATGGAAGAACATACCGGTTATAGTCCTCACTGCCAAGGGTGGAGAGGAGGATGAGAGGACGGCCCTCGAACTTGGCGCAACGCGGGTCATGACGAAACCTTTCAGTCCCATCCAGCTTGTCCAGGTGATCAAGCAGGTGATTGGGGATGCGTGAGGAAATTCGAACAATCCTCGAAAAAATCTGCAGTCTTTCCGGGAAAGAGGTAGACCACTTGGATGAAGATGCGCTTGTTGAGCGCTCTAAAGAGTGTTTGGATCTAATAGAAAAGGAGATACGGGACTACTCCAAGCAGCTTGAGGAATACTCCATGGCGATGGAAGCGCATTTGGAGGAGCTGACAAGGACCTATGAAGAGCTGGCGACGGTTTTCGAGGTGAACAAGATATTAGGGGAATTTGAATATCCATACAAGACTCTGGAGAAAGTGAAGAAAGTCTTGTCCGTTCTGAAGAACGCAATACCCTACAGAGGGGTCCTCATAAAGCTTAAAACGCCCGAGGATGAGGTTGCTTATAGAGAAGGAGATGAGGAGCTTTTAAAAGCGGTTGAAGATAAGCTCGCCGAATACGATGAAATACCATCTGTCATATTGAGGGATGCTCTTAAAGAGAGCGAGTTCGGAAGAATGAATGTTCTGGTGATGCCAGTCAGAAGTCCAAGATCTTATTGGGGATACATGGCTTTTGTCGAGAAGAAAGAAGGGATTTTCACAGCGGCTGACAGGAAAATGGTCGAATCCGTCGCGCAGCAGATATCATCTGCCCTTGACAGAATAGCTTTCATGAAAGACGAGATAGAACGCCAGAGGATGAACGAGCAACTTGAAATAGCGAGAAGAATTCAGATGAGTCTTTTCCCAAAGAGACTGCCCAAAACGGATAGAATAAGCCTTGCCGCTTCAAGTGTGCCGGCGGTGCATGTAGGAGGGGATTATTACGATGCTTTCGAGTACGCTGGTGGAATTCTGGCGATCGTGGCGGACGTTTCAGGAAAAGGAGTTCCCGCTTCGCTTTTGATGAGCTCTGCAAGGGCTGCTCTTCGTTCTTTCAGCAAGGCAAAGACCAACCTAAAAGAGCTCGTTATGGAACTCAACGACATGCTCACCGAAGACCTTACCGAGGACAGGTTCATAACAATGGTGGCTATATTGATAAAAGACGACGGAACGCTTACCTTGGTGAACGCTGGTCACGATCCTATATATTTGGTGAGAGATGGAGAGATAGAAGAGGTCAGCAGTGAAGGAATTCCTCTGGGTATCTTTAAAGGTTATGATTACGAGGAAAAGGTCATCCATGTACCCGAAGGTTCTTTTGTGGTAGCATACACCGACGGTGTACCCGAAGCGAGAAACATCCACGGTGAGGAGTTTGGTTTTGAAAGGCTTGAAAAGGTTTTGAAAGAGACAGAGACGGACGATCCGGAAAAGCTCATGCTCAAGATAAAGGAAGCAGTTTTCGAATTTTCAAGGGGCGCTCCCCAGCATGATGATACGACGATAATGGTTATAAGGTATTCCTGAGGAGGTGAAACGATGTCAGGGCACAACAAGTGGGCGAACATAAAGCACAGGAAGATGGCACAGGACGCAAAAAGATCAAAGGTTTTCACCAAGCTCATAAGGGAAATAATTGTCGCAGCAAGGGAAGGAGGAGGGGATCCTGAGAAGAACCCCAGGCTCAGGGCGGCCATAGAGAGGGCAAAGGCCGCAAACATGCCAAAGGACAACATAGAAAGAGCCATAAAGAAGGGAACCGGGGAACTCGAAGGAGAACAGCTTCATGAGATAACTTACGAGGCGTATGCTCCCGGAGGAGTGGCTCTCTTCATAAAGGTTGTCACCGACAACAAGAACAGATCCGCTCAGGAGGTAAGGCATATCCTTTCCAAGTACGGCGGGAACTTGGCTGAGAGCGGCTCGGTTAGCTGGATATTCGAAAGAAAGGGAATAATAAACGTTCCCAGGGAGAAGGTTGAGGATGTTGAGGAGCTCGCCATGCTCGCCATAGATGCCGGGGCCGAGGATATAAAGGACGATGAAGACCCGATCCAGATAATAACTGCTCCAGAAAATCTTTCGGCAGTTAGAGATGCAATAGCTGATGCCGGCTACGAGGTAGACGCTTCCGTTAGCTACATTCCGAAGAACACCGTGAAGGTTACGGGAGCCGATGCTGAAAAGCTATTGAAGCTTCTAAACGCCCTTGAAGAGCTTGACGATGTCCAGGAAGTCATATCCAACTTCGAGATGGACGATGCCGAGATGGAGAAGATAATGGCCAGTTTGGGATGAAAAGGTTATATTTGCTACTTTTTTTGGCTCTGGCTTGTCTCGCTCAATCCACGGTTTTTCTGAAAGCGGGTTTTGACGATTTCTCAAGGCCTTCTTACGGTCTTAAGGTGATCTTTAATGTCGATTTCGGAAGGCTCAAGGCTTTTTCAACTGTTGATCTTGAGTTTTCTTTTGAAAGAGGAAACCTGAAAGCGGAAATGTCAGTAGAAGATCCGACAAGGTGGATAGTGTTAGATATAGACGAGGTCTTTTTAAAAACCGGTTATATTGAAAACAAGTGCCCGGCGCCGGTGACAGTAGAGCCAGCAGACTGGCTTTTAAGGATTTACAACACTTATATCGTGTTTTCTAACAGCAGATGGATGTACTCTTTCACCGGCTCTCTTTTTTTCGGGGTATCAAACGTCGGGCAGTGGAAGATGGGGCTTGCTTTGGCAGACGAAGACAAGGGAATGTACGTTTACAGAACGGATGAATCCAGAGCTGCGTTCGCTCTGCAGTTTTATTCCTTCGTTTTAGTTGTCGAAGATGGAATAAGGGTTTCTTATATTCGCGAAGGTAGCGGTTTTTCTTTGAAGTTTTCCGGATCTGATGTAGACTTTTGGGGCGTGTTCAGATCCGGGGATGACTACCTCTTTTTCAAGAAAGGATACGTTGAACTCGTGAAGAAGGTGGGGATTGGTTATGCCATTTGGGAATTCTCGGGAAAATCGAAAGAACTTTCAATCGGGTACGAACTCGGGTTTTGAATCTGGTTGGCGGGAACTCCCGTTTGAAGATTTCCAGTGGTTTATAAAGGAGGTCAAGAAGAAGTTCAACCTTGACCTTTCGGGTTACAAACCCCACAGGGTCAAGAGACGAATTGAGATATTGATAAGAAAGTGGGGGAAGAAGTCCTATCAGGACTACTTCGAGCTTATACTGAAGGATGAAAAGGCTCAGAAGGAATTTTTGGACAGACTTACGATAAATGTCACGGAGTTCTTCAGAAATCCGGATAAGTGGGAAGAGCTTAAAAACAAGTATTTACCGCAGCTTTTGAAAGAGAGCGGAAGTAAATTCAAGGCTTGGAGTGCCGGGTGTTCGAGCGGCGAGGAACCCTATTCCCTCGCCATACTCTTGGAGGAGCTCAAGGCGCCACTTGGTGCCAAGGTGCTTGCAACGGATATAGACATAAACATACTAGACAAAGCAAGAAGAGGAGCTTATGAAGAGAGATCTTTGGTGAGCACGCCAAAGAAATATATTGAAAAATATTTCGAGTATAGAGACGGACTTTATTATGTCAAACCCACCGTTAAGGCAAGGGTTATGTTCAAGAGGCACAACCTTCTTCAAGATCCGTTCGAAAAGAATTTCGATTTGATACTTTGCAGGAATGTCGTGATCTACTTCGAGATGAAAGCAAAAGAGGAGCTTTACAGGAAGTTCGCCGAATCCCTCAGGAAGGGCGGCATCATTTTCGTAGGATCGACCGAGAGAATTTTCAACTACAGGCAGATAGGGCTTGAAGTAGTTTCTCCATTCTTCTACAAGAAGGTGAAATGATTTGGTATTGAGCCTCATAATAGCCCTCCTTGCGGATCAGATAAGCAAGGCGATAGTTTCCAGTATGGAGGGTTATATGAGGATTGCTCTTGTTCCGGGAGTCCTCTGGGTTGTTAAGGTCACGAACACCGGAATGGCTTTCGGAATGTTTTCCACATACACGGACGTCATAACCATTGTCTCAATAATCGTTGCCGTTTTTTTGAGCCTTCTTCCAGTCACTGCAGATATAGGAAGGCTTGGAAGGGTTTCCCTTGGAATGATTGTCGGAGGGGCTCTCGGGAACATAATAGACAGAGTGAGATTTGGAAGGGTGCTTGACTTCATAGAGCTTCGTTACTTTCCGGCGATTTTCAACTTAGCAGATGCGTTCATAACTATTGGCGGGCTTTTGTTCGTTTTGGCGTACATCTGGAGGGAGAGGTGTGAAGATAGAGGTCACGCAGAGGGAGAGCGGCTGGAGACTGGACAGGCTTCTTCAGGACAAGCTTCCGAAGTGGATATCGAGGTCTATGATACAGAAGGCGATAAAAGAAGGGAAAGTACTGGTGAACGGGGTCAAGAAGAAACCCAGCTACAAAGTGAAGAGCGGCGAGACGGTAGAGATTGAGGTCCCGGAGCCAAAAGAGGTAGAAGTTCTTCCCGAAGACATTCCCATAAGGATAATCTACCAGGATAGAGACATCGCGGTGGTGGACAAACCACCCGGGATGATGGCACATCCTCTTCCTTCCAAAACTTCAGGAACCTTGGTCAACGCTCTTCTTCACGCGATTCCAGATCTTCAAGGCATTGGCGGAAAGATAAGACCCGGAATCGTTCACAGACTCGACAAAGACACATCCGGGGTGATGGTCGTTGCCAAGAACGATTTCGCCCATCTTAACCTTTCAAAGCAGTTCAAAGATCGCGTGGTGAAAAAGGTTTACATCGCAATAGCAAGAGGTAGGATAGAAGATGACGAAGTTGAGGTGGACGCTCCTATAGCGCGCCATCCAGTGATAAGGGTGAAGATGACGGTTATGGAGGGCGGCCGGGTAGCTTTTACAAGGTTTAAGATTTTGAGGAGATTTGGCAAAATAGCCACTCTCGTTATGGCTTTTCCAAAGACGGGCAGGACTCATCAGATAAGGGTGCATTTGAAGCACATAGGACATCCAATAATGGGAGATGAGGTTTACGGGAAGGCAGGACTTGATAGAATCTACTGCGTGAAGCGCCAAATGCTCCATGCTTTGAAGCTATCTTTCAAACATCCAAGGACTGGGGAGTGGATGGAATTCACGGCGCCTTTGCCTGAAGATTTCAAGGAAGTTTTGAGGTGCCTTCACGAATCGGAGGTGGGAAGGTGATCCTGGTCTTAGGGGTTTTCGAGATAGAGATAGATCCGGTGAGGAAAGAGATACAGCCGCTCGAGGCTGGTGAAGTCATAGGGAGGCCTTTCGTGAGGGGTGTGGTTGGGCCCAATGAAGTCGTTACAGCGTATGGATTCGTGGGAAAGGTCGAGGCGGCGATGGTAACGCAGGCATTCATCGACAGGTTCAGGCCCTCTGCTGTGGTGTTCACGGGAGCTGCTGCGGCTCTTTCCAACTTCCTGCGAATCGGCGACATAGTGATAGGAGACGAGTACTTCGAATACGACCTCGGAAGAAGGGACGGGAAGGTCGAGATAGTCGAGGGTTCCGAGAGACTCATAGAGAGAATAGAAGAGCATGTACACGGGGCTTTCGTTGCGAGGATAGCTTCGGGCGATGCTTTTGTTGATAACGACCAGATGCGGGAAGAGCTCAGGCGTCTCACGGAATCTGTTGCAGTGGACATGGACTCCGCCGCCATCGCAAAGGTCTGCAAGGAAAACGGAATAGACTTCGTCGCTATAAAGACGATAACGAACAGATGCGACACAGAAGAGTTCAAGCAAAACTACGAAAAATTAGCGGGAAGGGCGGCAAGTCTTTTGGTCAAAATAATAGATCATCATGTGCTATGAAGCTACTTGCAACGACTACTCTGGGACTTGAAGGTGCCGTTTCCAGGGAGCTGAAATCCCTTGGATTCAGAGTCCTGGATTCCCTGAGCGGCAAGGTGCTCTTTGAAGCCTCTTTCAGGGATATCCCATTTCTCAACATAAACCTTCGCACACCAGAGAGAATCTTGATTTTTCTTGGAAGCTTCAAAGCACAATCTTTTGATGAGCTTTACGAAGGGATGAGAAATCTTGACCTTTCAATATTTCCGGAAGATCCCAAGGTTTTTGTGTCAAGGGTAAGGTCTGTAAGATCCGTCCTTCATTCTGAAAGGGCAGTCCAGTCTGTGGCGATGAAAGCGCTTGTAGATTCTCTCAGGAAAGTCGATGGAAGTGAGATCTGCCCCGTTCATGTTTACATACGGAGCGATGAAGTTATGGTCGCCCTTGACACAACGGGCGAAAGGGGTCTTCACAAAAGGGGATACAGATTGAAATACTCAAGAGCGCCTTTGAGAGAGACTATAGCAGCATCGCTTTTGGTTTTGGCAAGATACGGCGGGGATGCTTCATTTCACGATCCTTTTTGCGGTTCTGGAACTATAGCGATAGAAGCTGCCATGATAGCGGCAAATATCGCCCCGGGGCTTTCCCGCGACTTTTCTTCTTCAACCTGGAAAGAGCTCTCGAAGCTTTACGAGAAAGAAAAAAGAGCGGCGAAGCGGAGAATAAAGGAGCCAAAGCGCGGCATAGTTTGTTCTGATGTGGATGAAAAGATATTGGCGGTTGCAGCAGAGAACGCAGAAAGGGCGCACGTTGATATAAAGATTTTAAAGGCAGATTTCAGAAATGTCCGAAAGGAAGGCTGGGGCAAAATGGTGACGAACCCGCCTTATGGGAAACGCCTTTCCGGAGTCTGGAAAGACATCGGAAGACTTTTTGAAAATCTCCCGCTTTGGGAAATCCACATGATCTCACCGTTCCGGAAAATTCCCTGTCCCGGTCACAGACTTATCAAAAGCACGCCGTTTTTCAACAGCGGGGTTAAGGTCTATTTCAACCAGTATCTGCCCTCTACCCCTCGATGAGATCTTTTATCTCTTGAACGGCTTTTTTCACAGCTTCGAGTTCGCGGGCCTGCAGTCTCCTTAAAGGCATTCGCGGAAAGCCCACATCGAATCCCAGAATCCTTAGAGCTTCCTTGTTTGCCGCTACGAACGGGGATATTCCCGTTATCTTTTCCACCGCCATATCAAGTACCTCTTGAAGTTTTGCTGCTTCCTTTGCGCTTCCCAGGTCAATTTGGTCTATCATAGCTCTCAGAAGCTTTGGAAAGACGTTCGAGCTTCCCGAGACATGCCCGTCAGCGTCTCTTATCATGTAATCCAGAACGAGCTTGTCGTTCCCGCCGTATACCTTGAAGTCTTGCCCTAACTCTTTTTTCAAAACAGTCACTATCTGGGGTCTGGTATCGGTATCCTTTAAGCCCGTTATGTTCTCTGCACTTTTCTTTATCTGTAATATAGCGTCTGCGCTCACCCTGTTTCCAGTGAAAACAGGGATGTTGTAAATGAGAATCTCTTTTCCTTCGAACATCTTTGCGAGCGAGACGTAGTAATCGACGATGGCCTTCTCATCGTATTTGAAGTAATAAGGCGCAACAACGGTTACTCTTTTTGCTCCAAGCGAGAATGCGTGATCTGCAAGCTCTGCCGTTTCTTTGAAACTCGCAGCTCCAACATGGGGCATTATTTCGACACGATCTGAGAACTTATCGAACAAGAACTCGATCAGCGCTTTTCTTTCGCTTTTTTCCATCACATGAAATTCGCCGTTTGTGCCGCACGGCATAAGAACGTCCACACCGCTTTCAATTAGCCACTCCACGAACCTCCCGTATTCCTCGTCCAAAACCAGCCTTCCTTCTTCATCGAACTTCGTCAAAAGCGCGCAGATGAGTTTTTTCATAACCCCGCCCCCTTACCTTTTGCGGTAGTCTTGGCAAGGCCCTTTGAAGATTATATCCGTTATCTGTGGCCTTTCGAAAGTTTTTGACGTGCTTTTCGCTCGTTGTTCGGTTATGCCAGCATGTGAGATAATCTTTTTGGGGTGAAATTGTGAAGCCTTTGTCAGTGGGGATAGAATATTCAACTGTGGAAGGTGAGATTATGAGAGCATTTCTTGAAGTAGTGCTTGAGTTTAAGAAAAGAGTATCTGAGAAGTTTGGAGAGGTAAAGGTAATACTTTTTGGATCCAGGGCCAAGGGTGATGCCAGAGAAAACTCGGATATAGATTTAGTCGTGATACTAAGCGGAGATGTTGACATGAAGGCAAGAGAGGCAATTTACGATATGGCCTATGATATTGATCTTGAGTATGATGTAGTATTAGATGTGAGCGTGTACTCAAAGAAAGAGTGGGAGAGATACAAAAATGTTCTGCCCTTTGCCGTTAATGTGGAAAGAGAGGGTGTTGTTGTGTGAATGAGAAAGAAAAAATTATTGAATACTGGAGAAAGAGGGCCCGAGAGAGTCTTGAAGACGCAAAATTGCTTTTCAGAAATAATCGCCTCTATTCCGCAGTGAATAGAATATATTACGCTTTGTTTTATCAGGTTTCTGCCCTTCTTTTTGCAAAGGGTTTTTCCTTTTCAAAGCACAGCGGTGTTCAAGCCGCTTTTAATAAAGAATTTGTAAAGACCGGGAAGATAGACAAAAAGCTCGGAAGATTTTATAACCGTATGTTTGAACATAGGGAAATGGGGGATTATGGAGAACTCGTTGAGTTTGAAAAAGAAGATGTGAAAAGATGGTTGAAAGAGGCGGAAGAATTTTTGTCAGTAACTGATGAGTTTTTTGAAAGAGAGATTTAATATTTGATGGTGTAATCATTCATTTTTGGCAGTTTCACCAGCACTTGGAAAGTCGTCGTACCTTCAATAGAAACGATAGTAAAATCACTCATGATGATGGACATAGTGGGGGTGATGGGTGATGAAGCATCTCATTTTGACTTTTGCGATCCTTATGCTCTCCGTGCTTGCCATCTCATCTGAGCTTTCCTTGGCCGTTCTTGACTTCGAGCCCCGCGGGATAAACGCAGACCAGGCCGTGATAATAACCGACATTCTTAGAACTGAGCTCTTGAAGACCGGAAGGATAACGATAGTTGAAAGGGAAAAGATAAATGCCATAATGAGAGAGCATCAGTTCTCGGAAGTTGGGATAACGGAAAGCGTTGAGCTCGGAAAGCTCTTGGGAGTGGACAAGATCATATTCGGAAGGATAGGAACACTTGGCGACAGCTACATAATAACGGTGAGAATGATAGACATAAGAACCGCAAAAGTAGACTTTGCAGACCAGTACACGTGCCAAGCGACGATAGAGTCGATAACCAAAGTTATGAAAGATATCGCATCACGCGTGGTGAAATATCTCCCGCCGCTTGAAGGAAAAATCGCTCTCAGGAAGGAAGACACAGTCTTCATCACGCTCTCGTCGAAGGACGGGATAAAGGAAGGGATGGAACTTCCCGTATTCAGAGTCGAAAAGATCGTGGATGAAGAAGGAAATGTTGTATTCGAGAAGGAAAAACAGATTGGAAAGATAAAAGTGGAAGAGATCGGCCTTAAAGGCTCGATGGCAAAGGTTGTGGAAGAGAAGGAGAAGATAAAGAAAGGCGACATCGTGAAGGTGGTCGTGGGGGTGAAGGAAGCAAAAGAAGGAAAAGGAGCCACGGTCGAGCAAAGGCAAGATCTTTTCGCTTTCAAAAAACCTCTTCCTTATTGGATAGAGCATGACGAAAGCGGCAGACCCATAAACTACCTATGGGTGAAAGTTCCCAAAATCCCGGCAGGCGGCAGCAAAGTGCTCTATATCAGAAAGGAACCGGGATATTCTCCAAATGGGGACGCGGTGTTTGAGTTTTTTGATGATTTTGATGGGACATCATTAGTTGGATGGAAAGTTGATGATGGATTATACGATGATGATGGTTCAGTAGATTATTTCCTACATGATAGTGTTATTGAGATTAACAGAAATGGGGAGGCAGGACATCTTTATCGTGAATTGGGATTTGAGATTACAACTAATACTCAATATGCCATTGAATACAGGGGAAAAACAGGAAGAAGAGATGGTAAGGGGGAGTGTACTCTTGAATTAGGTGATGGTAAACCTTCTGAAGCCAGTAGAGGATATTTTATACATCCTTACAATGCAGGGGATGAACCTAACGAATGGTCCTTTAGAGTAGGGTACATGTACAATGAAACATATTACAAAACGACCAATGTATTGCATAATCTGCCCTATAATACTTGGTGTAATTTCAAATTGGTTATTAATAGGCGAAATTTGCGTATCTACGAACATTGTGATAATGGTTTGACACAAGAAAATTCAATCACAGTAAGTAGTTATCATTATCCTTATGCGAGTAAAATATTCATCAGAGGATGCTGCCAAGATAGACCAAGGCATGCTATTTACGATTACATCTTCATCCGCAAATACGCCGATTCAGAGCCGACCGTTGCTGTTCTGAACAAAGGCACCCACTACGAAGTGATCATCACCAATCCGAACTCGTACGATCTCACCGACTTTCAAGTTGCAATCCCACTCTCGACTTTGAACATCACTTCCGCAACCGAAAGCTTGAAGATCGTTGAAGGTGGTTCTTGAAGATTAGGGTAAATACACTGCCCGCGAGCTGCATTGCCAATTAACAAATTAGCCGATGCAGCCAATCCCCGGAATCGCTTGAGCTTCACCCGTGAGCGCAGCTGCTCTAAAATAAAATCGATGGCAGGAAGGCGAGGTGATGCCACCGTGCGCAAAGAAGATGTAATAAGACTGCTTCGGGAAAACATGGAGAAGATAAAAGAGTTTGGGGTGAAAAGAATAGGCATCTTTGGCTCGGCTGCAAGGGATGAGCTGAGGGAAAACAGCGACATAGATGTGGTGGTTGAGTTTGAGAGGGGCAGAGGAGGTTTCAAGGATTTCGGAGGACTGGTTGAGTTTTTAGAAAACCTTTTCCAGAGGGATGTCGATCTTCTCACACCGGGGGGAATAGAGAGTATAAGGATAAAATCTGTGAAAAGGAGAATAAAGGGGGAAATCGAGTATGTACAAGAGAGGGAATAAAGAATTCGTTTTGGACATGTTTTTGGCTTGCCAGAAGATATTGAACTACACTAAAGGGATCACGTACGAGGAGTTTATAAACGATGACAAGACAATGGATGCGGTCATAAGGAATGTGGAGATTCTCGGCGAAGCGGTTAAAAATATCACGAAAGATTTCATGGAAAAGTACCCCCAGGTTGAATGGAACGAGATTGCAAGGACGAGAGATAAGTTCATACATTTCTACTTTGGATTGGACAGAGATACTTTATGGAAAATCGCCACATCGGATGTGCCCTCACTTGTTGAAAAGCTAAAGAACATCATCACCGCCGAAGACTGGCAAGACGAGCTTGAGGAATGAAAGACCGCCGAGCGTTAGCGAACTCCAGCCGCGAAGCCCAGATCCCCGCCACAAAACGCCTTTTGTGAGATAATTTCACTGAGGTGATTATCATGAAAAGGCTCCCGATAGGAATTAGCAATTTTGAAGAGATGATAACAGGAAATTATTACTATGTGGATAAAACAGCGTTGATAAAGGAAGTTTACGATCTTGCCGGAAAGGTAAAACTCATCACGCGCCCTCGTCGCTTTGGTAAGACTCTGAATCTGGACATGATAAAGGAGTTTTATTCCACAAATGGTAAGGATCTTTTCGAGGGCCTTAAGATATGGGAAGAAAAGGGATTCGTAAAGGAGTATTATCACAGGTACCCAGTGATTTTTGTGACATTCAAGGGTATAAAAGATCCAAGTTGGGAAGAGGCAAAAACTGCTCTTGAAGAGCTGCTTGGTGATTTGGCATCGGATGTACTGCTGGGCATAAAGAGTGATGATGAGAGGATATTAAGAATTAAACGGAAATACCTGGAAGGTGAGCCAAAGTCATATAAGCGAGTTTTGAAGAACCTGACAGAAGCTTTATACATTCATTATGGGAAGAAAGTAATACTTCTGATAGACGAATACGATGTGCCGATAGAGGCCGCTTACACCTACAAAAATAAGGACCCGGAGTACTACGAAAACATGGTAGCCTTTATGAGAGATCTCCTGACGGCCGCTTTGAAAGACAACCCGTATCTTGAATTTGCGATTCTGACGGGTGTTTACAGGGTCGCGAAAGAATCTATATTCTCAGGTCTTAACAATGTTGCCGTGTACACCGTATTTGAAAATGAAATGGCAGATAAGTTTGGTTTTACTGAAGAAGAAGTTCACGAGATGCTTAGATACTACGGGCTCGAAGACGACATGAAAGCCGTGAGAGATTGGTATAACGGATATGTTTTTGGAAAGACCGAAGGGATATACAATCCGTGGAGCGTTATTTACTACATAAAAGAGCGGCTTAATGGAAAAACCGTTGAGCAGGCTCTTCAGCCCTACTGGATAAACACATCGAGCAATGATCTGATAATAAAGCAGATAGAATCGAATCCATACCTTCAAAGGGATCTGGACAAGCTATTGTCTGGAGATGAACTTATAGTCCCAATTGATCCATTCCTTTCCCTGAGAGAGATAGATCAAAACCTGTCGGGGGTCTGGACTCTCCTTGCACATGCGGGATATCTTAACGCGCTTTGGACGGCACCTAAGGAGTACAAAGTCATTGTCCCAAACAATGAAATAATGCAGTTTTACAAAGAAAAAGTCATGATTTGGCTTGAGAGAGAGTCCAAAGTTTCCTTTTACGAGATGTACTCTTCATTGAGAGATGCGATAAGAAGCGGAAAGGCGGATAGGTTAGCAAAGCTCCTTGAAGACTATCTTTCAAGTTCCCTCAGTTACTTTGACATTGGCTATGACGATGCAGAAAGGGTTTACAAAGCCTTCGTTCTTGGAATGCTCTCGATGGCAAGCAATGGATACATCGTTGAAACCGAAACAGAAAGTGGCTACGGAAGGGTGGATATTGCAGTCTTTCCAAAAGACAAAAAGCTTGGAAGGTATGCTCTGGTGATGGAGCTAAAGAAAGCTGGAAGCGAGGATAAACTCGAAGCTGCGGCACAAGAAGCCTTAGAGCAAATACATGAAAAGGGCTACGTGACCAAGTATAGAAAACTCGGACTTGAAGTGATCACGATTGGAATAGCACTTTATGGAAAGAAAGTTTTGACAAAAATCCAGACAGTTTCCTGACCCTAATGATTCAGGATGTTGCATAAATGATCGCTTTGGTTTCAATGCTCGGCTTCACTACAATGGAGTTGTTTTTTAATCCGTGTAGTTAAGAAAAAATCAATGTCCTGTCCGAACTTTGCCAATTTCAAAGAGCGGAGGTATTTTGTTGAGAGAAATCCCTCTTTTTACTCACCTTTCCTGTGAACCAACCAGGGCGAACCTAAAGGTATTAAATTTTAGTGCTATATTAAAGGTATCTTTTTGAAGGATCTGTTAGGCCAGTAATCTACCTGTGTCTTGCTACTTTAATGGCCTATCTTTATAGCCTTCATATATAATGTTCATTAGACTGATTCTGTAACATTTGGTTTTTGGAGTTAGATTTTACATAATAAACATCAGGGGGGGTGATGTATTGATTTTAGAGTCGCATATCAAGGTTGATACTCAAGAGGTCAGCACAGATTATAGGCGATCTTTTATTCACTTGATCAAGGAAGCTTACAAGGCCACAGAATACGAGGGGCTTGTTTTGAGTGAGGAGAGACTTCCAAAGCCGTACACTTTTTCTGTAGTCTTCAAAGGGACAAGGGATATCACAAGTGAGCGAATAACATTTTCTGGGGATCTTGTGTTTAGATTTTCAACAGCCATCCCAATGATGATAGGCTATCTTTATAACTATTTGAAAAGCAAAAGTTTTGTAAGTTTGTTTGGATCAAGAGTGCTGGAAAAAAGGTTTAACCTTCCCATGGAAAGTAAGATTCCCTCCGAGAAAGTGGAGTTTAAGATCTTGGGAGCAGCAGTTTTTAGTAAAGAGGGCGGAAAACTTGTCACGTCTTTAGATGAAGATATCGAAGAAGCATTAAACCATGCTCTTCAGGTAAAGATGAACTATGCAAGAAAGCTCTTAAAGGATATTCCTGCATTTTTGCCGGTTAAAGTTTTAGGAAAGGCGCTTAAATACACGAGAGTTCGCCACTACGGCGGCATGCTTGATGCTTTTCGGGGACATCTTCTCCTGGAAGGCGACAAGCAAGTGCTTGATTTTCTTGCAAAATCGGGCATCGGCGTGCGAACCGGCCAAGGTTTTGGGATGGTGAAGGTGGTGAGGGGATGGAGCTGAAAATTTACCCATCAAACTGGCTTCACAATGCGAATGTGTATGGTTTTCTCCGCGCCCTTGAGTGGGCGAGCACAGAAGCAGAAAACCAGGCAGTGAAAATAAAAGTTGATCTTCGTTCAATATTGAAGGATGATGGAACCGTGGTGATAGACGACGATTTGGCAGAGCAGCTCTATGAAACATCCACGGGATTTCCGAGGCTCGCGAATATATGGATGGGGTATAGCTATTATCTTGGGTTGCTTTACAAAAAAGACGAGAGAAAGAAAATTGCGGAAAATGTAGAGTTTGAAGGGGATATGAAGAAACTCCATAAAGAAAGGAAGAACATGCTTTTTGCTAAAGGGAGAGCCTATCAGAATTTTATTAATGTTGCTTTTTCGTTTGAAAAATACAAGGACTACATAACTTCCATATTCGGTGATCCGCGAAAACAGGTATCTTTTGAAGACGGGGAGAAAGAATGTCTTTTGTGCGGTAGAAGATTCACCCCAGATGAAGGGATGGAAGAGTTCCACGAATTTTCGGCAAGGCTTTTTGGAGAGCTTTCATCCTTTGGCAGTTTTCCAAATGCTTTTTGGAATTTTGACACGGACAGATATGTCTGCAATGTATGTGTTCAAATGGCGCTTTTTAGACACATAGTTTTTAACAAAAACGGGGACTTTTTCATAAACGCACCATCTTTTAAGGCAATATGGTATCTGAACGAAGTTGCAAGAAGTTATAAGGAAGGGGTATCTAAGAGCAAAAGTGCCATCTCATCGGCGGTTCTTGGAACGGCCATTTTGACCACTTCACCTAAACTTCTTAGAATTCTCGGAAGCTGGGCGCGTCAGAATTTAGAGATAGTCCATTACTACAAGGGAACATATCTGATAGATTCCCTCCCACCTAAAATCATGGACGCGCTTTTCGATTCCAAGATATCTTACCTAATCCAAAAGATAAGTGATGATTATGTCTTCAGTATGGTTTTAAACGGAGATACCGAAGGGCTTGCCAAGGAAGGATATGAAAGGTTAAGGGATGAAGTTGTAGATGGAAGGCGAAAGGACTCTTCTGCGGTCATTGAACTGGCGATAAGGCTCAAGGAAATTCTCAAGGGGGTGAAGGTTTTGGTGAGTTCGAAGAGCTTGAAAGAGCTTGGAAGAAGGGCTGGGGATATGTTCAAAAACACAAAGTACAGGCTTCTTGAGCTCACAAGACTTGGAAGAAGATCTGAGGTTTACCATCTGCTTTTGAGAACCTACATGGCTCACGGAAGGGAATTTCCAGGAGAGCTTAACAAGGTGTTTTCGACGCATGACGAAGAGGATTTCAAACTTTATATGATGGCTTATATAAGCGGAATGACAGAAAGTGCGGGAGGTGAGGAAGAATGAGAGCCATAACTGGAACGATCGTGTTTGAGGCGAGCGCTGTTAACAGGGATGAAAACATAGGCGGGAACATTCTTTCCATAAAAAAGCTCAGAAGAGGCGATAAGGTTTTCTCATTCTTTTCAAGAGCTTTTATAAGGCATAAGCTTTTCAATGCCCTTCATAAAAAGCACGGCTGGAAGGAAACGAAGGTCACGACGGAAGGCGGAGTTATCCAGTTTGACATTTCCCAGGAAAGTATCCTGACGAGTGAAGAGATGGATTTCTTCGGGTACATGTCAACGGTATCTGAGACGGCCATAAGAAAAGCATCCGTTGGGCTCACAAAGGCAGTGTCGCTCGAGCCATGGAGCGGCGATGTGGCGTTTTACGCCAACCACGATCTGGTTTCAAGGGCAAGAAAGCAGGGTGAAGACGCAACGCCCAATCCCTTCCAGAGAGAAGAGCACCTGTCACTTTACAAGTATTCATTCGTAGTGGATCTCGAGAAGGTGGGGGAAGAAGAGATAGTGATTGGGATAGATGAAAAGAAAGCGAAGATGATTTTTGGGATTGATGTGAAAGAAGTGCTCAATAACAAAAAAGATGTTGTGAACACTGAGAAGGGTGAAATCAAGTACGAGAGTATAAACAAGAAGCTCTATCGCTTTAAGATAGAGCTGAAGGATGAACTGAAGCGTAAAAGAGTTGAGCAATTTCTCGATGTTGTTCTGAACGGCTTTTCGCTTCATTCGTCCACGGAAGACTGGTCCACCGTACCAGTTTTTGCAGTTGTGGGGACCTTAGACCTTCCTTTGGTTGCGTTCCATTCCTATGTTGAGCTCAAAAACGGGAATGTGGATGCCGACTTGCTCAAGAAAGCCTTTGAAAACACGAATGTCAAAGAGATTTGGGTTTACCCCGGAAGGTTCTCAGTGGATGTAGAAGGCGTTGCTGTTGTTGGTAGCCCGAAAAAGCTTTACGAGAAAGTGTTCGAGAAAGTGAAGGAGGACCTTTCATGAGAGCCCTTGTGATAAAGGCTTTCGCACCGACGGCACATTTTTCAATCCCGCATCTTTTTTCTCAGAGAAAGACATTCCCCATCCCGATGTACTCAACCGCCATCGGGATAATCTGTAACATGCTCGGCTCTCAGGAAAGAATAGAGAAATTCCTAAGCTCACCCTTTGACATGGCGATAGTGGGAAAGTACGAGAGCATGGAAAGGGAATACACATGGCTCAGGAATATCTCTAAAGATGCTCATTATGGAAGGTTTGGGAGCGAGAGAATAAGAAGCGTTGCGGGGGAGATCGAGCATCCAGGCGGGCAACTGCCCGATGTGTTTTACACTCTGAATAACGCCTGCTTCAACATTTACATACGCTCTTCCGGTGAGATCATGGATATGATCTTAGATGCCTTTGAAAACCCAAGCCCGTTGGAGATCCCACATGCAGGAAGAGCGGAAGATGTGATAGAGAGCCTTGAGGCCGAAATGGTTGAGCTTGAGGAAAGAGGAGCGGCCGCGATTCCCGATCCTTACTACACATGGATACCATCGCCGCGCCACTACGCCGAAGATGATGAAAGATACGGGGAGTTTTACGAAAGGGTAGGAGGGATACTCTTTTTGATTTCGAACGTTTACAGAGTCGTTGACGGTCAAAGGCATTTCGAAAAGATAGAGGTCAAGCTCCACCAAGGCGGACTTCCCTTGCTCTTTCCCGGTGATGCCTTAGCCGTTCCGCATCATAAAACAGAAGATGGGGATCTCCCTGTGTTCTTTGCGAAGGTGGTGAGATGGTGATTCTTGCAAAGAGTACAGGAAAGACTTTGAAAGAGCACACAGAGTCCGTCGTGAAAGTTGCGCGGATAATCGCAAAGAAACTGGGACTTGACGGCGAAATGGCAAAACTTCTTGAGATCGCGGCGCGCTATCACGATGCCGGGAAAGTAAACCCGGCGTTTCAGAAAAGAGTGAAGAACCCTGAATTTTTAGATGCCGACCCTGAATTTGACAATGTTCCGCATTCTTTTTTGAGCATAGCTTTCGTTCCGCGTTCAGTTCTTGAAGAGATAGGCGAGGAAAATTCTGCTATACTTCTCTCTTCGATTGCTTTCCATCACTGGCGGGATTCTTTTCTTTCATACATGTTCGGGGAACGGTCAGATGAGGTTAAGAAGGCCTTCAAATGGATCGCGGATAATGAAAAAGAGCTCAGAGAGCTTCTTGAAAAAGAAGGGATACCCGCGCAGGTCAACCTTCCTTTAGCCGAATACCTGACAAAAGCAAACCTTTTTGACACTTCCATAGTGCTTCCCCCGCATGTTCTGTACACGCTCCCGTCTTTTTTGTTAGAAAAGGAAAAACTTAGCGACGATGCATATAGAAAGTATGTAATCCTGAAAGGAAGTCTGATGAGAGCAGACAGGTTCGCATCTATGGCAGATGAAGATCCGAAGGTGGACCACGGCGATGTAATCGTTGAGTATCCGGAAGATCACAAAGAAAAAATAAGAAGGTATATGAAGAATATGGAATACGATATATGGCAGGAAAAGCATTTGAAGAACAAAAACACCGTTTTGGTTGCGCCAACCGGTGCTGGAAAAACGGAATACGCGCTTTTGTGGTCAAGGGGAAGATTTGTTATGACTTTGCCGCTTAGGAGCGCGGTGAACATGCTCTTTGAAAGGCTAAAAGGCTATTTTGGAGAAGACTATGTGAGCCTTCTTCATTCGGATGCAGATCTTGTCTTGTTTGAGAGCTTGACGGGCAAAGCCGCAAATGGAGCAGAACTTGAAGGCGAGCTTGAAAAGATAATGTCACTTTCGAGATTTCTCTCTTACCCCTTCATAGTCTCAACGGGCGATCAAATATTCCCCGCCGCCTACAAATACCCCGGATATGAGCTCATGTACTCTGTTCTTTCGGGCGGCGACCTTGTTGTGGATGAAGTGCAGGCTTATGAACCCTACGCTGCGGCTGCTGTTGTAAAGCTACTTGAGGATGTTGAAAGCCTTGGCGGCAGATTTCTTTTGATGACTGCCACGCTCCCGAAGTTCATAAAGGACGAGATAGAAAGGCGCACCGATGCAGAGTTTGTGGATGTGTACGGCGAGATTTCAAGCAAAAAACATGTCATCGAAATAAGGCTTTACGGGAGCTCTCAAAGCATGGTTATAGAAGATCTTGCCTTGGAGAAGTTCAAAGAGGGAAAGAGAGTGCTTTTGGTAAGAAACACGGTAAAAGATGCTATCTCAAGTTTTGAAAAACTCAAAGTCCTGGTAGGAGAGGGCGAAGTTTTCTTGCTTCACTCAAGGATGACTTACGATGACAGAGCCGTGCAGGAAGAAAGACTGAAGAATTTCAAACCCGGCTCTTTGCAAGGCGCTGCGATTTTGGTTGCAACTCAGGTTGTGGAAGCTTCCCTTAACATAGACTTTGATGTCCTGATAACCGATATATGCCCAGCAGATTCGCTTGTGCAGAGAATGGGAAGGGTTTACAGGAAAAGGGAGTACAAATCAGATGCGCCGAATGTATATGTTTTCGTTTTTGTGGATGAAAAGGGTCTGAGATATTACAGAGGCGTTTATCACAGGTCTTCCATTGTGTTGACGCTCGCTCATATGCTCTTTGGAAAGATCACCTTGGAAGGAAGAAAGCCTGTGAACAAGGCGGAAAAGGAAGTGAAAAAGGCTTTGAAAGAGCCCAAGATTCTGATTCTTGACTCCCAGGCGAAAAAGGAGCTTGTCGAGGGCGTTTACGAGTCGCTTGCGGCAGTGAACGATTCGTATTACAAGGCTTTTGTGGAAGCCTTGAGAATACTGGATAGCGGTTATGTTGCAGAAAGCAGGGAAGATGCCCAGAGAATCTTCAGAAAGATAGCAACGGTGGATGTTGTGCCGCAGAATTTCTTGCCGGATCTTGAAAAAGGGCTAAAAGATGCAAAAACCCCAGTTGAGATAAAGCTTGCTCTTAGAAAATACATGGTTCCGGTGTCTGCTTATTCTCTGAAAAATCTTGATCCGGAGCCTTACGAGCCAGAAAGCGAATATGCACGCAAAAGGTTAGGAAAGCTTTTGGTGGTGAAGGGAGTTTATGAGCGCGGAGTTGGTCTTAAAACCGGTTAAAGTGACCGGAACGATGGTGGCCTATTACCACATATGCAAGAGAAAGCTGTGGCTCTTTGCCAAAGGAATGGACTTTGAGCAGATGACCCCCACAGACGACATTTTGATAGGAAGGCTCATTTCCAAAAAGAGCTTTGGTCGCGAAAGAATGAAGGAGATTCAGGTAGGAGATAGCGTCATCGATTTTTTGCGGGTTGGGGACAAAGTCGTCGTACACGAAGTCAAAAAGAGCCCCAAGTTCGAAGATGCGCACATCTGGCAGGTGAAGTACTACATTTACCTTTTGAAAAAGGCGGGAATGAACGCATGCTGCGGGGTGATTCATTATCCCAAGAGCATGAAAAAAGTTGAAGTTGGGTTTGCAGATGAAGATGTCAGGGCGATAGAAAAAGCCATTGAGGAAATCAAAGAAATAGTGAATTCTCCCACTCCGCCGCCAGTGAAAAAGTCTTCCTTTTGCAAAAAGTGCGCCTATTATGAGTACTGCTATGTTTGAAGGGGTAGGTATTTGTGAGAAGTTATTACATCTTCAAATCGGGAAGACTCAGAAGGAAAGAAAATACGGTCTTTTTGGAATACGAAGAAGAGGGCCAGAGCAAAAAGAAAGTCATACCGATAGAGGACATAGATCAGATATTTGTTTTTGGAAGCGTAGATCTTAACACCAAATTCCTTGAATTCATTGGAAAATACGAAATACCCATTCATTTTTTCGGATACGAGGGATATTACACGGGTACATACTACCCGCGCGAAAAAGCAGTCTCTGGTTATGTGCTTGTAAGACAAGTTGAGAATTACAGAGACAGTGAAAAAAGGCTCAACATAGCCAGGAAGATAGTGGAAGCAGCACTTCACAACATAAGGAGAAACCTTACCAAAAAGGGTTATGAAGATATAGCCGAAAAAGTGAAAGAATATGAAGAAGGTCTGAAAGACGCCAAAAGCGTTGTTGACATCATGAGCCTTGAAGCGCACGCAAGAAAAGCTTATTACTCTGTCTGGGAAGAGATAACGGGATGGCCGTTCGGTGGAAGGGAAATGCATCCGCCGTCCAACCATCTCAACGCATTGATCTCTTTTGGAAACGCACTTTTGTATTCGAATGTTTTGAAGGAAATCTACAGAACACCTTTGAGCCCGGCAATAAGCTATCTTCACGAACCTTCAGAAAGGCGCTTTTCGCTCGCTCTTGATATCGCGGAGATATTCAAACCCGTTTTGGTGGATAGACTCATATTCCGTCTTGTGGATCTCAAGATGCTGAGTATGGAAAAGCATTTCGTGAGTGGATCATCTGGGACCTTTTTGAACGAGACCGGAAGGAAGATATTCGTTCAAGCTTTCGATGAAAACCTGATCAAAACTGTTCTTCACAGAACGCTAAAAAGAAAGGTTAGATACAGGGAGCTCATAAGGCTTGACATTTACAAACTTTTGAAACACATCGTGGAAGGCACAAATTACAAACCGTTGAAAGTGTGGTGGTGAAGCGTGAAGAAAGTGATACTCGTTTATGACATAAACACGGAAGACAAAAGCGGTCAGAAGAGATTGAACATGGTCAGGAAAATAGCCCGAAAGTATCTTCATCATGTCCAGAAATCAGTGTTTGAAGGAGAGCTGACGGACGGCGATATAGCACGGCTTTCGGAGGAGATAAAAGATGTCGTCGATGCCGTCAAGGACTTTGTAATACTCTACACCTTTCCACCATCGCTCAACTTCGAAAGAATCTTTCTAACAGACACTCCCGACCCCACGTCAAACATCATTTAGCAAAGCTCGCAGTTTGACGCAAAACGCTTGCCACCGGGTCCTTGAAAATCCTTATAATATCTTTAAAAATAGATGCGGTCCTTATAGTCCTAAGAGGAATGTGAATGAGGGCGTGGAGGTTATATTAATACCCTCTGCCTTGTCCTTATAGTCCTAAGAGGAATGTGAATCTCTCTTCGGAGAGCTTCAAGACGGCTTAAGCCTTTTGTCCTTATAGTCCTAAGAGGAATGTGAATCTCGTACTCTCCTGGAACTACCTGGGGCGAGTCCTGGGTCCTTATAGTCCTAAGAGGAATGTGAATCTCGAAAAGGTAACCGTAAGAGATCTTCTTAATGCCCGGTCCTTATAGTCCTAAGAGGAATGTGAATATCGTTACGGAATGTTCTGGTTCATTCATGTTGCCAAGTCCTTATAGTCCTAAGAGGAATGTGAATCGGCTATTGGACCTACTATAATGGCTATCGCGGGATTGGTCCTTATAGTCCTAAGAGGAATGTGAATTCTCCTCGAATCCTGCGAGCATCGGCATGAGAGACGGTCCTTATAGTCCTAAGAGGAATGTGAATTGCAGATGGGGGTTTATAACACCTACAAAGCACACGAAGTCCTTATAGTCCTAAGAGGAATGTGAATCGCCGTGGGCGCGATAGGAGCTACGGTTGCTTGGTGTCCTTATAGTCCTAAGAGGAATGTGAATTTCGTGTTTACGCAAAAGAGCAAGAGCGAGCTTCTGGTCCTTATAGTCCTAAGAGGAATGTGAATACGAAGGCAATCATAGACTACTTCTCGAAAAATATACGTCCTTATAGTCCTAAGAGGAATGTGAATCCTATAAGCCTCTATAAGATGTTCGTGCGCTTTGTAGGTCCTTATAGTCCTAAGAGGAATGTGAATCGCGGCTTGACACAAAAACAGCTTGCGGAAATGATCGTCCTTATAGTCCTAAGAGGAATGTGAATGGGAACGGATTATCAAAATGGACACGCAATGGTGCTTGTCCTTATAGTCCTAAGAGGAATGTGAATCACAGCTTTCAAAGCTTCTTTCAAAGACACGCCGTGGTCCTTATAGTCCTAAGAGGAATGTGAATTTTTATAGCTTGTACACCCTTAGGTGTGAGGTTTTTGTCCTTATAGTCCTAAGAGGAATGTGAATCCTATGTAGATCTCGGCGTGTATGTAGCGATGCCTTTGTCCTTATAGTCCTAAGAGGAATGTGAATTAAACGACAGCCCTGTTGGGCAGTTGCTTTGGGGCAGTCCTTATAGTCCTAAGAGGAATGTGAATCTTCGATGTAAACTTTCTTAACTTGTCCATCTACCTGTCCTTATAGTCCTAAGAGGAATGTGAATTAGCTCTTGAACGCTACTGCTTTTGATAGTGTGATCTGTCCTTATAGTCCTAAGAGGAATGTGAATACGCTTTTGCGTACTTGGGATGATGT
>JALWSA010000007.1 GCA_026993805.1 Thermotogaceae bacterium | reverse complement strand
TGTAATGGCTGTCAGGGAAGGTCTTAGCTCCGCGATAATGAATCCCCTGAGCGAAGTCGTTATGAAATCACTGAAAGCTGCTCTTGCACTTACAAAGAGGGAGGAAATCGAATCGGCTAAGGTAGAGAAAGAAGACAAGCTCGTCGAAGCGATGCTCGCCGGTGATTCTGAAAAAGTGATGAAAATGACGGAAGGCTGGCTCGAGGAAATGGCCCCGCTCGAAGTTGTGGAGAGAAGGTTGAGACCTGCGATGGAAAAGATCGGAGAAATGTACGACAGAGGAGAGATTTTTCTGCCGCAGCTAATACTCGCAGCTCAGGTTGCAAAGCCGGCTTTCCAGAGAGTTGAAAGGGAGATGGAGGAAGTATCGGATGGCAGGAAAAGCAAGGTGATAATCGCCACGGTTAAAGGGGATGTTCATGACATAGGGAAGAACATCGTGGCGGCGGTTATGAAGAGTGCTGGGTTTGAGGTCATAGATCTCGGGAAGGATGTTCCGAGTGAGAGGATAGTGAGAGCGGTGAAGGAAGAGAAGCCGATGGTGGTGGCGCTATCCGCGATGATGACCACAACCGCTTCGAGGATATCCGAAGTGGTCAGACTTTTGAGGGAAAATGGCATAGAGATTCCCGTGCTCGTTGGCGGTGCTTCGCTCAATGAAAAGCTTGCGAAAGAACTTGGAGCTAACTTTTACGCCAAAAACGCAACACAGGGGGTGCGAGTCCTGAAGGATTTGGAGGGGAAAGAATGAGGTACATTTTCGTCCTTCTGCTTTTAATCACTGCTTACGCTGTTTTCGCTGATATCGGTGTGACATATCACTTTGAAAGCGGAAAGTTAGTTTTGGAAGTGGGTGAAGAAGGAGAATGGTTCCTCTCCTACGATGGCAGTGATGTGAGCTTCAGCAAAACGGTGATGATTCCATGGAAAAAGGGCAGAGTGGATTGGATTGAGATTAAAAACAAAGAAGAAACCCTTCAAAAGAAAGTGCTTATCGTAGGAGTGCACGATCTCCCGCCGAAAGTCGAGCTGGAATTTCCGAAAGTGGTCGGCCTCGGTGAATATTGCCTGGAAGTAAAGGCTGTGGACGACTGGGATGAGCCATCGAAAATAGACATAGGAGTGAGCTTGGACGGTAGCCCTGTTGAAGACAGGTGCATCGATACTTTTTTCTTGAAAAACGGGGAGCACGTATTTAGGGTAAAAGCCGTTGACACATATGGCAACACCAAGATCAAAGAACAACGGTTCGAAGTAGATGTGGCTTTCCCTTCCGTTCCCGAATACAACCTTAAGCCGGATACGATACTTTTCAAAAAGCCCGCGGACATATACATGCTCTATCCGGAAAGAGTCGGATACCTCAGAGGAACGGTCGTTTTGAGTCGTGACAAGGGAAAGATCATGAGGGCAGTGGACGATGCGGGAAACCTTGGAGAGGTCTTCGTTGTGCCACCTTCACCGAGCGATCTCATGGCGGTTTCCAAGAAGACCGCTATAACCTCCATCACAAAGAACTACCTCCTCCTAAAAGGTGGTTCTCCATATCCAATCGTTGGAAAGGTTGTTTTGCCATCGAATATGAGTCTCGTTTTAGGTTCCGATGTGACTTTAAACCTTTTAGCGGGCCAGTTGATAATAAAAGGAGTCTTCATGAACATAGAGAAAGGTGCGCTCATATCTGGAGGCAGTTTGGTCGTTGAAAAAGAAGCAAGGCTTTACTTGCAAAATATGGAGATATCGAGTGATTTGATTGTAAATGGTGGAAAAGTCATATATTTGAAAGGGATAAAAGGTCTCTCGGATCTGAGCTTTTCCGGTGTTAAATGGGCAGTTTTGGAAGATATGAAACTGAACTCCTTTTCCTGCGATTCTTGTTATGGCGTGTTTTTGGTAAACAGTGAAATAAACTCTCTTGTGGTGGACAATGCGAGGGAAGTCATGATAGAGAGAGGGACATACGATAAGATCGAGATAGGAGATTTCACCAAAGCTTTCTTCTTTTCCACAAGCGCAACTGAGGTGACCTTAAAGACGCTCTCTAAGGTCATGGTTCTGGATTGTTCCTTTAAGAAGGTTTTCGTAGATTCCGCTTCAACCCTCGATATGAGGGGCGGAAGTCTTGGAGATGTAAAGATAAGCGGCTATTCCCTCGTTGAGACATTTGGAACGGACGTATATGGGCAGGTCACGACCATAAGGTCTCTTTTCAACAAGAGGTGATGATTCCTTGAAAGATGTGATTGCCGCCATTGCTTCTCCACCCGGTACGGGCGCTATAAGCGTAATAAGGGTGAGTGGAGATGGGGCATGGGATGTGGTCCAGAGATCTTTGAAAGAGAAGATAGGAGATCCCGTGCCGAGAAAGGTTTACATGGGGACAGTGGCGGACGAGAATGGCGATGTCGATAGAGTTCTTTTAGTCTTTTATAAGGCTCCAAAGAGTTATACGGGTGAGGACATGGTGGAGCTTTTCTGTCATGGCGGTTACACCGTGACGAACATGGTTTTGAAAACCTTGCTTTCCCGCGGTGCGAGACAGGCCGAGCCCGGTGAATTCACAAAAAGGGCTTTTTTGAACGGAAAGATGGACCTGTCCGAGGCTGAAGCTGTCAGGGATCTCATAGAAGCAAAAGTGGAATGGGAAGTACGGGCTTTTTTGAAAGGTGTTGAGGGAAAGCTCAGAGATTACGTAGAAAGTCTGAGAAAGGAGATATTGGAAATACTGGCAGAGATAGAAGTTGAGCTGGATTACCCGGAGGAGATAACGATAGATAGAGAGCGTTTGAGTGAGAAAGCGGGAAAAATTCTGTCGAAAATGGACGAAGTTCTAAAAAGAGCCGAAAAATCCGTGAAGATTTCACATGGTGTCAAGGTTGTCATAGTGGGAAGACCAAATGTCGGCAAGTCTACGCTTCTCAACAGACTCTTGAGAGAGGACAGGGCGATAGTTACGCCTATACCGGGAACGACAAGGGATGTGATATCGGAGGATCTGAATATTCTCGGCAGGCATTTCAGAATCTCGGATACTGCTGGTTTGAGACTTTCCGAAGATGAAGTGGAGAAAATAGGTGTTGAAAGAGCTAAAAAAGAAATAGAGAAGGCGGATCTTGTGCTTTTAATGGTGGACGCAGGTGAGGGCATAACGGAGACGGACAGGAAGATTTTCTCTGAAGTGAAGGATAAGTTGAAGATAATCGTTGTGAACAAGATAGACATTTCAGATATCTCTCTTCCAGAGGATTTCGAAGGTGAAACTGTTGTGAAATTGTCGGCACTAACAGGCGAGGGAATCGAGCGGCTCGAAGAAGCGATGGTGGAGGTGACAGAAGATCTCATCAGACCTTTGAAAGCAGACGTAGTGCTCACGAATCAGAGGCAAAAAGAGCTCTTGGAGACCGCTAAAAACCATTTGGAAAAGGGTATAAAGTCACTCAAGGAAGGCTTTCCAACTGACATAGCTTCGATAGATTTCAAAGCCGCTCTGAAAAACCTCGATATGATAACGGGAAGGGATTTCACAGAAGATCTGCTTGATACGATATTCTCGAATTTCTGTGTAGGAAAGTAAGAGGGAGGCTATTGCCTCCCCCTCAACTCACTTCTTGCCCTTCTTCCCTTTCTTAACCATCTCTTTCAGTTTTCCGCCTGGCCTGAATTTCGGAACCTTTCCGGCAGGAATCGTCATGGGCTGTCTTGTCTGTGGATTCACGCCTCTTCTCTGAGCTGTCTTCCTAACCTCGAAAGTACCGAAACCGACGAGCTGAACCTTCTCACCCTTGACCAGAGCATCCGTAATGACATCGATGGTGGCGTCAACTATCTTCTTCACGTCTTTTTTCTTAGCCCCGGTCTTCTTCGCAACGGCATCGACAAGATCTTTCTTGTTCATTCAACAACCCCCCTTTCAAAGGATTTGCTATAATCATGCTCCATGAGTAAATATACCATCTATTGTTATGAAATTTCAAGTCCTATGGATCATTTCCGTTCGTGGTGGTATGATTCCATCTACGGGAGGCGGTAGCGTGGTCGCAATTATCGTTCTCTTGTTGGCTGTCGTAGCGTATTACTTCATCATTTTCGTTAAGAACATAGAAAACTCTGTAACCACTCTCATATTTGCCATCTTGATACTCCTTCTCAGATTGGCCCCTCACAAAGAGGGGGAGCTTCTTGAAATGAACCTTAAGAACATAAGCCATATGGTAGATTTCAACACTCTTGGACTTCTCCTTGGAATGATGATCATAGTGGGTTTTCTGAAAAAATCCGGTTTCTTCCAGTACACCATAATAAATATATTGAAGATATCGAGGGGAAGCTTTAACCTTCTGCTGCTCCTTTTGATGATCATCGTTGCCGTTACTTCCGCCTTTTTGGACAACGTTATAACCATTATGATGACTCTTCCCATGATATTCCTCATCGCCGATACCATGGAGATGGATCCGACACCACTCGTATTCATGACGATATTCATAGACAATGTCGGTGGTATGTCCACGCTCATAGGAAGTCCTCTGAACCTCGTTTTAGGATCTGTAAGCGGGAAATCATTCAACGAATTTCTGATGAACACAGGCGTTTTTTCTATACCTGCCTTCATACTCATTTACTGGCTTTCCAAAAGGATGATAAAGGTGGATGAAGAGTCCCTTAAGAAACTCCGCCGCCTCACCGAGATAGATCCTAAAAAAGCCATCGAAGACGAGAAGATGATGAAGGTCTCCGTAAGCGTTTTTGCTCTGGTGGTGCTGGGATTCGTCTTTCACTCCATAACGGAAATAGAGCTTTCCTACATATCTTTATTGGGAGCCCTTTCTCTTCTTCTCATATTCAACAAAAGTTTTGAGAAGGTATCGGACGATATAGACTGGGATACTCTCTTTTTCTACATGGGTCTTTACATCATTTCCTATGCGCTCGAGGAGATAGGTGTGATAGAAGGAATAGCAAGTGCATTCGCGCCGCTTAAAATCCTCGGTCCGTTCTCGCTCCTGATGATAATGTGGGTCTCCGCATATGTGATACCCTTCTTGAGCGCTGTCCCGGGAACGCTTATAATGGCGCCGGTTCTTAAATACTTGGTAGCGTCCGGGTTTTCGACCAACATCTGGTGGGCTTACGCCCTCGGGGCTAACCTCGGTACCAATCTAACGCCCCTTGGGGCTGTGCAGAACCTCATAGGTATTTCCATGCTCCAGCGCCAAACAGGGAAGACGGTTTCTTTCGGAGAGTTCATGAAAGTGGGAACGAAGGTGACCCTTCCGGCGCTTGTTCTGGCTTCCGTTTGGATCTTTTTCGTTTACAGATAATGGAAAGTGAGGTAGATAGGGTGTTTGTCATTCGTTATCCACTTTCTTGGAATGTGGCAAAAAGGCTCAGGGAAGGAGACAGGGTTAAATATTCGGGAAAGATAGTATTTCTTTCACGAAAAGCCCTCGTTAGGATGGAAGATTATATGAAGTTCGAGGGAAGGTATCCCTATGACATAGCGGGTGAGGTTGTATTCGTCAAAGATTCTTCTCCGATATTCCTCGAGAGCGTTTACAAGCTTGGTGCGAGCGGCGTTGTAATGGAGGGAAAGTGCGAGATACCGGAGGAGACCAGAAAGTTGATAACGAGATTCGAAAGGCCACTCTTTGGTGTCGAGAAGATGGAAGGTGAAGAAAAGGTGAAGCTCTACCCGGATCTTGGAGAGGATGCCCTGAAAGAAATCTGGGTGGACTCCCTCGAGATGGAAGTCGTGGCTTCTTCGAGGAGGGAATGAATTTGAGAGTTGCGATAGCTTTTGGAACACGTCCCGAAGTGATAAAGATAGCACCAGTTTACATGGCCCTTGTGAATGAGGGCATCGAAACATATCTTTTGGCAACAGCCCAGCACAGAGAAATGATGGATATGATGTTAGATGTTTTCGGACTGAAACCCGATGTAGATATGAACATAATGACGGCCGGCCAGACGCCAAACACGGTGGCATCCAAGGTTTTTTCGAAGATGGAAGAGGTTTTGAAGAAACTCCATGTCGACATCCTGATGGTGCAGGGAGATACGACAACTGCGATGTCTTCAGCTATAGCGGCTTTCCACATGGGAATAAAGGTTGCGCACATAGAAGCGGGCCTGAGAAGCGGAGATCTTTACGATCCCTTTCCGGAAGAGATGAATAGGAGAGTAATAGGGGTGGTGAGCCAGTATAGTTTCGCGCCGACGAAGGGAGCAAAGGAGAACCTCTTGAAGGAAGGCGTGGAAGAGAGTAGGATTTTCCTAACCGGAAACACCGTGGTGGACGCGCTTTTGTACATAAAAGATAACCATAATCTTTCGGCTCTTAGAAAGAATTTGGTGGAAGAGGACGGATACATACTCGTTACTCTCCACAGAAGGGAGAACTGGGGGCAGAAGATGAGAAACATTCTGCTCGGTCTGAAAAGGTTTTCCCAGGAAACGGGAATGAAAATAGTCTTTCCCGTGCACAGAAACCCGAGAGTCAGAGAAGTCGTCTCCGAAGTCCTTGGAGATTTTGAAAACGCGATTTTGACAGAACCCGTGGATTACATGGTCTTTCTCTCACTGCTTGAAGGATGCAAATTTGTCCTGACGGACTCGGGCGGGATACAAGAAGAAGCCCCGTCCTTCGGAAAGTTCGTAGTAGTTGCAAGGAACACGACGGAGCGACCGGAGCTGCTGGAAAGCGGCTTTGGGGTACTGGCGGGAACGAGCAAAGAAGGAGTTTACGAGGCACTTAAGAAGGCTTTGGGGTTCAGATCGGCGGATTCGAGAAATCCCTTCGGGGATGGGAAGGCTTCTTTAAGAATAGCAAAAATTGTGAAGGGCGAAAGCGTCGATGAGTTCAGGGGGTGAATCTTGTGAGATTTTCGCGCCTGTTTGCACCCACATTGAAAGAGCCACCTTCCGATGCGGAGATAAAGAGCCATGAATATCTCGTCAGAGGTGGTTTCATAAGGAAGGTAACGGCGGGTGTGTTCGACTACCTGCCGCTTGGAAAGAGAGTTTTGGATAAGATATGGAAGATCGTGAAAGAAGAGATGGATGCGATAGGCGCTCAGGAGATGCTCATGCCTATAATACAGCCAGCAGAGCTCTGGAAGATGACGGGAAGATGGGACGACTATGGTCCTACCATGATGAAGCTCAACGACAGGCACGGGAGAGAATTCACGCTCGGCCCAACCCATGAAGAAGTGATAACTTTCCTGATGAAAAACGAGATAAATTCCTACAAGCAGCTTCCTGTCACCGTGTACCAGATCGCGAACAAATACAGAGATGAGCTCAGACCCAGATACGGACTTCTTCGCGCGAGGGAATTCGTGATGAAGGACGCGTATTCTTTTCATTCGGATTGGGAAAGCCTCGATGAAGTCTATCAAGACATGCGAAAGGCTTATCAGAAAATAATGGAGAGAGTTTCCCTGAGGTATCTCATAATAGAGGCTTCTTCTGGTGCAATAGGTGGAAACGAGTCTCACGAGTTCGTCTCGCTCGCTCCTATAGGTGAGAGCAATGTTCTCTATTGCGAAAAATGTGGTTATCAAGCGAGTGACGAAAGAACGCCTTATGTAGGAGAGTACGAGAAGATTGAAGAAGAGGAAAAGCCGCTTGAAAGGGTCAGCACACCGGGAGTGAGGACCGTCGAGCAGGTTGCGAGTTTTTTGGGAGTCGGTCCCCAGAGAATCGTGAAATCGCTTCTCTATGTCGGAAGAAGAGGTTTCATAATGGCGATGATAAGGGGAGATCTTGAGATAAACGAAGAAAAGCTCAAAGAAGTGATGAAGGATCAGTCTATAAGGTTGGCAACACCCGAAGAAGTCCTTGAGAAATTCGGTGTTCCAATAGGTTTCATAGGGCCCGTGGGTATAGAAGATGTCTACATAGTGGCTGACGAGAGCGTCAGATACTTAAAGAATTTCGTCGTGGGCGGGATGAAGGAAGACACCCATTACATAAACGCAAACATTGGAAGGGACTTCAATGTGGATATGTGGGCGGATCTGAGAATGGCGAAGGAAGGAGATCCATGCCCAGTATGCGGCGCGCCTCTCAAGGCCACAAAGGGGATAGAGCTCGGACACATATTCAAGCTCGGTACCAAGTACTCCGAAGCTATGAAAGCATTCTACATGGACGAAAAAGGAGATCTGAAGCCTTTCATAATGGGCTGTTACGGCTGGGGAGTTTCAAGAACAATGGCCGCCATCGTCGAGCAGTACCACGACGAGAAGGGAATAATCTGGCCACTCTCTGTAGCGCCGTATACCTTCATAATCACCGTGGTGAACATGAACAAGAAAGAGCAGGTGCGGGTTGGAGAGAGAATATACGAGATTCTTTCAAGAAACGGAGAAGAAGTCGTGCTTGACGACAGAATGGTCACTCCCGGTGTGAAGTTCAACGACGCCGACCTCATAGGATTCCCGATAAGGATCACCGTTGGAAAGAGTGTAAGTAGCGGCAAAGTCGAAGTGAAGATGAGATATTCTGATGAAAGAGTGGATGTTAGCATACAGGGGAGCGATTCGCAGATTCTCTCAAAGCTCCTTGAGATAAAGAGATCTTACTCGCCGCCTCCCAAGGTCTGAAACGGCTATGAGAAGATCGGATCCCGCTCTGAAGTGGATATTGGGCTATTTCGCCCTTTATCTTGTGCTTTTGAAAGTCCTCCCTGTAACTCTTGGGTCACTGACCCTTGCTCTCATTTTCGTTCTAATAATAGAGAATCTCTCCGGTATCCTGTCCAAAGTGCTCAAATTCAGGAGATGGGCGCTCGTTCTAATTTCAAGCCTCATTTTCTACGGAATACTCGCGTATTCTATCTACAGCATAATTCCTATAGCGCTGAAAGAAGGCGGAAATGTTCTGAGCTACATAAACGACATGATATCGAAATCTGGCAATGGACTGGCAGCAGGCATAAAGAACGAGAAAATAGCAAAGATGGTGAGTGATGTACTGGCTTGGGCGGGTAAAAACTTCGCGACCTTTGGAGCGGATATAGCAAAACTTCTTTTGAGCAAAATACCGGATATTCTAACTTCCGTGACGTTGCTCGTTATAGCTTCCACCTACATCGCCGCTGTCCTTCCAAAACTGAAATTTCTGATAGCAAAGCTCTTCCCGAAATCCACTATGGCAAGGACTGAAAGATTCCTTCGCGAACTTTACGGCGACATGCGCAAATTCGTTGGCGGACAGATGATAAACGCCCTTATAGTCGGGAGCATCGTCTGGAGCGGTATGTCGATATTGAAGTTAAGATACGCCGGCTTTTTAGGGCTCCTTTCCGGAGTAACGGATTTCATCCCCTTTCTCGGAGTTTTCATCACCGCCATTCCTTCTTCCTTGATCGGCATTTCCCAATACGGTGTCCTTGGGCTCATAGGGGTTTTGGTAGTCCTTACAATAGCAAATCAGGTTGAGAGCTGGATTCTCGCTCCCAAGATACTCGGTGACAGGGTGAAGCTCAACTGGTTCCTGATCCTCATAACCATGCTGGCGCTTTCCGAGCTTTATGGTTTCATTGGTGTTCTCGTCTCCGTTCCATTTCTCATAATCGTTAGGGGTATATGGAGGGAATACATCGTCAGGATCTTGGAAGAAGAGTGAAAGAGGGGGTGGTGTAAGGTGACGGCGGTCGTCACGGGATCGAACCGCGGGATAGGGCTCGCGATAGTAAAGGAGCTCTTGAAAAGAGGCTGGAGCGTTATCGCTGCTACAAGGAAGCCGCAAGCAGAGAGCCTTAAAGAGTTAAAGGAGAGATACGGCGAACAGTTGAGAATTGAGAGAATAGATGTATCAGATCCCCGAAGCATCGAAGAATTTTCAAGGTCTTTGAAAGGACAGGTCGTGGATGTCCTTTTCAACAACGCCGGCGTTCTCGTCAAGGGAGATATCTTCGATACGAGCTATGAAGATTTTTTATACACCCTGAAAGTGAACACATTGGGACCCTGGTATGTTGCAAGATCGCTCGTTGATAATCTCAAGAAGTCTAAAAACCCCAGAATTCTCAACACAAGCTCCATAATGGGGAGCATAACCACTTACTCCGGCACGCACAGCGTCTCTTACACGGTATCGAAGGCGGCTCTGAACATGGTGACAAAGGTTATGGCAAGCCAGCTCCGGAGCTACGGCATAGTGGTCGTCTCCATTCATCCGGGTTGGGTAAGAACAGACATGGGCGGAAGCGCTGCTCCGGTTCTTCCCGAAGAGTCCGCAAAGGGAATTGCGGATCTCTCGGAAAAGCTCACCATGAGCCACACGGGCAGGTTCTTCGATTACACGGGTAAAGAGATAGCCTGGTGATGGCGATCTAAATAATGGTATGGAAGGGGTCGTCGTAGAGGTTTATAAGAATTTCGTGAAGGTGCACAGCCAAAACGGCGAGAAGATAATAAAGATGCGCGGTGCCAAGGTGCCGCCCAAGGGCTGGATTCTAGAATTCAGGAAAGAAGACCCTTCCGCAAAGTTCGTTGGAAGCGTGGTTGTAGATTCACCTGTCCCGCTTCCCAGCCTTCAAGAGGCAATTCCGATAATAGAAACCGCGGGCGTTAAGAATGGCTATGAGATAGATTTTCTGGCTGAGCTCACGAGAAACGTTTACAGGAGGCTCGGCTTTCTTCCGAAGTGGTACTACAGAATGCTTGGAAAGTATTACAGAGTCGGAGAAGATCCCGCCTCGTCGGGCGTTGCGAGCAGGGCGGCTGCGCAGGCATCGGGCGTCAAAAAGAGCGCAGTGGATGAGCTAAAAGTCTTTGGACGCTGGCTTTCTGCGTTCTCACACCCGCTTCAGTTCATTTCTCTGAAAAATTCCGGGAAGAATCCAACGAGGATTTTCATAAGAAAGAAGAAGGTGGAGACATTTATCAGAATAGAGCACGACAGCAAGAGCCACGGCAGAGTAGTCGTCGAAGGAGTTATCTCGCCGGCATCTGCTCGACTGAAGGTCATCTCCGAGAAGAGCGTGGAAGACGAGCCTATCGAGAAACTCCAGAAAGAACTGGAAAAACTCCTTGGGAGCGCGCTCGTTGTAAAAGGGGGTCTTGGACTTGGAAGCTGGGTGTGAAGGCAAAGTGGCGGTTGCGCTCAAGTACGATCCATCGCTCGCTGATGCTCCTTTCGTTGTGGCGAAGGGAAAGTGCTGGCTCGCCGATATGATTCTGGAAATTGCCGAAGAGAACGGTGTCCCCATAGTGAAATCGCCCGAAATAGTCCACGACCTTTACGAGCTCGGCATATTGGAAGAGATTCCTCCCCACCTTTACAAAGCCATTGCACAGATAATCCTTTTCCTTTCCGAAATGTGAGTTTTGATCACTTTCCCATCTGGGGTGTAAAATCCACAAGGGTGGTTTTTGTGAAGGGATGGAAGAGCATAGGGGAGTACCAGGAAACCGAGGCTCGAATGATCGAGAGCGTTTTGAGAGATAACGGGATAGCGGTTCTTCTCCGTCAGGTAGATTACGCCCTGCCCGTTATAATGGGGTCTGGAGGAAGAATGGAAGTCTTCGTGCCTGAAGATCTCTATGATGAAGCGCTGAGAATCTTAGAAGGAAAAGACAAGGAGGGATAGGGAATGGGAGATCTTTTGAGAACGCCACTTTATGAAGAGCACATCAGGGATAAGGCGAAGATGGTCGATTTCGCCGGTTGGGAGATGCCCGTGCAGTATACATCGATAATCGAGGAAGTTGAAAATGTGAGAAAAGATGTGGGAATATTCGATGTCTCGCATATGGGAGAGATATTCATAGAAGGTCCAGAAACCGTGAGATTCGTTGATTTTCTGATAACCAACGATTTCGCTGGTATTACCTACGGTGATGCGATTTACTCTCCCATGTGTAACGAGAATGGCGGAATAATAGATGATTTGATAGCTTACAAGGTGAATTCTGAGAAAGCTTATCTTGTTGTCAACGCTTCCAACAAGGACAAAGACTTCGAGTGGATCAGCAGATGGGCGAAGAAATTCGATGTGGAGGTTACCGACAGGTCTATGGAATACGGCCTGATAGCGATTCAGGGTCCAAACGCCGAGAAAAAGCTTCAGGAGATTGCGGATATAGTCCTTTCAGAACTTGGCTTTTACACTTTTAAAGAAGGAAGGATAAGGGGAGTGAAGGGAATAATCTCGAGAACTGGATACACCGGCGAAGATGGATTCGAGTTTCTGGTCGAGTGGGATATGGCAGTTACTGTATGGAGGACACTCAAGGAATACGGAATGAAGCCTGCCGGTCTTGGCGCGAGGGATCTCCTCAGGCTCGAAGCTTCTTATCTTCTCTACGGAAGCGACATGGACGAGAATGCAAATCCGTTAGAAGCTGGTCTTTCCTGGACTGTGAAGCTTGATAAGGAAGATTTCATAGGAAAGGAAGCTCTTCAGAAGGTGAAAGCGGAAGGTACGACCAGACGCCTTGTGGGAATGGTTCTTGAAGGAAGAAACATAGCAAGACATGGTTACAAGATCTTCAAGGACGGGGAAGAAGTGGGCTTTATAACGAGCGGAAGCTATTCTCCGACACTCGGAAAGTCAATTGCCCTCGGTTATGTGAAAAAGCCCCATACCAAGAAGGGAACGAAGCTTCAGGTTGAAATACGCAAAAAGATGGTGGAAGCAGAAGTTGTCAAACTGCCCTTCTACAGGGGGAGCGTAAAGAGCAAAAAGTGAGCTTGCTCTGGCAGTTCGATGAGCTTCTCAGAAAGAAATATGGAAAGTTCGTTGGTGTCGATGAAGCAGGGAGGGGCCCTTTAGCGGGCCCCGTTGTTGCGGCTGCAGTGCTCCTTGAAAGCCCCATAGAAGGTATAGACGATTCCAAAAAGCTGTCTCCCGGAGATAGAGAGATTTTCTTCGAAATGATAAAGGAAAATGCGGTTTTCGGCATTGGAATAGCCACGCCCGAAGAGATAGATATTTACAACATATTGGGAGCCACGAGAATCGCCATCAAAAGAGCTCTTGAAGCACTTGGCTTTCAACCAGATGCCATTCTCATCGACGGCAGGGCACTCGAGATAAATACGGCCAGCAGGTGCATAGTAAAAGGCGATGCAAAGAGCATGAGCATAGCCGCGGCTTCTATTCTCGCCAAGGTCACAAGGGACAGGATAATGAAGGCCTATTCAAAGGTTTACAAGGGATACGGCTTTGAACACAACTTCGGCTATCCCACGCCTGAGCACAAAAGAGCCGTGAAAGATCTCGGTCCCACGCCTTTTCACAGGCTCACATTTTCAGGAGTCATAGAAAACCTTACCGATGAGATTTTGGCGAAATGGAAAAGGGCAGGACTTTTGAGCGGCGAGCGCCTGAAAGCAGTTTTGAAGAAAAGGGAGAAGATGAAAAAGCAGCTTGGACTTTTTTAGCATTTTATTTCAACGACCTGAAAGGTTCTTAGCTTTGTGTTTTTCGACTCTATCCAGCTGTACTTTCCTGGAATGCCTATCACTTCTATCACGTTCTTCCTTGCATCCGGGTTTTTGAAGATAGGCTTTGACGCAACCACGACGACTTCGCACCCTTCATGTGCAAATATCACCTCATCGATTGCGTCTATTTCACCGATTTTTTCTTTCAGCTTCTCTTTTATCTTTTCATCAAGCTCAGGCTTTGTCACGACAACGGCTATGTTTCTCTTCAAAGGCCCGGCGATCTTAACAGAAGCCGTTTCAATCTCTATTCCTTCTCTTTCGAGCACTTTAAGCAGGATCTCATTTGACAACGCGACAGCTTTTCCGTGAAAGTTTTCATTCGTCAGCATCTTCAAAAGGTGTTTTAGTTTGCATCCTTCCCTTTTTTTAGATTCTCCTATTCTCTCTATCTTTACATTTAGCTTTTCGAGCATTGCCCTTATCTCTTCTTTTGTGAGATCAGAGAGTGGTGCGTAAAATCCGTCTTTTACCTTTATCCCCGTCTTTCCCCATGTATCATAGGCGTTGGAGCCAGTGGCTATTAGCCTTTTGCCAGCGAATTCTCTAAGGAGCGGCAGTTTCACGAATTTCGTACACGAATTGCACGAAGGCCCGTATTTCCACGCGCTCTTTTGCTTTCCCGCCCCGTCTATTATGTGAAGGGCAAGGCCATGCTCCTGAGCGAATTTTCTCACGATCTTTCTCGTTTTCTCGTACTCGTACATTCCCCAATCTATGTGGGCAAGAACTGTTCTGCCGCGGCCCAGAGCAAGGGAAGCCAAAACGGCAACGAGGGAGCTGTCCTCTCCCCCGGAAAAAGCCACAATCAGCTTCCCGTCTCCTACGGTCTCTCTTATCTCGCGGATCTTCTCTTCTATCAGAGACTGAATATCTCGAATTTCAGGTCTCTCCCCGATATCGTCAAAACGCCGTATGTCCCGCCCGGAGTCGCCGTCCCCGGATTCAAGAATCTGATTCCCCGCTCCATCCCATCAAAAGGTTCATGCGTGTGACCGTACATGATCACGTCCAGATCATCCACTCCGCGAAAGCTCTCGTAGATCCTTTTCCGTATATCGAAAGGCGGTCCCCAGCCGTGCGTCATCCCGATGGTCAGACCTTCGATCACAACGACCTTTTTCACAGGAAGGTGAGTCTTCACATCGAAATCGTCCATGTTGCCGTGAACACCGTAAAAAGCTTTCGCGATCGCTTCGAGTGAGAGTACTGTTTCAAGGTTTGTGAAATCCCCAAGCCCGATTATCCCGTCGAAATCCTTGGCGATCTCGTAAATCTTTGCCGGAATGTCGCTCTGGTAAACCGGGACATGAGTGTCCGAAATCACCAGAAATCTCTTCATGCCATCCGCCCTCCGTCATGATTATATCTCTCGAGTTTTCCAGAAGTTTAACCCATCGCAGCCGTGCTATCAAGATGAAGCTGTTATTTATCCTGTTTCTTGACATTACAACATTTTTGTTGTAAGTTTTAAACGAAATGGAGATTTTCATAGATGCATCTGTCGAGAGAGTTCTTGAGAAGTTAAGGGAGAGTCCAAAAACAGAAGATAGAAGATTGGTAGCAGAGATCTTCCATGTTATTGACATGCTTAGGCAACATGGCATAAAGTTATCTATGCCCTATTCTAGAGTTGTAAAAGGTTATCAGTATAAAGGTTACAAGCTTCGGGAATTGCGAGTATCAGCTCATGTGGAATATAGGATTTTCTATGTAATTAAAGGTAATAGGATTTGCATTTTGCTTTCAACAGCAGTAAAAAAGAGTTGGAGGTTATCTAAGAGTGTCTATGAGAATGCTTTTAGAAAAATGAAATCCTATATAGATTCAGGTATTTTTGATCAGTGAGGTGGTTTTATGCAATTGAAATATGTTAACTATGATGAATATAAGAAAAAGGTATTTAAAGAACAGCCCGAGATAAAAGAGATGTATGAGGCATTGAGCTTTAAATATCAGCTAATAAATGCACTGATCGATTATAGAAAAAAGCACAATCTTACACAAACAGAGCTTGCTAAGCGTTTGGGGATAAAGCAGCAAGCTTTGTCAAGGTTTGAAAGGGGTAAAATCAATCCCCGGATAGATTTCATTGAGCGTATACTTGATTTTCTTGGATATACAGTTGTTTTGAAGAAAAAAGACACATAATCGTTTTGGCTTTTAGTATCAGACTCTTCCCGCTCCTTTCCCCTTGGCTTTTCTTATTTTCTTCACCCCTCGGGTGTCCAGCTATAAAATCTGCCATAGGAGGGACTGTCTTGGAAATAGAACTCACCGAAGAGTTCGAGAGGGCTTTTGAGCTGATGAAAAACACGAAAAAACATGTTCTCATAACCGGAAGGGCGGGAACGGGCAAATCGACGCTCCTTCAGTACTTTCGCTACAAAACGAAAAAGCAGGTTGTTGTACTCGCACCCGCAGGTCTTGCTGCGATAAATGTTTCCGGCCAGACAATACATTCTTTCTTCGGGTTTAAACCCAGCGTCACTCTGGATGATGTAAAGCGTGTCGTCGATGAAGTTCCCAACCTTTACACAACCATTGATGCGATAATCATAGACGAGATATCGATGGTGCGGGCAGACCTGCTTGACTGTGTTGACAAGTTCTTAAGGCTCAACACCCAGACTAATGAACCTTTCGGCGGCAAGCAGATGATATTCTTCGGCGACCTCTACCAGCTCCCGCCCGTTGTGACCGGTGAAGAAAGAGAAGCTTTCAACCTCATGTACGAGACGGAGTACTTTTTTTCGGCGAATGTGATGAAAGAAATCGATCTCGAAGTAGTCCAGCTAAGCCGCGTCTTTCGCCAGCAGAATGACGAGTTCATCCAGATATTGGATGCCATAAGATACGGCGATATCACGAAAGAGATGCTCGAAATCCTTAATTCGCGGGTGAATCCCGACTTTCAGCCCCCCGAAGACGAGCTTTATGTCTACCTGACGCCCACAAACAGAGTCGCAAGGCTGATAAACGAAGAAAGGCTCTCAAGACTTCCCGAAAAGCTTTACGAGTTTCCAGCCGTGATAGAAGGCCACTTCGACAGAAAGTACTACCCCACCGATGATGTTCTCAGGATAAAAGAAGGAGCTCAGGTAATGCTTTTAAACAACGACCCTTTGGGAAGGTGGGTAAATGGGACGATGGCCTTCGTCAGGGAGATAGACTTGCAGGAAGGATCGATAATAGTCGAGCTCGAAGATGGAAGGATAGAAGAAGTCCAGCCCTACAAGTGGACGATCTTCAAGTACGAGTACGATAAAGAAGAGAAGAAAATCGTCACACGTGACATCGGAAGGTTCACACAGTTTCCCATGAAGCTCGCATGGGCCATAACCATCCACAAGAGCCAGGGAAAGACCTTCGATAAGGTGATTCTCGATCTTTCTGGTGGACTCTTCGCACCGGGCCAGCTCTATGTTGCCCTTAGCCGTTGCCGGAGCCTTGAAGGTCTCGTTCTGAAACAGCCCATCGAGAAAAAACACCTTTTCTCATCTTTTAAAGCCATATCAGCCTTTACAAAATTCCTTTACGAAAAGTCCAAAAAGCGCTTATCGCTCGAAGAAAAGAGAAAAATCGCTCAAGAAGCGATTTCTCAAGAAAAATTTCTCGATATCGTTTATCTCAAAAGAAACGGTGATCTTAAAAGGAGAAGAATAAAGCCGCTCTTTGTCGGGAAGCTCGAGCACCGCGGCAGGCAGTATGAAGGAATAGAAGCCATGGAGCAGGGAAAAAAGAAGCACTTCCGCCTTGACAGGATACTGGATATGAATATTGTTCATTCCGGGAACGATCTTTAAAAACGCGCACTTTTTTCTTCCCTTTCTGTGCGTGTTTTACCTTCCCATCGAATGAGTTGACAGCTTCGGGAAAGATTGTAAAAATACTCTCAAATCCTTTCTGTGGGGGGTCGTGAATTGCCGAGAAGTATAGAGGAGATAAACTGGAAGATAGAGAAAGGAAAAGCGGTGGTTTTCACCGCCGAAGAGATGTCGAAGTTCGTTGAAGAAAACGGCGTGAAAGAGGCCTACAAAAAAGTTGATGTAGTCACTACTGGAACATTCGGTGCTATGTGTTCTTCCGGTGTTTTCCTTAACTTCGGCCATGCAGATCCACCGATAAAGATGACAAGGGTCTGGCTCAACGGTGTCGAAGCTTTTACGGGACTTGCGGCGGTGGATGCCTACCTTGGCGCGGCTCAGATCTCGAAAGAGTATGGAATAAGATACGGCGGGGCACATGTCATAGAAGATCTCGTGAGAAGAAAACCGGTAGTCTTAAAGGCCACGGCTTATGGAACGGACTGCTACCCCAGAAAGAGAATAAAGACTGTGATAACGATCGACGATATCAATCAGGCCGTCATGTGCAACCCCAGAAACTCCTATCAGAAGTACGAAGCCGCCACCAACTCTTCATCAAGGGTGATCTACACCTACATGGGAAAACTCCTTCCAAGGTATGGAAATGTCACATACTCCGGCTCCGGAGAATTGAACCCCCTTATAAATGACCCGGAATACAGAACCATCGGCATAGGAACGAGAATTTTCCTTGCAGGAGCGGTTGGCTACATAGCATGGAACGGCACTCAGCACAACCCCAAAGACAAGATGGGAACTCTAATGGTCGTTGGAAACCTTAAGGAGATGGACCCGCGCTTTCTCAGAGCGGCATCAGTTCCGGGCTATGGAAGCACGCTATACCTTGGAATAGGCATTACCATTCCCATCCTCGACGAAGACCTTGCAAGATCTACTGCCATAACCGACTCAGAAATAGAGATAGACCTTTACGATTACGGCATTCCAAGGCGTGATCGTCCGGTCATAAAGAAAGTAACCTATGCAGAGCTAAAGAGCGGACAGGTCGAGATAAACGGCAGGAAAATTAGGGCGGCGTCACTTTCCAGCTTTCACATGGCAAGGCTCGTGGCCCGGGCTTTGAAAGACTGGATAGAGCAGGGAAGGTTTAAGCTCACGCTTCCTGTCGAGAATCTTTCCACCACAACTCCATATAGCGTGATGAGACAGGTGAGCCCTTCACAGATAAAAGAGACGGTTCTTGTTGAAGACGATCCGCAGGACGAGTACTTAGTCTGGCACGAAGATGGGTGCATAGAGTGCGGTCTTTGCACGAGCGTTTGCCCAAAAGGCGTCTTTACATTGAGCGAAGAGAGCAGGCTCGTTGTGAAGAAAGATAGATGCATAGAATGCGGGCTCTGCGGTGATCTTTGCCCGGTGGGTGCCATCACCCTGAAAACCTGAAAAGATGAAAAGGCTTGACATAAGGATAAAAGAGACCATAGCGACTCTCATAAGCGAAGAGAAATATCATAAAGCGGCGCTCGGCGAGATAAGAAAGCAGAGAGCGCGCCTTGAAGATTACATAGCAGCTCACCCTGAGTTCAAAGAAGCGCTCGAGCCTTTGCAGGTAACTGAAGACGCTCCAGAGATAATCAAGAGAATGGCACACGCCGCGAAAAAAGCAGGCGTAGGGCCGATGGCAGCGGTTGCGGGCGGAATATCGCAGATGGTCGTTGAAAAGCTCATCTCTCTTGGGGCAGAGCATGTCGTTTTCGAAAACGGTGGCGACATAGTTTTGAGAGTCGCGAAAGAGACGGCCGTTGGGATATACACCGGCCAGGCCGAAACATCAAAGTACGCGTTTTTGATAAGACCTGAGCACGGTCTTCTTGCGATATGCACATCTTCCGGGGTTGTGGGTCACTCTTTGAGCTTTGGGAAGGCAAACGCCGCAACTGTGATAGCAAAAGATGGCTTTTTGGCAGACGCAGCGGCGACTCTTCTTGGAAATCTCGTAAAGAGCGAGAGAAGGCAGGAAGTTCAGAGCGCCATAGAGCGCGTTCTTGAGATAGAAGGAGTTCTTGGAGCGGTGGTCTCGATAGGGAATCTTTGGGGGATCGGCGGGTGGGTTCCGCAGATCGTGAAGGCGGATGTCGATGAGACGCTCATAAGCAGGGGGTGAGCTCTTTGGGAAAGATAAAGGTGGGGGTCTTGGGAGCGACTGGAATAGTTGGCCAGCAGTTCGTAAGGATTCTTTCGGATCACCCTCATTTTGAAATAGAGCTCCTTGCGGCATCAGAAAGATCTGCGGGCATGCGATACGCAGAAAGAGTAACATGGATGGTCTCAGAGAGCGTTCCGGAGAGCGTGAAGGAAATGAAGCTCTGCAGCATTGAATATGCGATGAAAAGCGATGTAGATGTTTTCTTCAGCGCCCTTCCGTCTTCTGTTGCAAGGGAAGTTGAAAGAGAGCTAAGGGAGAGAAAAAAGAAGGTGTTTTCAAACGCCAGTGCCTTCAGGATGGACGAAGATGTTCCCATAATCATCCCGGAGGTCAATTCAGAGCACTTAAAACTCGTTGAAAGACAGCTTGAAAGATATGGCGGCTTCATCGTCACGAACTCGAACTGCTCCACATCAGGCCTTGTCATGGTTTTGAAGCCCTTGATGGAATTCGGCCTGAAGTTTGTCTCCGTCTCGACATACCAGGCTATTTCCGGTGCAGGGGTAAACGGCCTTAGCGCACTCAAAATCCACGGAAATGTCATTCCGTACATAGCAAAGGAGGAAGAAAAGATAGAAAAAGAGAGCAAAAAGATTCTCGGAACTTTACACGCCGGCAAAATCGTGCCGGCCGAATACGATATCGCCGCCACCTGCTGCCGAGTCGATGTTAAAGACGGCCACCTTGAGAGCGTTTACATGGAATTTGAGAAAAAGGTAGTTCCTGAAGAGATCGCGGAAAAGCTCAGAAACTTCAGGGGCTTTCCGCAAAGAGAAAACCTTCCGAGCGCTCCTGAAAACCCCATAGTGGTTCACGACGAAATCGACAGACCCCAGCCCGCACTCGATCTCTACACCACACCGTCCAACCTGAAAAAAGGAATGAGCGTTCATGTTGGAAGGATAAGAAGGGTAGCAAGGGGAATCGCGCTTGTTCTTCTCGTTCACAACACGATAAGGGGAGCTGCTGGAAGCAGCGTCCTTAACGCTGAAACTGCTTTGAAGATGGGATATCTGGGGTGATCGCTGTGGGGATAAGGGTTCTAAAGTTCGGCGGATCGTGTCTGAAAGATGGTGATTCTCTGAGAAAGACAGTTGAAGTTATAAAAAATGCGGGAAAGGATATCGTCGTTGTCGTTTCCGCCGTTTCAGGCGTCACGGATGCTCTCATAAAAGCCATAGACGAAGCCCTTGAGAGTGAAAACACCGTCCTCGGGAACATCCGCTCCATAATCTCCATGCACGAGAAGGTTCTTTCTGGCTTTCCGGAATATCTGAGAAAATCAATCATAGATAAAATCGTTGAGAAATTCAGCGAGCTAAAGAGATACCTTTACGGCGTCGCTTACACCCAAGAACTCACCCGCCCCGTGAAAGCGGCTATCCTTAGCTTTGGCGAGAGATTTTCAGCACTCCTTCTTTCCGCGGTGCTCGAAAACGAAGGTGTCAAGTCAAAGGCCTGCGAAGCCGACGATCTTGGTCTCGTTACAGACGAAAACTACGAGAACGCAACCGCCCTTATAGATGTTGCATCCCGCAACTTGAAGGAGTCTCTTTTGCCGCTCATAGATTCCGGAACCGTTCCCGTGGTAACGGGATACTTTGGCGTGACGCGCGGCGGAAGGGTCACCACATTCGGAAGGAACGGCTCTGACTACACAGCTGCGATCGTCGCGGTCGCGCTTGATGCTGAAAAGATCGAGCTCTGGAAAGATGTGGACGGATTCATGAGCGCCGATCCAAAGATAGTGAGTGATGTCGAAAAGCTCGACAGGCTCTCTTACTACGAAGCTGCCGAGCTATCCTATTTCGGCGCCAGAATCATTCACCCGAGAACCTTCGAGCCGCTCCTTTCCAAGGGAATACCCGTTAGCATCCGCTCCATTCTCGACCCTTCATTTCCCGGTACCACGATAACCCCCCAAGGCTACATTCACGAACGCGTCATAAAGAGCATAACCTACAACCGCTCTATTGGTGTTTTGCGCGTACATGGCCCCGGTGTCGGTTACAAGCCCGGCGTTATCGCACAGATAGGCCAGGCTCTCTCTTCGAGCGGCATAAACATCTACTCCATACTCACTTCCCAGACCAGTATAAATCTGCTTCTTGACAAAAAAGACATTCGCAGGGCTATGGAAGTTCTCTCTCCCCTTAAAGAAGGCACTATAACGGCTCTCACCCCCGAAGAAGACATAGCGCTCGTTGGAGTTGTCGGCGAAGGACTTATGAAGAGAAAGGGAATATTCGGCCAGATGTTCTCCCGAGTTGCCAAAAAGGGAGTTAATGTCGAGATGGTCTCTGCAGGGGCTTCAGAAGTGGCCTATTACTTTATCGTGAAAGAAAAAGACCTTGATGCCACCGTTCAAGCCATCCACGACTGGATGATAGATCGCTAATCCCACCAGATTTTTTGCCAGTGCCAACTTTTACGTCCTGTTTTATACACCATTTTGTAACCGCAGGATAATCTTTTCGTCATATTTAATGAGTAATATTTCACATGGCAAGTGAACATAATCACTAATTAAAGGGGTGCAGGTGTTTGAAAACGGGCATAGTGACGATATTCAAAATTCTGGCGCATGGAAAAAGGCTCACGATTCTTTCACTTTTAAAAGACCGATGTAGAACGCCTGGAGAGCTTTCGAAGATGATGAAGGTTCCTAAAAGCGAGATTCAAAAGCACCTCGACAGACTCGAAGAAGCGGGACTCGTTAAAAGGATAGGCATGAGAGACGGTGAAGTTCTATACGACCTTTCGTCCGTGAAAGTCTACAAGCTCCTTGAGACGGGAACGATGCTCCTTAAAAAGAAGGTCTTTGAGAACATCTCCGGCGAAAAGATAGTGGATGTTCGCGGCGAGATATGCCCTGTTCCGCTAATAGAGACCGAGAAGGTCTTCAAAGAGCTCGAAGAAGGAAAGGTCTTTGAAGTTTGGACGGACTATCCGCTCTCAAAGGAAAGGATAGTTTCCATGTACATGAACTTCATCGTCAATGTGGAAAACAAGGGTTCTTTCTGGCGGATCGTAATAAGGAAGGGCGCCCTTCCAAAAAATAGCGAGTGAAGGAGGGATTTCCATGGCTGATGTAAAGGTGGATAAGACTCTGGATGTCAGGGGAGAAGTTTGTCCGGTTCCCGATGTTGAAACAAGAAGAGCGCTCAAAGATATGGAGCCAGGTCAGGTTTTAGAAGTCCTCATAGACTACCCGCTCTCCAAAGAGAGGATCCCGGCTAATGTGGAAAAGGAAGGGCATGAAGTTCTCACGATCGAAGAGACTGGTCCGAGCGAATGGAGGATATTGATAAGGAAAAAGTGAGATGAAGGGGGTGTGATCATGGGAGTTCTCATGGGGCTTATCACCGGATTTTTCTTCGGAATAGTTCTCCAGCGCGGAAGGCTTTGCTTCAATTCCGCTATGAGAGACCTCAGACTCTTTAAAGATAACTACTTGTGGAAAGCAGTCGTTCTCGCCATTGCACTCGAGACAATCGCTTTCCACTTCATGGCTTCTATGGGCTGGATAACCCTCACTCCGAAGCCGTTCATGCCAGTTGGAAACATAATAGGCGGGCTCCTGTTCGGTTTTGGAATGGTCTTGGCTGGCGGATGTGCAAGCGGTGTCACCTACAGATCTGGTGAAGGTATGACGACAGCCTGGATAGCCGCCATATTCTACGGTCTCTTCGCCACCGCCTCCAAGGTTGGATTTTTGAAAGGGTTCGTAAAGTGGCTCCAGGGTCCGGCTTTCAAGGTAGAAGCTTCCAGCGTCAGCAACATGTACACATCTGGTAAAGTCGGACCGACCGTGGCCACGATATTCCACATAAATCCATGGATACCTGCTCTGATCTTCGCGGCTCTCCTTCTCTGGTATGTCTTTGGAACGAAGACCAGCCAGAGGGGCGGCAAAGGCTTTAACTGGTACACAACGGCTATACTTGTGACTTTCGTCGCGATGTTCGGTTACTGGACGAGGGGAACCTTCGGAGATAAGTTCTACACCCTTGGTATCACTGGAGGATGGAAGAACATCTATTCGACGTTCACTGGAAAGCACCTCGAGTGGGAAGGTGCCGAAGTTCTCGGAATAATTATAGGAGCCTTCATAGCGGCAGTTGCTTCCAAGGAATTCAAGCTCAGGATGCCAAGGAATCCGATAACCTATGTCCAGGTTATGGTTGGCGGTGTCTTCATGGGTATAGGAGCTTCCGTTGCAGGTGGCTGTAACATAGGACACTTCCTTTCCGGAGTTCCGCACCTCTCACTTGGATCCCTGCTCGCAACGCTCTTCTTCATCCTTGGCAACTGGCTCATGGCTTATTGGCTCTTTGGTAAGAAAGTGAGGGGGTGAAGCGATGAAGATAACAGTCCAAGTCATGCTCAACCCGTACACCAACGAGGATGTCGACACCGCGATAAACATAGCAAGGGCGGCAGTGGAAAAAGGTCATGAAGCGGCGATATTCCTTTTCTGCGACAGCGTTCTTGCGATAAACACGGCAGTCAAACCGGTGAAAGGAGACAGGAATATTCCGGAGCTTTTGAAAGAGCTCATAGAAAAGGGCGTTGAAGTTCACATATGCGGAATCTGCTTCCAGTACAGGGGTCTCGATCCAGAAAAGATCGTTCCTGGCGCTCAGCTCAGTGGACTTCCCGAGCTTGCGTCCCTGATCTACAAGAGCGACAGATTCATCAATCTGATGGCATGAGAGGTGATGGAAATGAAGAAGGTGCTCTTCATATCTTATCTTCCGGCAATGGGAAACATCTTTGTTAACGAAACTTTCAGGACAGCTTTCGGTATGTACGCTGAAGACATTGAGCCTTCAATACTTCTCACGCAGGCATCGGTCCTTGCTCTTGGCAAAGATTACAGTCCAGAAAAACTCGGGCTTCTTCCGATAAAGACGGTTCACAAGTACATAAACAGGTATGGAACGAAAGTTTATGCGCTGAAAGAAGATGTCGAAAAATGGAATGTCCAGATTGGAGACGAATGGAATGTCGAGCTCGTAGAAAAGGACAAACTCTCTGATTTCGTACACGACTTCGACCTGGTCATATTCATGTGAAGGGGTGAGAGAGATGCTGTTTATAGCAAAATATTCTCCTTATTCGGAAACCGAAAGAAGGAAACTTTCAATGCCAAGCCAGGGTGATGTCGTGGTGCTCCTTCAGGATGCCGTTTTGTTCGCTCTCGGAGACCCGGTTGTAGACGAGCTCAAGGGAAAGGGAGTAAAAGTCTACGCTCTCAAGGAGGACTTCACGGCAAGGGGCTATTCGGAAGACATGGCAGAAGTGGAGCTCGTCGATTATCCGGGATTCATAGATCTTGTAGTAGAACATGGAGAGGAGGCGGCAGGATGAGAAAGGTCGTTGATGGAAAGATATGGGTCGAAGTAGCAGAGCCAGTACTTGTAGGCGTGACGAAGGATTTCCTTGAAGAGATAGGCGATGTCACATATGTCGGATTTCAGAAAAGCGCAGGAGATACCGTGAACAAGGGCGATGTCATAGTTTCCCTTGAAACCGTCAAGGCAGCAGAAGAAGTGGTATGCCCGGTATCCGGAAAGATCGTTGAAGTCAACAAAGACCTTGAAAACGACCCAGAAAAACTCAACGAAGATCCGGAAAGTGTCTGGCTTGTTAAAATAGAAGCAGCCAAGGAGGAACTCGAGAGCCTGTAAAAGGGAGGGGTAGACATGTACGATGCAGTCGTTATAGGAGCTGGACCAGCGGGATATGTCTCTGCGATAAAGATGGCACATTTAGGGCTTAAAGTCGCGGTAGTCGAGAAGGAACACGCCGGCGGAACATGCACCAACAAAGGCTGCATACCAACAAAAGCGCTTCTTGTCAGCTCTCACATGTACCACGAAGCTAAAAACAAAGCAAAGCGGCTCGGAGTGAATGTGCAGGGCGTTTCCTACGATTTCAAAGCCATAAGATCTCATATGCAAAGGGCTATAAACACATCCAGAAAGGGCGTTGAGTATCTCTTCAAGAAAAACGGTATAGACTACGTAAAGGCGGAAGCGCGCATAGAAAAACCCGGAGTTGTGAGAGCCGGCGATCAGACGCTTCAGACAAGGGCGATCCTTATCGCCACAGGTTCCAAACCCACGATCTTTCCACCTTTCGATCAGGTAGAAGGGATATGGACGAGCGACGATGTCTTCAAAGCGGAAGCTCTCCCGGAATCCATCTTGATCGTCGGCGGCGGAGTCATCGGGGTCGAAATGGGAGCCTTCATGGGAATGCTCGGCGCTGAGGTTCACATAGTTGAGATAATGGATCACATACTTCCGGGGGAAGATCAGGACATAGCGGATGTCGTGAAAAAATCGCTAACCGCGATAGGCGTTAAGATCTACGAATCATCCAAAGTGACGAAGGTGGAAAAGCGCGGCGAAGCTTTCGTCGCAACGATCGAAACGCCGAAAGAGACATTCGATCTCAGAGTGAGCAGAGTGCTGCTTTCAGTCGGAAGGCGTCCGAACATCGGAGAAGATGTTAAAGAGCTGGGAATAGCCGTTGAAAAGGGAATCGTCACCGACGATCATCTCAGAACATCCGTTGAAGGAATATACGCGGCCGGGGATGTAAGGGCAAAGATAATGCTCGCACATGTTGGATTTCACGAAGGGATCGTTGTGGCTTACAACATAAAAGGGCAGGAGAAAAAGGTCGATCTTTCCGTCGTGCCTTCTGTCATCTACACCAGTCCTGAGGTCTCTTCCGTTGGAATAAGGGAAAAGGATATGGACGGGGAAAGACACGGCGTTGCGAAGTTCCCGGTAGCGGCTTCTGGAAGAGCGGCGGCGATGGGAGAAAGGGAAGGATTCGCGAAGGTGATCTATGAGAAAGACACGGGAAGAGTAGTTGGATTCTCGATGGTAGGACCTTTCGCTTCCGAGCTCGTAATGGAAGCCGCAGTTGCGATAAAGCACGGACTCACCGTAGAGCAACTTGCAAGTACCATCCACCCGCATCCGACCATCTCCGAAACTCTCCTCGGCGCCTTCGAACAAGCCGAAGGAAAAGCCATACACTTGTGAGTCAAGCAAGACCCAGTTGCCAGATAAAGGCCCGTAAAGGCCCGCCACCCGGCGGGCTTTTTTCTTGGAGCTTCAAGAAATTGTCCGGGCTTCATGGTAAACTTTTAACGAGTTAACGAAACAGCCGCGTAAGCAGCAGCGGGCATCCCTTATAAAAGGGGGCGGTGCCATGAAATTCTGGGACAGGGAGAAAGAAAAGGCCTGGCTTAAACATTACCTTCAAACAGAGCCGAATGCTATCTTGTTTGTGTACGGTCCGAAATCAAGCGGAAAGACGACGCTATTGATGAAAGTGGTAGAGGAGCTTCCGAAAGACGATTTCATTTACTATTGGTACGATCTTCGAGAAGAACTCATATCAGATTACGACAGCGTTATAAGACTCTTTTTCACGCCCAAGGGATGGCTAAAGGAATTCATAAGTGCTGTGAAGCCAAAGATAAACCTTGGGGTGTTTGAGATAGAGCCGCATGTATTGGAGGAGATAAAGAGGAAGGAGAGGAAGCCATTCACTGAGATGAGGAAGCGTCTTGAGGAAGACAGAGCGAAAGGCAAAATGCCTGTTATCGTGTTCGATGAGCTACAGAAGCTAAAGGAAGTGTATCTCAATGGGGACTCAAAGCAGCGTCCCTTGGTAAGGGAGCTTTTTAACTTCTTCGTTCGCATCACTAAAGTCTTGCATCTTGCGCATGTGATAGTGATGACTTCTGACACCTTTTTCATAGAGCGGGTGTATTTTGATTCAACACTTGAGAACACTTCTCGTTATTTTCTCGTTGATTATTTTGATGATGAAACGGCAAGGAAGATTCTCTTGAGTGAAGGATTATCTGAAGCTCAAGCCGTGGAAGTTGTGAAGATGACAGGAGGGATTCCATGGGTTCTAATGGAAGTGCTGAAAGAAGAAGATCCTGTTCTGGTTGCAAATGAGCTTTATAAGCAAACGAAGTCAAAGCTAATAGAATTGGTGAGGAGCAATGAAAGCTACAAAAATGTTTTGAAAAAGATATTGGAAGGCGAAAACATGTATGGCGAAACAGAAGAAGGCTTGAAGGAGCTGGTTGATAGGGAAGTTCTTTTCATGGATCCGGTGAATGGAGAAGTTAGGTTCCAAACGCGAATGCACGAAAGAGCAGCAAAACAGCTCCTCGGACTCCAGTAAAGCTTGCTTTTTTTTAGCATGTCGTTGAGAAAATCCCGATTTCTTGAAAACTCTCCGGAGCTATATTAAAATACCAGAGCGCGTGGGTGCGTAGCTCAGTGGGAGAGCGCTTCCCTCACGAGGAAGAGGTCGCAGGTTCGAATCCTGCCGCACCCACCACGCCCCCGAATGAGGGGGCTTTTTGTTTTGCGTCTTTGCCCGCTTGATCCGCTTTTGGTGGTAAACTTTGGATCGGTTGATAAGTTACGCTGGCGGTGGTATCGTAAAGATCGTCAAAAAACAGGCAGCCGCAATGTTAGGAGGGATCCCATGGATCGTCTCGATTTTGCAATAAAAACGGCCAAAAAAGTCGGAAAAGTGCTTCTCAGCGAATGGGGAAGCCCGGCTTCCGTTAAAGAAAAAAGCTCGTTTCAGGATCTCGTCACGAAC
>JALWSA010000006.1 GCA_026993805.1 Thermotogaceae bacterium | reverse complement strand
TCCTTATAGTCCTAAGAGGAATGTGAATACGCTTTTGCGTACTTGGGATGATGTGATAAAATTCGTCCTTATAGTCCTAAGAGGAATGTGAATACGCTTTTGCGTACTTGGGATGATGTGATAAAATTCGTCCTTATAGTCCTAAGAGGAATGTGAATCAGTTTATCTTTACACCGCATGCTTCCTACATAACCTAGTCCTTATAGTCCTAAGAGGAATGTGAATCGAGAGATTATATGAGAGTCCTGAAAGGGTCTTTGTAGTCCTTAAGTCCTTATAGTCCTAAGAGGAATGTGAATACCTACGCTCATGGGCGCGTAGGTGGAGTTATAATCTGTCCTTATAGTCCTAAGAGGAATGTGAATGTGCAAGCATGGGCCCATCGTGGCAAGAACGAAATCCATAGAAGCAATTGCATGGTATTGGAAGGAGAAGAAAGGGCGGGCGGAGCAGATAAAAGAAGAGCTCAGCAGGAGGATATCCAAGTTGATTTCAAAGAAGGTTACACCAAGCCGGCGGCAAATTGTGAGAGAAGTTATTGAAAAATCTTTGGAGTTACAAAGAATTGTTGAAAAATACGGGATGCCAGAAGTCAAGGTCTCTAAATATAGTCATTTCGACCTCAAAAACAAATTATTGGGCTTGAAAAAGAGAGCAGATATTTGTTTTATCATGAATATGGGCATTATTTGGATTGGGTTTTGGGAAAGAAGAATAATCATTCTGTAAGAGCTTTTGGGAGTATTGTTGAAAGATCACGCAAGAGAATAGAATGTATCATGAACAGCTTGTGGAATTTTGGAAACAGAAATATCACAGGAAAGTCGTAGAAAAATACAGGCAGTGGGGGAAGTTACAGTTAAAATATAAAAGAAGGGTGATGCCCAAAGAAATTGCCAAGCAGTTTGATGAGTTAGAGAAAGAGATAGAAGTTTACGCGGCGTTTTCTGGCATAGTAGACGGACTGACCTTGGGGAACTACACCACGAAGTTGTTCGGTGGGCATGGTTCCAGATACTGGGCTCAAAATCCAAGAGAACTCGTTCCAGCCGAGATCTTTGCAGACCTTTTTATGTTGCGAATGTTAGATACGCCAGTATCCCGACAGCTTTTGGAAAAGGTGAAGTTTCACTTCCCAGACATTTACAAAGCATTTGAAGCTGTTTTGAGTGAGGTGATAAAGTGAGTGAGAAAAGAAGGTATTCGTTTGAGGAAATGCTTGAGGATGAGAAGTTTTTCGAAGCTTATATCAAACATCAACTCGGCCCGTTGAAGATCTTTGGAGAAGTTGAGAGCTTAACTCGGGAGGAATGGTTTGCTGCACTTGAAAAGGCAATAAAAGAAGAGAAAGGACTGTTTGAAGTCATTCCAATGAAGTACGATTCTACTAAGATATATTGGTGAAACTTAAAAAAGGATTTAGCAGGGAGATGAGAAGATGGCTAAGCTGTTCGACATAGGTGAACTCGTGAAAGATCCAGAGATTACCCCACTTGTAGAAGAGTATTTCAAGAAAGTAAAGGGAGCTTTCCTTCCTTATTTCGGTTTTCCAGCTATGACGAAAGAAGAGTTTATCGCTCTTCTCAAAAGTTGTTTGAAAGAAGGGAAGCCGATAGACGAGTTTATTGATCTTACGCCACCACCTGGCGTGGTCTATTAACCGCCTTTTATCGAAAAGAAATCCGCCGCCCTTTGGTGCGGCTTTTTTAATTGCACTCCGGAAAGGGGTGATCACCCGTGTCAAAACCGGAAGTCATGCAGGACAAAACAATGGGGAGTGCCCGTCGGTCCTTATTACCCTACGGGGGATGATTCTTGTAGGGTGAGAGAACGTGGATTAGTCTGAAACGGTGAGTATTAAAGAGCCATAAGAAATCTCACCAGTTTGATGTGTGGCTTGTGTGCATTATTTGGAAGTAGTTTGGAGTGCCTTCGATGGTTACTGTTCCGGGTGTGAGCAAGTCCAATATTCCCCACGATTTGCCGAGCGTGATATGTGGCGTTATGCTCATTGAGACGGTAAGCTCGTTTGTTCTGCATTCAACAAAACCTGGTGTGGATTCTTGAATCGTCATTATTCCTCAACCTGGTTCAAGAATGTGTATGTTGCCAAAACTTCCATGAAAGAGAACTCGGTATAAGATAGAGAGCATCGCCAGTGGTTGCCCCCACAAGTAAAACGGCAGAATGGAACTTAAGTTATGCTAAAAGTTCAAAATAGCGTGGTATATACGCCTATGGCGAGCATAATTCTTTTCAGGTGGTAGGAAAATACTATAAGAATAGGTGGAGAGTTTTTAAAGAGATGAGAAATATATCCCCATCTTGCAGGGCAAGTTTCATAGGGAGCGGGCGAGATTATTAGAGCATCTGGGAGGGTTTCGAGGTTTATCAAGGTCCCTTCCGGTGTGAGAAAGATATGAACCCCAAGAGAAGGTTTGTCTATAACAAGAACGGGATATCCTGTGGTCCAGTCGCTTTTTGCCGTTATATCGTCATAGGTGTAAATGTGAATGAACAAAGATAAGAGTATAAAGAAAGCCATCTTGCCACCCCTGTCTTATAGCATAGCACTACCCATTTCCTTTTGGCATGCTAAATCTCTTTAATGTCTTCATATGGAAGGAGAAGCTATATTGCCTGTCCCGGGTTTTAACAACAAACAAGGGAGCCCTTACGGCTCCCTACATAAGCAACAAACGGTGTTTAGATCTGGTAGCGGGGGTGGGATTTGAACCCACGGCCTTTGGGTTATGAGCCCAACGAGCTACCAGGCTGCTCCACCCCGCAACGCCGCGGTATATTATATGCAATCATGCATCGTTTTTCAAGGGCAGTGTGTGAAGGATAGATGAAAGGTAAAAAGGTCGTTGCTGTCCCGAGATCATGCCCCTTCTTTTTGATTAGCCCCATAGTGAAAGGAATTTTCTCAATGTTTATCACTTGCGCTCTATGAGTGAAATTTGATTATGTGAAGTTTTTTGGAACATGTGAAACGAAAGGGGTACAATCTTGGATTGAGAATCCATGGAGAAGGGGGGGTGGCTATGAGGAAGGCTTTGGTGATATTCATGGCAGTCGTTGCCGCACTCTCTTTCGCTGTTATAAAGATCGGAGTTGTATTCCCGATGACCGGAAATCTGTCTGCTGTTGGTGAGATGGCATGGAATGGACTCAAGATAGCATACGAGGAAAAACCCATGGTTCTTGGTCAAAAAGTGGAGCTGTTCCTCATGGACAACAGGTCAGAGAAAACGGAGTCAGCGAATGCATTCGCAAGGCTGATAAGTCAAAAGGGTGTCATTGCAATAATAGGTGCGATGAGCTCGAGCAACACTTTGGCGGGAGTTCCAATAGCCGAGGAAAACAGGATACCGATGATCTCACCCTGGGCTACGAACCCACTTGTCACACAGGGAAGGCATTTTGTGGACAGGGCCTGCTTCATAGATCCCTTCCAAGGAGCGGCGGCAGCGGTCTTTGCTTACAAGGAACTCGGTTCCAGAAGAGTCGCTATATTCATGGATGTCGAGCAGGATTACTGTGTTGGACTCGCTAACTTCTTTGCAGACAAGTTCAAGAAACTCGGTGGAAAGATAGACAAACTCTTCTATAAGACAGGGGACCAGGACTTTGCTGCTCAGGTGGCAGCGGCAATGCAATTCGGGGCGGACACCATATACATCCCGGGTTACTACACGGAGGCAGCGCTTATAGCCAGGCAAGCCAGGCAAATGGGATTCAAAGGGAAACTTCTTGCCGGAGATGGAGTTGAGTTCCCGGAACTCGTCAAGATAGGAGGAAAAGCAGTTGAAGGGATGTACTTCACGACCCATTACCATCCGAAAGGCGCAGCGACGGAAACCTCCAAGAGGTTCGTCAAGAAGTACAAGGAGAAGTATGGTGAGGATCCATCCGCTGCGTCTGCTCTCGCCTACGATGCTTACATGATGCTCCTCCAGGCAATAGAGATGGCAGGGGAGCCCGATCCGGCCAAGATAGCCGAAAACATCAGGAAGATAAAAGACTTTCCGGGGGTTACGGGAGTGATAACGATCGATGCCAACGGTAATGCGATAAAGCCTGTTGTCGTCGATGTTGTTAAGAATGGAAAGTTCGAGTTCGTGAAGCTGATATACCCGGAGGACATAATGTGAAACGCTGCCCCCGCCATTTGGCGGGGGCTTTTGGGTTTGTGAAAGGCTCAATTCATTTCCTTTCCATAAATTTTGAAAAGCTTTTCGAATATATCCAAGGCATTTTCTATGTCGGCTTTTGAGACATCTTTGTGAGTCACAAGGCGTATAGCGCTATTTGAGATTGCGTTTGCCAGTACTCCGTGCTCTTTCATGACGGCGACAAATTCCGGGGCAGAGAGTGCGAGATTGTCCGCTCTGAGCACGGCCATGTTCGTTTCCACGTCTTCAGGAGATGTCATATATCCGATTTCTTTGAGTTTAATAGCCAGGTATTTGGCGTTTTCATGGTCTTCTTTGAGCCTGTCCACCATTTTGGTTAGGGCGACTATTCCAGCGGCTGCGAGTATTCCGGCTTGGCGCATCCCGCCACCGAGCATTTTCCTTGCTTTCCTCGCCCTTTCTATGAAGTCTTTGCTTCCGACAACGAGAGATCCGACGGGAGCGGATAGGCCTTTGGAAAGGCAGAACATGATGGAATCCGCATATTTTGCGTATTCTTTTACAGCAGTTCCAGAGGCTATGGAAGCGTTGAAGATTCTCGCACCGTCTATATGAACGTTTATTCCATGTTTTTTAGCTATTTCGTATATAGCTTTTATGTTTTCCAAGGGGACAACTCTGCCTCCGGAGCGGTTGTGGGTATTTTCAATGGTTATCAGGGATGTTCTTGGAAAGTGAATGTTTTTGGGTCTTATGGCTTTTTCTACTTCGTTTGGATCCATGGCGCCGTTTTTGCCTTCTATAGGATGTGGCATCACGCCCGAGAGGACTGACATGGCTCCAACCTCGTACCAGAATATATGGCTGTTGGCCTCGAGTATCACTTCGTCTCCCCTTTGGGTGTGTGCCATTATGCTCACTTGGTTTCCCATAGTTCCGGAGGGGACGAAGAGTGCGGCTTCTTTTCCGAAGATCGACGCCGCCAAGCTTTCTAATTCATTTATAGTGGGATCTTCGCCATATACGTCGTCACCTACCTGGGCGTTTGCCATGGCTTTTCTCATTTCTTCAGTGGGTTTCGTGACGGTGTCTGAGCGGAGGTCTATCATGCCTTTGCGCCTCCTTGGCATTGGTTTTTTCGATGATATCACACTCATTCATAGCGCAGGGCTTCTATCGGGCTGAGTTTTGAGGCTCTATACGCGGGATATAGTCCAAAAAAGAGCCCCACACTTGCCGATACCCCGAAAGCTACCAAGAGCGAAAGCGGGTTTATAACGGGTTTCAGGCCGTAAGCTTTTCCAAAGGCGCTGACGATCGTGTTTGAACCGAGGATTCCAAGGAGTATTCCTATGGCTCCTGCCAAGAAAGTTATCATGATGCTTTCCACGAGAAATTCGATCATTATCCTGGTCCTCGAAGCACCAATGGCCATCTTTATTCCTATTTCCCTGGTCCTTTCCACCACCGAGACGAGCATTATGTTCATTATTCCTATGCCGCCCACAACGAGCGAAACTGCTGCTATCGAGAGAAGGACCAAGTTCATTATGGATACGCTTTCAGATACAACGTTCAATATTGCTTCTTGGCTAATGATTCTGTAGTAGTTTTCTTGCTGATGGAATTTGTTATAGAGGAGATGATCGATCTCCATCACAGCGCTTTCGGCAGCCTCGGGTGAGAAGCTCGAGGCCAGAATCATAGATACGTTTTTATGGCTTTGAAAGAGTTTGTATTTTCCGGTGTTGTATGGGATCAGTATCAGGTTATCTGGATTGAGCATGAGTATGTTTCCAGTTTTTGCGAATACTCCTATTATTTCAAAGATGAGCTTCCTTCCACCTTGGACGATGTAGATTTTCTTGCCGAGCGGGTTTTCATCTTCGAATAAATTGTATGCGATTTCTTGACCTATTATGGCGACGTTTTTCTCTTCTTCGTCTTCTGAGAAGCTGCGGCCTGAGGATATCTTCAAGTTGAGTATTTGAAAGATACCAGAAGGAGCTGCATAAACGCTGGCTCTTGTGTTCTTATCTCGATGCTGAATGAGAAAGTTACCAGTTATGAGACCGATTGCTTTTTTTACGCTTGGGCACATGCTTTCTATATCTTTTACATCTTCTTCTTGCAGAGATTCGAGCGCTTGGGCTATCTTACCACCGCTTCCACCGACTATTCCTGGCATAACCAGAATAATGTTGGAGCCCAGAGATGTGAGCCTTTTTGTAACACTTTCCTTCATCCCCGCACCCAGGGACATCACCATTATGACGGCTGTTACTCCTATAACTATTCCAAGCATGGAAAGAAAGGTTCTGACCTTGTTTGAAAGGAGAGATCTCGTCACTTCTTTGAGTATCTCCATCTTAAGCACCCCTTCTTTCAACGCTCTCTATCATTCCGTCTTTTATCCTTATCACACGGGTTCCTTCGCTGACTATCTCTAAGTTGTGAGTGACCACAACCAGGGTCTTTCCCATTTCATGAAGTTTTCTGAAAAGTTTGAGAAGCTCTTCTCCGCTTTTAGTATCTAAGTTTCCAGTGGGTTCGTCCGCGAGGATGAATACAGGGTCGTTTGCAAGAGCCCTTGCCACAGCGACGCGCTGCTGTTGGCCTCCAGAGAGCTGGTTGGGCCGGTGGTGGATCCTGTTGCCGAGTCCTACCAGTTCGAGGAGCTCCAGTGCTCTTTTTCTCCTTTTTCTTGGCGGAACCCCGGCGTAGATCATGGGAAGCTCCACGTTTTCGAGGGCGCTTAGTCTTGGAAGCAAGTTGTAGCTTTGAAAGACAAAACCTATCTTTCTGTTTCTCAGGTGGGCCAATTTCTTGTCCTTCATCTTCGAGGTATCTTGCCCTTCCATTAGAACGAGGCCTTTTGTGGGTTTGTCAAGAAGTCCAAGGATGTGAAGAAGTGTAGATTTTCCGCTTCCCGAAGGTCCGACTATTATGACGTACTCTCCTTCCCTTATCTCAAGCGTGATTCCTCTTAGCGCTTCTATTTTCACTTCTCCCATGTCGTATATCTTCCACACATTTTCAAGTCTCACAATTTCCTTCATCTCGACCTTCCCCCTGGTCTGAAGATTGGTAGTTTCTGCCTTGTCTTGAGTCTTTGCATCTCTTCACGGGATGGGATGAGCAGGAGGACGTCGCCTTCTGATATTCCTTCTTTCACCTCGATCTTGTCACCGATGGTTTCGCCAACCTTCACGTAGATCTTTTGCGGGCCTTCGGGAGTGCGTTTTAACACGAAATGGCCGTTTTTATCTCGCCGCACCGCTTCTTTTGGAACGAAGAAAGAGCTTGTTGCTTCGCGAAGTATGATCTGCACATTGCATGTCAGTCCCGGTCTTATGATCTCTGGAGGGGGACTCTGAAAGGAAAATTCAACGGGTACCACGGTTATGCCGCCCGATGATTTCGCCACCGAGCTTATTCTCTTCACTTTTCCAGAAAGAGTGATTCCAAGCTGATCAAAGGAAAAGATCACCTTCATTCCTTCTTTTACATTTTTGAGATCGTATTCGTCGATGAATCCTTCGACGCGCATCGTATCGGTTTCGAGGATTTTGGCTATGAGCGTTCCGACGCCGACCCTTCCGCCTTCATAGACGTTAAGGGTTTCGACGATCCCGTTTACCGGGGATTTTATGGTCGTGTCTTCAAGGGATTCTTTTGCTTTTTCAAGGTTTAAACGGTTTATTTCGGTCGGAGAAGTCTCGTATTTGTCGAGCGCTGATAAGTAATTGATCTTGTAGTCAGTGTCTTCGACCTTCGCTATGATTTGATCTTTTTTAACGCGGTCTCCCTCTTCGATGTAAAGCTTCAGTAGTTTTCCTGAGACATTCGACACAATGTTTCGCGTGTCTGCAGCCACTTGACCGACTATTTCTATCGTCTCGTTTGTTTTTACGACTTTGTAAGTGAGGAATATCGATGCTTCTTCCTCTGCCTTGGTTTGAGATTGAACATCACTGCTTTGGCGGGTTTTGAACCAGAAGATAACTGCCGTAGCGGCGACGGCTATGATCAGAACGGTCCAAATTATCTTTCTCATCTTGAGTCACCTTCCTTTAGAAAATTTTCTATATCTTTTCCAAGATCGTTCAGGTACCTGAGTTTTAAAAGAAGGAGAGAGTTTGAATCTTACGGCTCTTGAAAAAGATTTATATAGAGAACTTGAAGAAGAGGCAAATAATGGAAAGGGAGTTATTGTAGTTTTTGCTTCCGGTAATTCTGGAGATTCGAATTTTAATAATGCTCCTGAAGCAAGGAATGCTTATACGCTTGCAGTAGGAGCAAGTAATAGTAAAGATGAGAGGGCTAGTTA
>JALWSA010000005.1 GCA_026993805.1 Thermotogaceae bacterium | reverse complement strand
CTGCTATCTCGCTCCCCTCCCTTTCGTTCGTAGAAGAGAGCGATTCGTTCATCAAAAGAAGATCTCCGGGGTTCATAACCCTCACTATCTCACTCATTCTCGAGAGCTCTTCTTCGAGCTTTCCGCGCTCAAGCTTTTTGTCCTCTTCTTTCCTGAAATGCGTGAAAATTCTCCCTGAAACGCTCGCCGAGAATTTATCTGCGAGAACGAACATCCCTGACTGCATCATTAAAAACGCCTGACCTATGCTCCTCAAAAATGTGGTCTTTCCGCCCCTGTTCGCACCCGTTATGACGAAAAGAGACTTTCCTTGGCTTTCAAGATCGTTCCCGACCACCCCGCCGTTTTTGAGCAAGGCAAGCGACACGCTCTTTAAGTTCTTAAAAGAAATCGAACTGGAACGTGATGGTAGCGGCTCCGGAAAGCACACTGAAAAGCCCGCCTCTTTCAGCATCTTGTAAAGATTCACAGAAGCCACATAGAAAGCAAGTTCGGTTCTGAGCTTTTTGAAAAAGCCTTCCACATGGTCTGCGGCGCAAGCAACGGCCCTTGCCACTCTCTCAAGAGCCCTGTTTCTCATCTCGTCCAGAACTTCTGCACCCGCATCATCTCTCGGACTTAACCTGAAGCTGTAGACCTTTTGCCTTTTGAAAATCTTCTGGACTATGCTCTTTTCCTTTTGCTTTACCAGAAGGAAACCTGCGGGCTCGCACCCCTCTCTCAGCCTCATCCTGATCAAAATTCCCCTTGGAAAGCGAAGTCTTTCAACTTGTTCTCTCACCCGCTTCAGATATTCCTCGTTTAGCTCTTCCCTCACCATACTAAAGAATCTGGCAAAACCCCTTGATTCGAATTTGTCAGAATGCTCCTCGGCCATGCTCTTAAGCCGCTCCATAGCCTGCAACAATACCTCCATCGCATTTCTCGCGCCGCTCAGAACATTCGAAGGTGTCTTCCAGCCAAAGACGCCCCACCATCTCTTCCTCTTGCTCCTTTCAAGCTCTTCATAAATCGAAAAGAGCTCGAAAACGACATCTTCGTTCTTTATAGCATCTTTCAAAATTTCCTGCCGATACAGGATCTCATCGGGATCCTCCAAAGGATTCAGCAAAACAGCCTTTGCCACGTCCTTTAAAAACTCGTCACCCCTTGACATCGCTTCCAAAACCACATCGAGTCCCAGATCTCTGACTATATCCCTTTCAAAGGGAATTGACTTTTCTGGCTCGAAATCTTGTGCAGGATGCATCAGTAAAACTTTCATCCTTTCACCTTCTCCCTAACCTCCTCGTAAGTGAGCCCGTACTTTCTTGCAATGGAAATGGCGTGGGCTATGCCGTTTGCTTTCATTCGTTTTACCTCGAAAGTTCTGATGGTAGGATCTCTCGGATCGACCTGCGCAACCATACTCACAACCCTTTCGTCAATCTCGGAGAGCTCGTCTATGAATGTAACCCAGAGTGTCATGGTGCCCTTCTCAAGAAGTCTTTCCATGACTTTTCTGCTCAGACTCAAAGCATCTTCAAGCGCCGCAGAGGAAAAGACCTCGTTCATTATCACCAGACTTCTTTCAGTTACTTTCTCTAAAATCTCCTTCGCCCTCACAAGATCGTCTTCGAGCTTGCTCCTTAAAGTTTTCACATCTTCTTCCCTTTCAAAATGGGTGAATATCCCGTCGCATGCAGGAAGTCTTGCAGCCTTTGCCGATATGGGAAGGCCGAGACTTGCAACGTAGTGGATCTGTCCGATTGCCCTCGCAAAGGTCGTCTTTCCGCCCTGATTCGGCCCGGTCACAACTATCGCTCTCTCGCCATCGTGAAGCTCAAAATCGTTTAAAACGATCTCTTTTCCAAAGCTCTCAAGAGCAAGAACCATGTCGTAGAGACTTTTAGCGAAAAAGTCTTCGCCACTTGCCACTTCAGGATATGTGAAGGGAAGACCGATTTCCTTCAAAGGCTTTATAGCTTCGAAATACGAAAGGTAAAACTGTACCTCCCTGTAAAATCTATCGATCCCTTCATCTACGAAAGGAAAAAGAGACAAGCAAAAAGCTTCAAGATCTTCAAAAGGCTTCGGATGTATTTTGCCCACAAACTCAAGCATTTTGGCTTCTATATGACTGATCCCTCGTCTTTCACCTAACTTGAAATCATACTCTTCGCAGCTTTCCTTTTCGTGGAACTTCTCAAAAAGATCTTCGATCTCTATCGAAAGATCCTTTTCCCCTTCGCAGGCTCTAACGCTAAATTTCCCTAGCTCTATCAAAAGGCAAAACTCAATTCTGGAAAGCTCTTCTTTAACCTCTCTCGCCCTTTCACAAAGCTCCTTGAATCTCTTCGACATTACATACCCTTCCAGATACTCCAAAAAAGCCTTCAAGCCTTCAGACTCCACTCCGCCAGACTTCAAGTTTTCCAAAAGATTTGAAACCGCGTCGCAGTAAAGAATGGCACTTTCAAGAATCCATCCCTGTCTTGCGATTTTCCATTCCAGTTTTTCTGCCATTTTGAGAATTCTCCGTACCCTTTCAAAATCCCCTGAGAATCCCTTCAAAACATCAAAGAGCTTTTCGATATCTTTTGCGATTTCCTGCCTGTATTTGATAGACCTTAAATCCTGGAGCGGCTTTTCGTACCATTCCCTCACATTGCAGCATGTAGCAGCAGATGCTGCTTTTTCGAAAAATCCCGAAAGCCTTAAATCCTTCAGAGTCTCAGAAGAAGCTTTTTCGGCTTTTGCACCTTCTGGAAAGAGCAAGCTTTCATGCATCGTGTTTCCCTCCCCATTAAAAAAGCCCCCACCTTTCGTGAAGGTAGGGGCCATCATCCCCCAGCCGGGGGCATTTAGGGCGAGCCCCATCGCCCGTGTGTTTTCTCTCTGGATTTTATCACCCATTGCCTTTTCACGAAAACAGAAGGTAAAATTTTGCGTTATACTATCACAGATTGTCCAAGAAAAAATTGCCCGCCTTGCGGCGGGCGAGTGCATAACCCCAAGACCCCCACGGCCTTCAGCCGAGCTGCTGCCTGGCGATTTTCATTCCCTCTTCAATCGCTTTCTTATTTACATCCAGAAACTGCGCTTTCTTCCCTGTCATCTTGGCTTCCAATGCTTTGAAAACACTCTCAACGGAAACGGTCTTGGCAACTTCAATGTAAGCCCCGAGCATGACCATGTTCTGGGCTTTTAGAGTTCCAAGCTTGTCAGCTACTTCATTCGCGGGAACTCTTATTATCGTTATATCCTTTCTCGTTGGCTCTCTGTCTATCATCGAAGTGTTTAAAACCAGAATCCCATTCTCTTCCAGCATGGGCTCGAACTTCAGGAGTGAGGGGATGTTGAATATGGCTATTTCGTTTGGTTTATCAACGACAGGAGATGCCACGGGCTCGTCCGATACCACGACCGTACAGTTGGCCGTTCCTCCCCTCATCTCAGGTCCGTAAGATGGAAGCCAAGTAACATGCTTGCCTTCTATCATTCCGGCCTGCGCGACCATCTGGCCAAAAAGCATGACACCCTGACCACCGAATCCCGCGGCTATGAGTTTGTGCTCCATCATTTCACCCCTTTCTCCTTCATCACTTCAGTGACTTTATCGACGTAGACTCCGAGTGGAAATTCTTTCGTCATGTTTTCCTCGAGCCACCTCTGTGCCTCCACGGGATCCATACCCCAGTTCGTTGGACAGGTGGAAAGGACCTCGACTATTCCGAATCCGACATCCAATAGTTGAGCGTAGAAAGCCTTCTTTATCGCCATCTTGGCTTTCGGTATATCCTGAGGCTTTGAAACTTTAACCCTCTCCGCGTATGCAACACCCGGGAGAGCTTTCATTATCTCCATTATGTGTATGGGGTACCCCTCTCTTTCGGGAGTTCTTCCATAGGGACTGGTGGTCGTTTTCATTCCAAGGAGCGTTGTGGGTGCCATCTGTCCTCCCGTCATACCGTAGACGGCGTTGTTTATGAAGATTGTTGTGACCCTTTCTCCTCTGTTCGCTGCGTGTATCGTCTCGGCCGTTCCAATGGCCGCGAGGTCTCCATCGCCCTGGTAGGTTATGATGAACATATCCGGTCTTGCCCTCTTCATACCCGTGGCAACCGCGAGTGCTCTACCATGCGCTGCCACCGTACCGTCCACATCGAAGAATTCGTAAGCAAAGACCGAACAACCAACTGGAGCAACCAGAACGGTTTTTTCCCTAAGCTGAAATTCATCTATGAGTTCAGCTATGATTCTGTGCACTATTCCATGGTGACATCCTGGACAGTAAGTGAATTCCTTTCCACTCAAAGATTTAGGCATTTTCGCAAGAACAATGGATTCTTGAAGTTCCTGGCCCATCCTTTTCACCTCCTGAGCTCTTTCATGAGAGCCTCTAATATCTCGCCGGGAGTCGGAACGACACCGGCAAGTCTTCCGTAGAACGGCGTCTCCGCCTTTCCTTCAACCGCAAGGCGGACATCTTCGAGCATCTGACCGGAGCTCATTTCGACAGTCATTACGATATCGACCTTCTCGGCGAGCTCTGAAAGCCTCTTGTACGGGAACGGATAAAGCGATATCGGTCTGAAGAGCCCCGCCTTTATTCCCTTCTGGCGCGCGAGTTTCACGGCGCTCTTCACTATTCTTCCCACCGTTCCATGTGCAACGAAAAGGACCTCTATGTCATCGGTCATAAATTCTTCCCATTTCTGCTCGTTTTTCTCTATCTCTTTGTAAGTCTCCTGGAGAACCAAGTTCATCTTCTCAAGTTTGTAGGGGTCTATATCGAACGAAGTGACATATCTCGCTTTTCTGCCCTTCGCACCCGTGAGGGCCCAATCGTCTTTAGAAGGAAGCGTGCTCGGATCGATTGGATCGGGGAACTCAACTGGCTCCATCATCTGACCCATCATACCGTCGGCGAATATGACAACGGGGGTTCTGTACTTATCCGCGACATCGAAAGCATGTATGGTGAGTTCGACCGCTTCTTGGAGGCTTGAAGGAGAGAAGACCGGAAGTCTGTAATCTCCATGACCTCCGCCCTTGACTATCTGGAAGTAGTCGCCCTGAGACGGCTGTATATCTCCAAGACCAGGACCTCCCCTGACAACATCGACAAAGACCCCGGGAAGCCTGGCACATGCCATGTAGGAGATACCTTCTTGCATCAACGAGAATCCTGGCGATGATGTGGAAGTCATAACTCTTGCTCCCACGGAAGAAGCACCGTACATCATGTTGACAGTTGCGACTTCACTCTCAGCCTGAAGGAATACTCCGCCAACCTGTGGCATTCTCCTTGCCATGTACTCTGTCAGTTCACTTTGGGGCGTTATCGGGTATCCGAAATACACCCTACATCCAGCTCTTATAGCGGCTTCACCTATGGCTTCGGTTCCCTTGACCATTATCTTTTCGCCCATCTCTCTCCCCTCCCTCATTTGCTCACGACGGGCGTTTTGTACTTGTAAACTGTTATACAAACGTCAGGACACATGTAGTAACAGAACATACATGCTATACATCCTTCACCCATATACTCAGCCGGGTGGTACCCTTTTGAGTTGAAATCCTCGGAAAACTTGATGACATTCACAGGGCACGCGTCTATACAGAGTCCACAACCCTTACAACGCTCCTGGTCTATCTCTATGTATCCAAGCGTTCTCTTGGCCATCCTAACCCTCCTTTCACCACGGAAGCTCTAAATACCTATCTATGATGAACTTCTCGTACTTACAATCACAGTCAGCTAAGAAAGAAGGAACGACAGTAAATGCCACTGGAACACCAAGCTCTTTAGCCGCAGACTCCACAATCTCTTCTCCTTCTTTTATGATCTCTTCCGTTGTCTCGTGCGCCAGATTCGTATTCACTACCAAATAATCGAATTTCACCTTGGCTCTCGTCTCAAGTTTCCTGTAGAAGTTCACAATACCCTCAACACTATCCGTAAAAGGCCTTCTCGTGTTAACCACAAAGAAAGTAGTCGTATCCTTCAAAAAAGCTCTGAGATATCCAAGAACTACTACCCCGTCTTCTTCCCCTCCGACATCCAAAACTGTCCTGAACTCCTTGTTCGTCAAAAATCCAAAAACCTCCGGTGGGATCATGGGCGTGTCCGCCCAGATGTATTTGCCCGGTGGAACGAGCACTTTTATTCCAAGTTCCTCCAAAAAACCCTTCTTATCTCTCGATCTGAAATAGGGCGAGACAAAATCAAGATCCGCGAGTGCGACCTTTTCTTCCCTCCTTGCGAGCATAACAGCGTAGTTTATTGCGAGTTCCGTCTTGCCCGATCCGAACATTCCCACAAAAGCGACATTCTTCTTAATCTCCACTTCCGACCACTTCCGAATACCTCTTCGCTTTTTCTTCTCCTCTCAGAACTCTCAAGACCCCCATGGCGAGCGCCCTTTCCTCATCCCCTCCGGGGTAGACAAGAACGGGCGCAATAAAGCTCACCATTTCCTTTATCCACTTGACCAGAAACTCCTCATCATAAGCAAGTCCTCCAGTGAGAACTATTGCGTCTACCCCTTCTTCCAAAGCCATCGCCATCTTCCCTATCCACTTTCCTATCTGGAATGCCATTGCCCTGTAAACCTGCTCTGCTTCTTTGTCCCCTTTCCTAATCCTTTCCTGCACCTCCATCGCGTCGTTCGTCCCAAGATAAGCGACAAGACCGCCCCTTCCCTTTATTCTCTTCTTAACCTCATCCAAGCCGAACTTGCCGCTGTAGCAAAGGTCTATTAGCTGCGTCATGGGGAGTGTACCGCTCCTCTCAGGAGTGAAAGGCCCGTCTCCGTCAAGAGCGTTGTTCACATCTACAACTCTCCCTTTTCTGTGAGCTCCTATAGAAATTCCTCCTCCCATGTGCGCAACGACCAAATTGACCTCCTCGTAGCTCTTTCCAAGCTCCTGTGCGGCCCTTCTTGCCATTGCTTTTTGGTTAAGCGCATGGAATATCGATTTCCTGACGAAATCCGGATGGCCCGAAAGCCGCGCCTTATCTTCCATCTCATCTACGACCACAGGATCCACGATGTAAGCCTTCACGCCAGCTTCCTTTGCGAGTTCGTTCGCAATCAGGGCTCCAAGGTTCGATGCGTGCTCGCCGTACTTCCCTTCCCTGAGCTCTTGCAACATAAGTTCGTCCACTTCGTATGTTCCGCTGGGAATGGGGCGGACCAGACCGCCCCTTCCAACCACAGCGGAAAAGCTCTTTATCGAATACCCGGCTCTTTCCACGAAATCTAGAATCACTTTCTTCCTGAATTCATACTGATCAGTTATCTTCTCGAAATCTTTTAAATCTTCTGCGGAATGTCTTATGGTGTCCCTGAGAACCTCGTTCTCATCCTCGAATATGGCGAGCTTTGTGGAAGTTGAACCGGGGTTTATAACCAAAATTCTGTACACGCTATCACCTCACGAAAGTGCAGCTGTTAAAGCTATCGAGTAAAGTTTCGTCTCATCGGAATCCGCCCTCGAAGTCAGAACAACGGGAACTTTCGCACCCAAAATAGTGGAAGCACACTTGGCTTTAGCAAGGAATATAAGAGCCTTGTAAAGAACGTTACCAGCGTCGATGTCGGGGGTGACGATTATGTCAGCCTCTCCCGCAACGGGACTCTTAATTCCCTTGTGCTCTGCCGCTTCCTTGGAAACGACATTGTCGAGTGCGAATGGCCCATCGATAATTGCTCCCTTTATCTGCTTTCTGTCTGCCATCTTGGCTATGAGAGCAGCGTCTATGGTTGCAGGTATCTTTGGATTGACGGTTTCAACCGCACTCACCAGTGCGACTTTCGGCGTTTCTATTCCAAGAACATTCGCGACTCTTACGGCGTGCTTTATAAGATCTACTTTCTGTTCCAGAGTCGGAGCTATTGTCATTCCGGCATCGGTCAATATGAGAAGTCTCGGAAAGTCGGGAATCTCAAATACGGAAACCATCCCCATGGTCATGCCCGTTCTTAGACCGTACTCTTCTTTCAAAACCATTCTCATTATTTGAGCGGTCTGGAGCTTTCCCTTCATTATGAGATCCGCCTTACCAGCAGAAACGAGCTCCACAGCCTTTGCGGCAGCCGGCTCCACGCCTTCTACGTGGACTATCTCATATCCAGAAAGATCAACACCGGCTTTTTCCGCTTCTTCCCTTATGAGCTTTTCGTCTCCAACGAGTATCGGAACGACTATATCCTCTTTAACTGCAGCATCAACGGCTTTCAAAACCACCTCGTCCTGAGCCACCGCCACTACAAGCCTTTTCCCTTTCCCCTTCGCCAGATCCAGCAGCTCGGCCAGTTTCTTTATCATCACTTCATCCCTCCTTCTTCCACTCTTTTGCCTCTTCTTCTCCCCAGAGTACTCTCAATGCTCCCTGAGCCAACGCGAGCATTTCGAACTCACCCGCTACTACATAAACGGGGGCATATCTATCGACATAGCAGCTTATCATCTTCACGAAGGCTTCGTTGTGGGCCATTCCACCGGTGAGGATTATCGCATCTACCTCACCTTTCAGAACCGCCATCATTCCGCCTATTTCCTTCGCTATCTGGTAAGCCATGGCCTCTATTACAAGTCTTGCCTTTTCATCACCTTCATCGGCTCTCCTCATGGCCTCCCTCAGATCGTTGGTACCAAGGTAAGCCACAAGACCTCCCTTTCCGACATATCTCTTTTTAAGCTCTCTCTTGCTGTACTTTCCAGAAAATGCCACTTTTGCCAGGTCTCCTACAGGAAGCTCTCCCGTTCTTTCGGGAGAGAAAGGCCCTTCATCGTTGGCGTTGTTTATGTCAATCACCTTTCCCTTTCTGTGCGCCGCAACGGATATACCACCGCCAAGGTGCACCACGACGAAATTGAGCTCTTCGTACTTCTTCCCGAATTTTTCTTTCGCAATTTGCCTTGCCACGGCTTTCATGTTCAGGTAATGCCCATAGCTCTTTCTCTCTATTTCGGGAATCCCAGAAAGTTTGGCTTCCGGGAGCATTTCGTCCACGGAGATTGGATCGGTTATGAATACTGGAATTTTCAGGCCTTTCGCAAGCTCGTAACCTATCACAGCAGCAAGGTTTGAAGCGTGCTCGACTGGGGACTCGTGCATCAAGTAATGCACCATCTCTTCGTTGACGCGGTAAGTGCCCCCTGAAAGGGGCGGCAGAACGCCGCCCCGGCAAGCTATGGCATCAAAATCTTCCAATTTGTATCCGGCTGCCTCTACTGTCTCGACCACCGCCTTCTTCCTATACTCGAGCTGGTCCATAAGTCTGTCAAATTTATCCAATTCTTCGACCGGGTGGTCTATCCTTTTTGAAAGCACTTCTCCATCATCTTCAAACACAGCTATCTTCGTCGAAGTAGATCCCGGATTTATTACGAGAACCCTCACCCTATCACAGCCCCTTTTCTCTCCTGTACTGATCTATGACCTCACCGAGCCTCTTCATTCCTTCCGTTATCTTTTCAAGCGGTGGTAAACAGAAGGAAAGCCTCATGGAACTGCTCACATCTCTATCTACCATGAATGCTACTCCAGGTATGTAGAAAACGAGTTTTTCCTTGGCTATGTCAAGCATCTCCATCGTGTCATATCCTTCAGGAAGTTCAACCCAGATGAATAGTCCTCCTCCGGGTTTCGTCCACTTTCCGCCAAACGGTGCCACATATTCTTCCAGACCTTGTATCATCGCATCTCTCTTCTTCCTGTAAACTTCTACGGTATTTTTCAAGTATTTGAAGAGATCGTATCTCTTAAGGAACTTCGCAGCCAGTCTATGAGTCAGGCCCGAGCTGCAGAGATCTGCCGACTGCTTCGCCATGACCGCTTTCCTCACTATGAACTTATCCGCTATGATCACACCTATACGCAGTCCCGGAGAGAGTATCTTGCTGAAGGTGTTCAGGAGTATAACCCTTTCCATACCTGCCATCTTGAATATAGACTCAGGCGGCGTCTCATCGAAGGCAAGCGCACCGTAGGGATCATCCTCAACTATCAGAACATCGTACTTTTCAGCGAGCTCTATCAGACCTTTCCTCTTTTCAAGACTCATCGTGACTCCAGCGGGATTGTGGAAAGTCGGGACAACATAGATGAACTTCAACTTTCTTATTTCACCTTTTTCATCCAACTCTTTTAAAACTTTCTCCAAGTAGTTCAGGTCAATTCCGTCGCTCTCGAGAGGTACCGTTATGAATTTTGGGAAGTTAACATAAAAAGCGTTCAAAGCCCCGAGATAAGAAGGACTCTCGACTATGACATAGCTGTCTTCGTCCAAAAAGATTCTGCTCAATATGTCCAACGCTTGCTGGGATCCAGTGGTTAAGAGCAAATTTTCGCTGTCAAGGCCCTTTATACCGTAGATCCTGTCCAACAGCTTTATCATCTCTTCTTTGAGCTCTTCGTCTCCCTCTGTGGGTATGTACTGAAGCACAAACCTATATTCATTTTCGAGGATTTCCTTTGCTATCTCGGCAAGCTCTTTTTTAGGAAAAGTCTCTGGGTCAGGAGCCCCTCCACCAAAAGAAATAGCCCCTGGAAGCTGGGCATACTTTAAAAGATCTCTTATTAGGGAAGATTTCAGGTTCCTCCCTATACGGGATAGGCGAGCCTCAAATAGGTCTGTGATCATTCACCTCACCTCCTCTCTTATCCTCCACCATGTATTATTATAAATAAAAGGTCTTTTTTCCAAATTTCCAAATGTTGAAATAAGGCTTTTTTGGAGCTCCAGATAGTAATATTTTCACAAGGGGTGAAGCTTCTTGGTAGCAATTGTGGTAGCAGGTGGAATCGGAAAGAGAATGGGAAAACCCATCCCAAAACAATTCCTAAAGATAAACGGAAAAGAAATCCTTAAAATAACCGTGGAAAGGATATCACAGCTCCGGCCAAGCTTGATAATAGTAACCGCACCTCGTGGCTTCATAGAAAAGACAAAAGAACTTCTGAAAGGCTTTAGTGTAAAAGTAGTAGAAGGCGGGACAACCCGGCAAGAGAGCGTCTTCAAAGCCCTTAAAAACACCCCATCAGAAGAAAAAATCGTACTCATCCACGACGGCGTCAGGCCTTTCTTCCCGATCGATAAAACACTCGAGTGCCTGGAAAAAGCAAGAGAAATAGGCGCTGCAACACTTGCACTTCCCGTAAAAGAGACAATCGCAGTCGTACAGAACGGCAAAATAGAATCGATTCCCGAAAGATCCATCCTTTGGACAGTCCAGACTCCCCAGTGCTTCAAAAAATCTCTCATACTAAAAGCCCACGAATTTGCCAGTTCCGAAGGCTTTTCAAACGCTCCTGACGATACCTTCTTGATTCTCAAATACTCGCTGTCTCAAGTTGGAATCGTCGAAGGGAGCGAGTATAACATAAAGATAACCCACGAGCTCGACCTAGAAGTGGCGCGTATCTTGAGCCCCAAGCTCGGTCGCGAGTTTTAATGCATCTTTTACTCCATTTCTCACCCCTTTTACGGTTCTTTCGAGCCACTTTTTGCCAGAAACCAGTATAATCATCCACGCGGGGGGATGAGATGGCGGTAATAGAAGTCGAAGGTCTGAAGAAATATTACGGTGATGTCAGGGCGGTAGACGGAATATCGTTCACGGTCTTGAAAGGTCATGTTTTCTCGCTTTTGGGGCCAAACGGTGCAGGAAAGACCACAACGGTGGAGATACTGGAAGGTCTCAGGAAAAGGGATGGGGGAAGAGTAAGGGTCTTGGGAGAAGATCCGGAGAATTTTTCAAACTCTGTGAAAAGAAAACTCGCCATAGTCTTTCAGGAAACAGCTCTTTTTGACAACCTAACCGTCATGGAAACCATGAGGTTTTTCCAGAAAGTTTACGGCGGAAACAGTTCGGTAGAAAGAGTTTTGAAAGATCTCGGGCTGTGGGAAAAGAGAAAAGCACTCGTAAGGCATCTTTCAGGCGGGCAGAGAAGAAGGCTTGCACTCGCTTCCGTCCTTTCCCACGATCCTGAGCTAATCTTTCTCGATGAGCCCACGACGGGCCTTGACCCTGCCGCAAGGAGAAAGATCTGGGAAATAATCCTTGATCTCAAAAGGCAAGGAAAAACAATTTTTCTGACAACGCATTACATGGAAGAAGCTCAGTTTCTCTCGGATGTTGTCTGTATCATGGACAGGGGAAAGATAGTGGAGATGGGCGCTCCAGAAGAGATTATAAAAAGATCAGGTCTTAAGAGCGTGGTGAAGGCAACCCTTCATGGAAATGAAATAACGATCGAGACGGACGAGCCCGAAAGAGCCGTTAAAGAGCTCATAGAGAAGGGAGCCGAAGAGATAAACATCAGAAAACCAAATCTCGAAGATGTGTTCCTTCACCTTACGGGAAGGGAGCTGAGAGATTGACGATCTTCAAAGATGTTTTTCTTCGGGACAGAGCGGCTCTCTTCTGGATAATAATATTTCCTACTCTGATGTATCTGACATTCTCCAGCGTATTTTCGGGAATAGGAAAGCGAATAGAAGTTACTCTGGCCTTTGATATGCCAAAGATGTTCCTTCCAATGTTTAAAAATGTCTTCAAGATAGTGCAGTCAAGGAGCGAAGAAGAAATAAAAGAACTTGTACTTGAAGGAAAAGCCGATTGTGGCATCTACTACGACAAAGGAAAGATAAAGGTTTACTATGGACCGTGGACTGTTTCAAAGATAGGAAAGGACATAATCGAGTCGATACTGGAAAACATTGGAAAACCCGAAAAAAAGCTAAAAGATGTTGTGTACGTTGAGAAGGGGAAAAAGCTCTCTGCGAAGGACTTTTACTTTCCTTCGGGAATAGTGATGGCGATCCTTGGGGTTGGATTTTTCGGTGGAATAAGCGTTGAAGAATACTTCAAGAGAAAAGGTCTTCGTAAGCTCTCCAAAGCTCTCCCGCGCTCTGGAATGCCGCTCGACCTTTGCATCTTTCTTTCACACACTCTTGCATCTCTATTAGCAATAGCAGTGCTGACCGCGGCTGCGATCGCGATGAAGACAAATATAAACCCTTCGAGTACCATTTTCGGCATAGCATACGGGATAGGAGCTTTCATACCGCTTGGAATGGGACTTGGAAGGATATTCAAAAAGGCAGCTGCGCTGGCTGCAAATCTGTTTTATTTCTCTTTACTTTTTCTCTCTGGAGCTTTCTTTGAAGGCAAACTTCCGTTGAGCCCTTCCACGACACTTGTATCGATCTTAAGGGGGGAGTTTGACGCAGCCGGGGCGGCTCTTTGGATCGGAATTTCCATCTTCGTCTACCTTTTAGGGGGGTGGATGGATGAAAGAGGCAGCTGAGCTCGTTCTGGCGACATTTCTGGATAACTTGAGAAATCCATTCGATCTTCTGATGGTCTTTTTCATACCAATAATGATGTTCTTTCTTCTCACATTCTCGGTGAGCACCACCCCACAACCCACTTTCAAGGCAAACTTCCCGCTCCCGGAAGGTTTCAGAGAGTCAGAAAAGCCCGATGCCGTTTTGAAATACGAAGACGGCGTTTTGGTTGTAGAGATACTCACATCCGACCCATCAAAAGTGGATATGATAAAGAGCAAGGTGTGGAAACTTAGATCCTGGCTTGAAAAGACAAAACCTTTTTTCAAAGTGGAGTACTTCAAGCTTGGAAAGATAAACGAGCAGACTTACACCTTGGCAGGCGTTCTGACGATGTCGATTCTTGCAGGTGGGCTCGTCGGGGCCGTTAGAACGATATCCGTCTACCGTGAAAAAGGGCTTTTAAAGCTCTTTGGATCGCTTCCCGTTAAGGGTCCGCTCTTTTACCTTCCCACCGTCCCGGTGGTAATGGCGCTTCTTGGATCTGGCGTGGTCATGGCGCTTGCCCTGCAGCTTAGAATACCCATGCAGCTGTCGCCACTCTTTCCGGCATATGCCGTTTTGTGCTCTGCTATCTCAACGCTTATAGGACTTGGCATAGCGTTTTCAGTAAAGTCTGCAAACGCGGCAAACGGAATAGCATCGATGTTTTTCACGATACTGCCCTTTTTCTCTGGAATATACTTTCCGCTGGACTTCCTGCCAAAACCCCTAAGGGCGCTGGCTCCCTTCCTCCCAACGACGTGGATAGGGGATATCATGAAAAAAGCCCTCGGGATCTGAGGGCTTTTTATGCGGTCTTGTTCAGTTCGCTCAAGGTTTTCAACTGTTCCACGGTTATAACTCTTGGTGAAGGAATTCCGTTGAAGGAAGTACCGTATTCAACGGTGTAGGCTCCGGCGTTCACGAATATCACCCTGTCACCTTCCGTGACGCTCTCTGCAAGCTCGACTTCATCGTATATGACATCCACACTGTCGCAGGTCGGACCTGCCAAAGTGAAGACCTTCTTTTTGTCGTCTTCTTTGCTGTAAACGAGCACTTCGTATCTGAAATTTTCTATGGTTTCCATGAGACCATGAAAGACTCCCGCATCTATGTAAACCCAGTCTTTTCCAAGGCGCCTTGAGCGCAGGATCACTGTTGATACGAGCGTGCCGGCGTTTCCGACCATGTACCTTCCGGGTTCGGTCGCTATTAGAATACCGCTCCCGATGTATCTCCTGACAGAATCTTCGATCGTCGAAGCTATCTCTTCGACGGAAGGTATCGGTTTTGTGTGCTTAACGGGCCATCCACCGCCGGTGTTAAGGAAATCAAGGATTATGTGATGTCTTCTTGCAGCTTCGTTGAACACTTTAGATGCGTCCTTTATCGCGATCTCCCAGTTCTTCGGATTGTAGTTCTGAGAGCCGACATGGAAACTCACACCTATGGGTTTCAATCCCCTGAACCTCGCCCAGTCAACGAGGCTGGCAGCGTGCTCCACATCCGTTCCGAACTTTCCCGAAAGCGGCCAGTCACTTTCAAGACCGGATGTGTGAATCCTTACGAAAACCTTGCTCCCGGGAGCGTACCTTGCGATCTTGTCTATCTCCATCTCGCTGTCAACTGCGAACAGCTCTACTCCCATGGTGTAGGCGGTATCTATGTCCTTGGGTTTCTTTATCGTGTTGCCAAAGCTCATTCTGTCTGGCCGAACTCCAAGTCTTATGAGCTTCATTATTTCGCCGAGAGATGCAACATCGAAGCTGCTGCCTTCGCGATTGAGCTGTCTCAAGAACTCTGGGTGAGAGTTCGCTTTTACGGCATAGTAAACTACAACGTCCCCCTTGAAGGCTCTAATGAGCCTCCTGTAGTTCTTAACCACCTGCTTGGGATCTACAAGAAGATATGGCGTCTCAAGAAGTTCGAAACTCTCCTCTAAAAGGAGAGGGTATCTCATTCCTCCTCACCGACCTCCATCCTTACAAACCTGGAAACCCTTATGTTTTCACCTATCTTGGCGATGGCTTCGGTTATCAAATCTTTGACCTTCTTTCCCTCTTCGAAAATGTATTCCTGCTCTAAAAGGCAGTTGTCTTCATAAAATTTATTGAGCTTTCCTTCGATTATCTTTTCGATAACATGCTCGGGCTTTCCACTGTCCTTAAGCTGCTCCCTGTAGATCTCCTTTTCCTTCTCGATGACTTCCTGGGGGACATCCTCCTTGGAGACCCACCTTGGAGCCATCGCCGCAACCTGCTTCGCAAGGTTGTAAGCGAGCTCTTTGAACTCATTCGTTCTCGCGACGAAATCCGTCTCACAGTTGAGTTCAAGCAAAACCCCTATCTTTCCGTTGAAGTGTACATAAGATGTGATTATTCCTTCTCCTGTGGCCCTTCCGGCCTTCTTTGCGGCTTTGGCTGCACCTTTCTTCCTTAGTATCTCCACCGCCTTCTCAAAATCCCCTTCGGCTTCCTCCAAAGCCTTTTTACAATCCATAACACCTGCGCCTGTCATGTCCCTGAGTTTTCTCACCATGTCCATTGTTACTTTCACCATGAGGCACCTCCCTGAGCTTTTATTTTTAGGCTCGCTCGATTATATCACAGATTCAAAATGAGTTTTCCAAAATCTTCCACCATCCTATCGAACCTTCCATCGAGACGATTTTTAACTTCTATCCTAACATCCATCACTCTGTGGGCTCTATATATCACATCCGGCAGGTCTTTCTTAGCGAACCCTTCATATCCACTGAACACATCCTTAAAAAACCTTTCGGCTTTTAAACTCCCAACAGAAACGAATGGAACCCCAAAGTAAGCGGATATCAATATGGGATGGAACCTCTCACTTATAACGAGCCTCGCACGTGCTATAACATCTATAGGAAGCCCCGTATATACATCGATTTTACCAAGCTGCTTTATATTCCTCCAGTCCTCTGGCGAAGATACAAGAAAGGAAACTTTCAATCCGTCCATCTTGAAGCTCCTCACAGCTTCCTCCCAATTTCTCATCTTCTTTGGTGCTATTATCACTTCATCATTTACGCCCTCAAATCTGAACTTTCTCAATATCCCAACGGCCAAGTCCGTGCCCTTTTTCACCCATCCTCCTAAGAGTGATACATACCTTTCCGAGACCGGATCCCTCGAAAAAAAGTAGACATTCTTTCTTCTCAAAAGCCAAGCTGTTAAAGCCCTTGTAGCTCTTCTTCTTAAAGGACCAAGGCCACTTCCCAAAAAGACTACTGGTTTTTTCATAGAAAGTGCGGCTGTGGCTACGGAGAAGTAATATATGAAGCTTCTGAAACTCGTCTCGTCTTGCAAGACCCCACCGCCACCGAATACGACGATCTCGCTCTCTTTTATGGAATTCAATATCTCTTTCGGGGAAAATCTCGCCTTAGATCTCATTCCTCCCAAGCGTTCTTTTCTGGGGTACAGAACATCCACAAAATGAAGTCCCGACACCTTCAATATCTCGTAAGATGATTTCAAAAGCATCTCATCCCCCATGTTCCCATAACCATAATATCCGACGAGTAGGGCTTTTACCAGGACTGACACCTCCTCTTGGAGAATCATAACATGGGAGGCAGAAATATGGTTCACAACTTATACGAAAACGTGGTTGTTATTGGAGAGGGAGGATCAGCGAATTCAACCATAATTTCGGGAAAGGGTTGTACTGTGATAGTAGACACAACGCTCTTTCCCGAAAAAGCTCGTAAAATTGCAACTTTTGCAAAAGAGCTCTTTGGAAACAGGATAGAGCTCATAATAAATACGCATTATCATCCGGACCATACTTTCGGAAACTCCGCTTTTGAAGACATCGACATACTCGCCTCAGAGGAAACCAAAAACTTCATGGAGGAAATGGACACCAACTATATAAAAAGTGTTTGGGGAGAAGAGAGGGCAAGGCGAGATCACATAACTCTCCCCAGCATGACTTTTTCCAACAAGAAGAGATTTCAGCTGTGTGGATACTGGATAACAGTAAGGCAGCTTGGTGGACATACACCAGACTCTTCGATCGTTTACTTGGAAGACCTTGGCCTTATCATTGCGGGTGATCTAATATTCAACGGTTTCCATCCAGAAATAACTACGGACAGCGACATAGACCATTGGCTTGAAGCTTTATCTCTTATAAGAGAATATCAACCATCCAAGATCGTTCCCGGTCATGGAACCCCATGTGGAATAGAGGAAATACAATTGATGAAGGACTATCTCTTGAAATTTCGTGGTGTCCTGGAGGGTAGAATAGGAGAAAATGAAATACTGAGTGATCCAAACTTCGTGGAAAGGGAATTTCCAGAACTCTTCAGGTACTCTGTGAGAAGCGTCCTCTCTAAGTACCCTCAGCGATCTTGAAATAAGAAGAAACATCCTCAGAGAAACTGATCTTTTTTATTGAGATCTTCACGTATTCTTCACCTTTCTCATCGGTGATCTTAATGAATCTCAGCTCTTCTCCCACAAATCCCAATTCAACTTTAATGGGTTCTATGCCAAACCTCTTTAGTATGAGCTGATTGGCAAGTGTCAATTGATACAAGCATGAACTCCCGTCTTTATGTTCCTTTATCAAGAAAATAGGGGAGGTTATTATTTCAACCGCTGTTTTAAAATACTTAATCACATTCTCTTCTGGAAAATCCACTTTATCCAAATACATTCTATTATCGAAACCCGAAAAGAGCTTGCCAGTATCGGAGATGTAGATAAACTTTATTCCGCCTATAATCTGCGGCTTTTCTATGTACAGATAAAAATCCGAAAAGTTTCTCATGACGAATTTACCCGCCATAGAAAAATTCTTGTATCCTTCATTTTCATCTTTAACATGAAACTCCAAAGAGAACTCCACATAAAAATCCCTGTGACCAGCTATTTTAGAATAAAAACGCACGAGGCGTTCGGGTGTAAACGCCCAAAGCACCGATGTGAAAAGCGTTAAGATCAGAAAAAACTCAATCTTGGAGCGCATATAGCCTCTCCCTTGGGCTAACTATCTCTGTTATCCTTACTCCGAAGTTTTCGTCTATGACAACTACCTCTCCTCTGGCTATTAGTTTTCCATTCACAAGTATGTCCACAGGCTCACCCGTTAGCTTATCGAGCTCTATGAGAGATCCCACAGACAACTCCATAACTTGCTTCAACGTCATCTTAGTTCTTCCAAGTTCCACGGTTATCCTGAGAGGTACATCGAACAAGAGTTCCAATTTTTCAGCAGGTATCTTGGAGGCACTTGGCGCCGGAGCTCCCGAAAGTTCCTGAAACTGTACGGGCTGCGCTGTAACGGGCTGTGCTGTAGAAGGAGGTGGCACAATTGCCTGTGCCGGAGCCGTGGATACCGGAGCTTGGGCTGGAGCTGATTGCTGAGGAGCCGGTTGCTCCTCATGTCCCTTGACTTTCATGAACATATCGTACATCTGCTTCACAAGCTCACTTCCTATAACCTGGAAAAACTTCGATTTTGGCAAACCCTCTATCTCTAGGTCGAATTCCACCTTAACAATGGACTTTTCAGGATCATCTTCAATTGGAGGAAATTTGGTGTTTGGATCATCGAAATTCATCACCTCAACCTTAGGGGGAGATATATCGACACGCGTTTTGAAAAAGTCACTCATAGCTGTGGCAGCTGATCCCATCATTTGATTCATAGCCTCTGAAACCGCACTTAGCTTTACATCGTCTAATTCGACATTTTCAACTTCCCCAGTTCCTCCCATCATCAAATCGGCGATTATAGCTACTACGTCTTTGGGAAGCACCAGAACATTCAAACCGCTGAGTCCGTTGATGTACTCTATCGTAACGACGACCTGTTCGCCTTTCATTCCTTCACCCAAGTCTCCAAATTTCATCTCCTCAACCCTGGGAATGGTTATTTTTACCTCTCTTCCCAGTATGGTCGAGAGAGCGGTGGCAGCAGCCCCCATTGAGATATTACCGATCTCGCCTATCATGTCCTTTTCCAGGTCAGAAAGGTGCCCCCCACCTCTAAAAGTCTCACTGCTTTCCTCGTTACCAAGACCTTTCAAAAGAGCATCCAATTCTTCTTGAGAAAGGAACTGATCGGACATTATTCCACCTCCGTTTCAAGTACCTCAACAATCTTCGCCGCATAATGCCCCTTGTAAGTTCCTGGAAGCGCTTTGAACTTATCTCTACCGTTGACTCTCAAAATCACAGGATCGTCCTGGTGTGTATTAAGCCTTATCACATCTCCGATGTTGAGTGTGAGAATCTCTCCCAGCTTTTGAACCGTTTCACCTAAAACAGCAGAGACCGTTGCAATCGAACCCTTCAGAGAAGATCTGAGCTTTTCCACATCCTCAGGAGATACCTCAGGAGAACTCGCAGTAAACCACAGTCTTGCAGATAGCTTTTCTCCGAACGGCTCTATAACGGATGAAGGCCAGCATATGTTCATGAACCCTTCAGTCTTTCCTATGGACATGTAGAGAGTCACCAAAACGACCATTTCGTTTGGAGGCGCAACTTGTACGAATTGTGGATTGGATTCTATGTTCTCTATATTTGGTACGAACTCGTGTATCTCTTCCCAAGCTTGAGCGAGATGCGTCAAGATGTTTATTATTTCCTTCCTCATTATCGAAAGCTCCACATCCGTCGGGCTCCTGTTTCCAACGGGAATTCCCGGACCTCCCAGTATGAGGTCGAGAATCGTGTAAAATATCTCGAGCCCCATTTCCATAACAGCATTTCCAACAAGATCCCTGGAAGAGAATATCGTTATAAACGAAGGATTCGGCAGCGATCTCGTGAATTCTTCATAGGTTATCTGATCAACACTTGCAAGTGAAACATTCACGAAGCTTCTGACCCTACCAGAAAGGTAGGTGGACACAGATCGAGCGAAATTCTCGTGTATCATCTCGAAAGTTCTCAGCTGCTCTTTAGAAAACTTGCTGGGCCTCTTGAAATCATAGGGCTTTACGCTCTTTTTCTCTTCCTCTTCCTTTATCTCTTCTATATCAACTTCCCCCGTGGACAGAGATTGCAAAAGCTTATCTATTTCTTCCTGACTGAGAACATCGGACATAATCTCACCTCACTCTGTGGAGGCAAACGCCTTAATTCTAATATACACGTTTATGACCCCATACGCTTCTTTATCCCCAACGAATCCCGTGATTCTGTTAACCGCATCCCTTATCTGACTCTTGAGAAGCTCTATACCAGCTGCTGTGGAAAGTTCTGACTTTTCTTTGCTGAAGAATATCTTAGAGAGTGCGTCCATTATCTCCGGTTTCTTCTCAGCTATAGCAGCCCTGCAAGCATCGCTTCCAACCTTGAAGGTCAAGAAATCAAGAACCACTACCTCTCGAGCACCCTTAAGTGGAAACGTCTCATTGGACCCTTGAGAAATCAACACGGCAGTTATTTCCCTTGGCTGCACCAACTTTGCAGACCCGGGTTCTCCTCCCTGACCCTGCTGCGTCTGGTTCTGTCCCAACATCATGGGACCCATGAAAAGCAGCACAACGAAGGCCACGGTAGCTGAAATTAGAGCCGAAATTATTATAGAAAGAAGTCCTCCTTTTTTCTTCTTTTGATTCTGATCCTGCTGCTGGGCTTCTTCTTCAGGCATATTTCAGCACCTCCTCACATCGTCTCCTTCTTTATCAATATATCTATTCTCCTATATTTATCCCTCAACTGCCTTAGGTCATTCGCATACTTTTCTTCTATTTTCCTTCTTTCAACCTGCCATTGCGTTTTGCTGAGTTCCCCTCTCTTAAATTTCTCGTTTATTATCGAAAGCTGTGCATCCCTCCACTGGTCTAAAACCTTCTTCTCTTTTAAAATCGCCTTATCTCCAACCCCTATGGGAACGAATCTATCGGGATCGTAATACATATCGATGTCAAACCTACCCGCTCTTATCTCTGCTAATTTTTCGACTTCTCTAACTCTTTTGAGTTCATACGCGAAAAATCTCGCAACACTCGCAGCTCTTGCAGCTCCGAGGTGCCAATTCGAAGCATAGATGGAGTTGGGTGGCAGGGGAACGTCATTGGTGTAACCGTATATTTCCAAAGTGTTGAGTGTGTGCTCTATTATTATAGCTCCAACCCTTGCCAGAATTTCCTTTGCATCTTTAGTTAGCTTTGCACTGCCAGATTCGAAAAAAACCATATCCTTTAAAGTTATAAGCGTTCCTTCCTTTCTCTCTTGCACCGTTATCTTTCCTTTATATTTTGGATCTGCAACGAGTTTGAGAAGCTCTTCGTACATCCCCTTTTCCGCAGATATCAAAGGTTTCTTTACTATAGATCTACCTCCCATGAGAACGCTCGGAGGAGTTCCGCCAAAAGCGAGCCTTATCCCCGCCGCTACCTGCTGGAATTTACCGGGACTTATCGTCGCCATTGATATCATCGCGACAAAAAATGTCAGAAGCAATGTCACCATATCACCGTATGTTGTCATCCATTGCGGAGCGCCTTTCTTACACTCACACTTCTTAGCCATCAGGCTGTCGCCTCCTGAGCCTCCCTTTCGTAAGTCTCCCTATCCTTCGGAGGCAAATAAGCCTTGAGTTTCTCTTCCAATATTCTCGGGTTTTCTCCTGCCTGTATAGACAGAACGCCTTCCAATATCATTCTTCTGAGCTGCAGTATTTTGACCGAACGTCTTGAAAGCTTATCTGCCATTGGAAGATACATTCCGTTAGCCAGAACAGCTCCGTAAAGCGTGGTTATAAGAGCAACGGCCATAGATGGTCCCAACGTCTCCGGATTGTTCAGAGATTTCAACATCTGAATCAATCCTATGAGCGTTCCTATCATTCCAAAAGCAGGAGCATACGCACCCGCAGCTTCAAGAACCGCCCTTTCGGATCCAAGCTCTTCTTCAAAAAGATCCATCTCCGCGTAGAGCATTCCTTTCAGAACTTCCGGATCCGTACCATCGACCACAAGTTGCAGCGCTTTCTTCAAGAAAGGATCTTCAAGTTCTTCAAGGTTTTCTTCCAGAGAGAGCAAACCTTCCCTTCTTGCCTTTTCAGAGAAAGACACAAGTGTCCTTATCATACCTATAAAGTCGAGCTTTGGCTCTTTTATGGTAGAAAGCATTATTTGAACAAATTTAAACCCATACTCCTTTGGCTGAGAAACCATCGTAGCTGCGATGGATCCCACAACGGTAATGAACAGAGAAGGTATATCGATGAAAGCGGCGAAGTCTCCCCCTCCAGTTGCTATACCTATAAATAGAGCCGCCATAACAAGCCCGAGACCACCTATCGTCGCTATGTCCATCAAGGATCACCCCGAATCCTCTTCTAAAAATCTAAGAAATATCTTCCTTTTGTATTCTATCACCTGGTTAACGATCTCCTCGACAGACTCTTTAACTATATACCTATTACCGTTGTAAAGCGTTATTGTCGTATCGGGATTCGCTTCAATGGTTTCTATGAGTTCTGCATTTATAACGAATCTATCTCCATTTAACCTTGTAACCCAGATCATAACCAAGCGCCTCCGTCATTACATCAGCGCTTTATGTTGACAAGCTCCGCAAGAATCTGATCGGATGTGGTTATTATCCTCGCATTCGCCTGAAAGCCCCTTTGAGCGATTATCATCTTAGTGAATTCCTCCGCCAAATCGACATTGCTCATTTCAAGTGCACCGGGGATTAAAGAACCCCTTCCACCTGTTCCTGGTTCCCCTATCTTGGCAATGCCGCTGTTCGGTGACTCAACGTAGAGGGACTGTCCTATCTCGTTCAAACCTGCCGGATTGTTGAAAACGGCCAACGCTATTTTCCCAAGGACATCTGTGAGTCCATTGCTGAAGGTACCTATTATCTCTCCATATTCGTTAATCGCAAAAGATTGGAGTGTCCCCTGCGGATACCCATCCTGCCAGCTGGCTGCTGCTGAAAACTCCCCGGCAAATTGCGTGACTTCATCGAGCCCGACTTTAACTGTCACTCTGCTGTCACCGTTAGCCGAAGCATCGAAGGATATGTACTTAACCTGGCCGTTCCAATTTATATCGTTTGTCTCAACGGTACCAGAGGAATCGAAATCACCGATAGAACCGTAGTCGCTTATTCTTCCAGTATCATCGAAATTGATGACTCCACCGAGCGCGTTGCTCACCACGGTATTTTCATCTGATCTGTAATCTATAGTCTCACCAGTGGGTGTATAAGCCTTCCATATCCAAACATTTTTGTGAGTGGAATCTACATAGCCCAGTTTCACGAATTCGAAGTAAACCTGATAGGAATTCCCGAGCGTGTCGTAGACGAGAACAGATGTAGTGTATTTCGGAGGCTGATAATCGGGAACAACAAAATTCGTTGGGTTGTCAGCTTCATAGAATTTGAATTGACCGTTATTGGTAATGGCAAGCGTGGCTCCAGTGGCTACATCCACTGAAGTACCCAGGGTATGCGATCCAGACGGATCGGTGTAAGTTTCGCTCACAGGTATTATCTTCCAATTGTAAGTTGTACCGTTGCTTATCCTGTCGTCGTTTATAGTTACGGTGTTTCCGTTAATCTGCTCAACCTTGTATATTACGTCTCCTCCGCCTTCCAACACAACCGCGAAGTATCCGCTGTAATTGCCACCAAGATTTATGGTAATGGTGTCGTCACTCGTGGCAGCCTGGGACCCATTGGCAACATCACTACTTATTCCGGAAGACGTGACATTCCCGAATTTATCCATATTCGTGAATCCGGCATAGTCTGGCACACCATCTCCGTTTCCATCCACATAGAATATGTATCTTTGGGTATCGGAAAATGGATTGGTAGAATCACTGGAAATCTGGCCTCCTCTTTCAAACCACACTTTCAAATTGTGATCCACGTTGCTGCTGTCCTTCAGAGTGATTTGAAAGCTCTTGAAGCCGACGTCAGACTTCAGGTTCCCTTCCATCTTCATCTGAGTCGTTTTCTTGGCGGGGAGTGTCATTCCTGCACTTATCTGGAGCTCACCTATGGGCTGGTTGGTATCTATGTACCTCCTACCACTCGCTGCATCGAATATGGCCTTCCATCCCAAGACCTTGAAACCCGTAGAAACCTGTATGAGATTTCCATTCATGTCGAGATCGAAGTTACCAGCTCTTGTGTAGTACCTCATGGTACCATCTGTCAAAATGAAGAAACCATCACCCTGTATGGCAAGATCCGTCTTTTTACCCGTATTCTGGAAAGATCCCTGCGTCATTATCTTATCTATCGAGGCAACTCTAACCCCGAGACCTATCTGCATTGGATTTATTCCACCCAACGGCCCCGTTGGTGCTCTACCACCTTTCAAAAGCTGAGAAAGTGTGGTCTGGAAAGTGATTCTGGAAGCTTTAAAACCGGGGGTGTTGACGTTTGCTATGTTATTTCCGACCACATCCATGGCCGTCTGAAAGCTTCTCAATCCAGTTATCCCACTGAAAAGAGATCTCATCATAGCCTCTCACCCTCCTTCAGGATATCTCCACTATGGAGGTTATGGGGTAACGCTTGCCGTTGATCAAAAGGTAAATCTGGCCCGAATCAAACTGCACAGCTTCTACCTTTCCTTGCTCAAGCCCGCCGATATCCTCCACCGTCCCATCCGGATTAACTTTCAAAACCGAATAATAATACTTGCCGTCTGGCAAGGCTATTCCTTCTGTACTCTTTCCATCCCAGGTAAAGTATTGAAGACCCGCACTCAAAGTCCCGAGATCTTTGTAGAAAACTTCTTTTCCACTCGAATCGACTATCTTCACAATGATCCTGGACGGTTCTTGAAGATTGAAGAATATCGGTGAAGCTTTACCATCCTGCAGGGTAAGATCGTTAGCCCTGACTACCACATTTTTACCTATCATGGATGCCGCCTGCGCCTTCATGAAGTTTACATTTGCGTTTATGAAGTCCGTAACGGACTTCGTCATGTTCGTTATCTGCTCAAGGGATGTGAGCTGCGAAAGCTGGGCTATCAGGTCTTTGTTATCGAGTGGCTCAAGGGGATTCTGATTCTTGAGCTCGGTGAGCAGAAGCAAAAGGAAAGCGTCTTTATCCAACTCCTTTCCTTTCTTGTTGGTCCGGTTTCCATAAAGGGTATTCAAATACACCGTAGACATATCAGGACCTGACATCATCACGACTTATCACCTTCTTTCTCATCTTTTCTTCTCCTCCTATTTTGATCATTCTCTTCCTGCTGGCCCCTTTCCTCGTCCTGCCATCTGTCTCCTCTTTCCTGCTGCTCCTTCTCAACTTTGACCTCAATCCTATCTACATTGAATCCTTGGGCCTCGAGCCTCTGTGAAAGATGCTCGATCCTCTTTTCTATTAGTCTTTTTGCATCGATGCTTTCCACCCTAAAGACAACCTGCAAATCCTGACCTTTCTTCACCAACTCGACTTCGACGTTTCCCAATTTAGGGGGCTCAAGCTTGAAGAAAGCTCTTTCTCTGAAACTCTCTGTCTTAGATGCCATTCTCGCCGACCTTTCCACTCGCTCGATCAGCTCATCCATGCTCACTCTTTCCTGAACACCCGGAGTTTTTCCTGATACCACAGTGCCCTTCCTGGATTCGAGCCCCTTAAAACCAACCTCGTCTTTGAACTCATATGCTCCTTCATTATTTTTCTGTGGAGAATTTTTGAGATAGGCTTTCTCATATCCAAGTTTCTCTGTGAGCTTTTTAACCTTCAGCAAATCCGGTTCTATGTCTATCTTTATCTTTGCAGGTTTCGGCGCTTCCTGATGAGTTACCCTTTTCTCTCGCTCTATCCTTATGACCAATTCCTTAACAGTCAGAACCTTTGGTGCCTTTTTACCGCCTACGACATCTGACTGAATTTTCCTAATGTAATGAACGAATTTATCATAACCCTCCACCTTTTTCTTCTCCTTGACAACAACAAGATACTCACTCTTTTGAAGAAGATCGTTAATAGCACGAACGATCTTCGAAAGCTCCTCTGATGTGATGGTGAAAACGGGGCCATCTTTCTGGGCAGTGCTTTTTCCGATGAAAGGCTGCACCTTTGATGTTCCATGAATTTTCTTACTTCCTCTGTTTGTATCAGCAACAACATCACCTTGAATTTCCAAAAAGGCTGTAAGTGTTCTCTCGAGCTGCCGAGTTTCTTGTGAAAGCTTTTCCGCCACATTTTTCTCGTTCTTAATCTTCTTTGCACCCAGCACTGTTTCTTTGAAATGAACCGCATTTTTGTGCTTTGATTCACTGTCATTTACCTTCTCTGACATCTTTAAAATAACTTCCTTTTCTTCCGTTCCATTGGCTTTCACCCTGAACGGCTCCTCTTTTACCATTCCTGACTTGGAATCCTTAACATTTCTATTGCCTAAAGCTTCCGACTTCTCAAGCCATTTTTGAGAAAGCCCAAAACCTTTATTAGACGTTCCTTTCGTGGTACCAGAAATCTTGCCATTGCTCCTTTTCAACTCTGGCACATCTTTTTCATCACTAACACTGACACTCTTACTTCCATTCTTCAAGGATCCTATAAGCGACTCCAGCATCCTCTTTAGGCTATCCTTCGCCTTTTCGGCCGCTTCATTAAACTTTTGCTCAACATTAACTTTGCTTTTATCATCAGAAGCCTTATCTTTCAACTTGCGCGCCATCTTCTCGAGGACTTTTGTGAAACTCTCCTGACCCTCTCCCTTTCCCTTTTGGACATCCTTAGCACCCTTCTCCGAAGCCACTTTCTCCAACCTGTTTAAAAGGTTCATGAGAGTTGGGCTCAACTTCCCACCCCTCTTTCAACAAGCTTCCTGAAAATCTCAGGGAAGTTCCTCTGAAGTACTCTCAAAACCTCAGCCCTTTTTTCCGCACTTAGAAGGTTAAGAACAGAAACGAGCTCTTCGGTCGTTAGATTTAGCTTGCTTAGAAGATCCGCAACCTCGTAAGAATCCATTGACATAAAGTAACCTTTAAGAGTTTCTCTGAAGGCTTTTAAGGAAAGTAGATCAGCTTGCACTTTGGCGTATTCTTCCAACTTTTTGGAAAGCGCACCTTCTTCTTCTTTTATCCTCTGGATAATTCCTTCCACACTTCCTATCCTTGCGATAACTTTCGCAGCTTTTGGAGAATTTACTTTGGAAAGAGCTTGAATCATTTCGGCTGAAAGATCCTTCGGCAGCAAAGACAAAGCTGCGGCGAGGGTATCGATAGAGATGGAATCCTGAGCCAGGGTTGGAGCTATTTCTTCGGGATCTGAAACCTTTAGCAGGTCAGCGAGTTCTTTCACCTTCTCCTGACCGCTGATATAGACTTCTTTAACCTGCTCCACCTCTTTTATCTTTTCCTCAAGCCTACTCCTTATATCATTAAGTGCTTTCAAAGCCGCCTCATATTCAGATTTGAGCTTTTCAACTTCCTTTTCTTTCCTCTCAACCTCTTCCATCCTCTTTCCAACTTCAACCAAAACCCCTTCCATGACCTCCTTGTAATACTCAGCCGGGCTCCCTATCTTCAAGGGAGTGTACTGGACTCTGTCTTTCACATAAGGGATCTTCGACATGACGTATGCTATATAGCTTCTCCAGTCTTTAAAAAGGTCAATACCGCAAGCTTCGAGTCTCTTGGACTCGAAGTAAAGATAATGAGAAAACAAAATCGCTATTGCCAATATAAATGCTACAAAAAGGCTCTTCGCTATTGCCTTTCCCTTCACCGCCATCCTATCCCTCCACGGATATCTTTCTCCCTATCTTTTCCCGTTTCCTTATCTCCATCCCCACAGAGTATGTGAATATGCTTGTCACATTAAGCGGGGTTTTTGAGAGAGTGTTGCTCAGAATGTTAGAATTCTCGCTTGGGAGGGATGCAGTTTTGGAAAGGAGAATAGAGGCTCATCCCATTTTGGAGTTCGAAGGCCAGGAAACCATTACATTTTATTTTGAAGGTAAGCCACTCAAGGCAAAACCCACCGACACGATCGCCTCTGCCCTCATAGCCAACGGCTATGACATATTCGGCTGGACGGAAAAGGGAAGGCCGCGGGGATTTTTCTGTGCCATCGGGAAGTGCTCGTCTTGTTTGGTTGTAGTAGATGGGGTTCCAAATGTGCGCGCGTGCATAACACGCGTTAGAGAAGGGATGAGGGTTGAGAGGCAGAAAGGGAGGGGGATGCCGACATGGTAAAGACGCAGCTTCTGATCGTAGGAGGAGGACCGGCAGGTCTTACAGGAGCGATAGCGGCCGCCGAAAACGGCGTGGATGTTTTGATCATTGACGAAGGTCTTGAGCTTGGCGGCCAGCTCGTAAAGCAGACTCACAAATTCTTCGGTCACGAAGGATTTTACGCTTCAACGAGAGGATTCGAGATAGCCAAAATCCTGAGAAACAAAGTTAAAGATCTCGGAATAAAGTACATGTTAGCAACAACGCTCATAGGCTTTTACGAAGATGTAGCCGTTGCCTACGACAGGAGAGAGAACAAAAACATCGAGATATCTTATGATTATGTCCTTTTGGCTACCGGCGCTTCCGAAAGGTTCATACCTTTTAAGAACAACATGCTTCCCGGAGTATACGGAGCCGGAGCAGTCCAGACGCTGATGAACCAGTACGGCGTGCTTCCTGGAGAAGACTTCCTGATAGTGGGTGCGGGAAACATCGGACTCATTGTCGCGTACCAGATAATGCAGGCTGGCGGAAATGTAAGGGCGATCGTGGAGATAGCAGACAGAGTCGGTGGGTATGAAGTCCACGCAAACAAAGTCAGAAGGATGGGAGTCCCGATACTCCTTCGCCATACCATAGTGAAGGCCGTCGGAAGGGAAAGGGTAAAGGGCGCCGTAATAGTGCAGGTGGACGACAAATACCGTCCGATACCCGGAACGGAAAGGGAAATCGTCGCGGACACGATATGTCTTGCCGTGGGCCTGCAGCCTTCGATAGAGCTCGCAAGCCAGCTCGGAGTGAAGATAGTCTTCATCCCTGAGCTTGGCGGGCAGATACCATTCAGAGACGAGAACATGAGAACAAACCAAAAGAACGTCTTCGTGGCGGGGGATTTGGCGGGAATAGAAGAAGCGACAAGCGCAATGGCAGAAGGCTACATCGCCGGATACAGTATTGCTCAGGACATCACCGGAAAGGATCTTTCAGAGAACATAGAAAAGTACAAGAGAGAACTCGCGGACCTGCGAAGGGGACCTTTCGGAGAAAAGATAAGGAAAGGGCTCTCAAAGCTCGGAATAAACC
>JALWSA010000004.1 GCA_026993805.1 Thermotogaceae bacterium | reverse complement strand
ACCTAATATAGGCATGGTGGTTGGGATTCGTGTGGGCAATAAAATGAAGATAATTTTTGGAAAATTTATGGGGAAGAAATTGAGCGGCTTTCAGTTAGATGTTGAGGGGAAATGCCCTCTTTTCGTCAGCGTTGCATCTGGCAGAGAGGGTGCTTATTATCCGGACGTAAAAAGTGAGCTTCAGGGCGGAGAATGTAAGATAGTTTCCATGTTGCCAGAAAAGGGACCGGTTTCTTATTTCGGTTTTCCTTTGATGGCAGAAGGAAAGCTCATGGGAGTAGTTGCGTTTTTGAAACCTGGATATGATTCCATGGATCCTGAAGTACTGGATTTTTTAAGGATAATAGGTTCTCAAATAGCTGTGGCAATGAGGATATTCAAATATGTGGAGAGAATGCGGACAGACGCTAAAAAGTACGAAAATATGGCGATGAGGGATCCTTTAACAGGTGCAATGACGCGAAGGTATTTCATGGAGTGGGTGGAGAAAAGGGCCCTCGAAAGCAGATTTGTTTTGGTTTTCATTGATGTCGACTGTTTAAAGAGAATAAACGATGTGTTTGGTCACAAAGCCGGGGATTCTGTTCTAAAATCTTTTGCAAGCTCAGTGCGGCAGGTTATCAGGGACAGCGATGTCTTCGTCAGATGGGGAGGGGATGAGTTTTTGCTACTCCTGCAGGGCGGAGACGAAGAAGTAGCGAATATGGTGTTGGATAGGATAAGGGCAAACATGCCCGTGGTGGAAGAGATAGGCCACGAACCAACTTTTTCGGCTGGAATCGCTGTTATGGAGGATATAAAGGATCTGGATAAAGCACTTTACAAAGCCGATAAAATGTTATACTTTGAGAAGAATGAAAAGAAATGTCCCTTTTAATAGGTATATGAAAATAGAAGAAGACGATCTAAGAAAATTCGAATACATGGTCAACGGTGTCCTCATACATGGGGAAAAGGTTGTTTATTATGCCAATGATGCGGCAGCAGCGATATTGGGATTTCGAAGCAGAGAGGAGATAATGAATTTCGATCTTTACAAGCTCGTTCCAGTTGAATACAAAAATGTTGTTTTCAGCAGGATTGAGAGAGCCCTAAAAGGTGAGTTACTTCCGCCCATATTGGAAAGAGTTTTTACGAGAGACGGAAGAAGTGTCATCCTCAAGTTCAACATATTTCCGATCGAATTTCGTGGCAAATTGGCAGCTTTGAGTATATTCACACCTTATCTTCAGGAGAATGCCAAAAGAGAAGTTTTGGAAGGTCTATTCAAAGTTGGGGAATTGATTGCTAATAAGGCTTTAGGTGAAGACGTGCCTCTTTCAGAAATGGCAAAGGAAATACATGATAGATTAAAAAATGTTATACCAGATATGAATATGACTTTGGTAAATCTGAAGGATGGAAAATACACAATAGAATATTGCGGGTTCAGTGACTTCTCTTTAAAGAAATTGGAAGTACAAAGGATAAAGCCTATCTTTGATGCATTCGAGGAAGCCAGAGAGATGTACGAACCGGGATATCCAGCGGTTGAGATGGGACTTGAATCTGAGAACGGAGATAGCGCATCTTCCGTTTCCGTGTTTTCTGTACCCATTTCCGTTGAAGGTAAAGTTGCTATGGTGATTGTTTTTATGAAGAAAGGTTATGGCAGTTTCGACCCCGAGGACATAGAAGTGTTCAGGAGGGTGAAGAAGCTTTTCAGCCTGTATCTCAAACTGGACCAGTGCTTTACCGATTATTGAAGCGAATTTTTGAGCGTGAATTTTTATGGATCTGAACACAAATTAGAGTTTGCACTTTGGAAAGAGTAAAAAAGGTGTATTATGAAAGTAAGAGCTTTTTGAATGTTTAGAAATATTTTGGTTTAATACACCTGGTGGGGGGCGTTCTTAGTGGGGCCGGTGCTGAGAAGGCTGGAAAAGGAGAGCCTCTCCATTTTCGATATATTGGGCGACGGTGTGCTCATCCATGACGGCAAAAAAGCATTGTATGCCAATTTTAAGCTCGCCGAGTTTCTCAATTTCGACTCGCCAGAGAGCATAGTAGGTAAATCTTTGGTCAGGGTCTTCTCCAGAAAGGATTGGAAAGAACTCATCGAAGACGTAGCTCCTATTTTGAATGGTGATGAGGTGTTCACAAG
>JALWSA010000003.1:19841-29993 GCA_026993805.1 Thermotogaceae bacterium | reverse complement strand
GTTCGGAGCCGACCTCGGAGCCGAGAAGTTCCTCGACTTCGTCTCCCCGACCGCCGGCTTCAAACCACAGGTCGTCGTTCTCGTCGCCACCGTCAGGGCACTCAAGTACCACGGTGGTCAGAAGCTCGAGGACGCGAAAGCCGGAGTCGAGGATATCGAGGCTCTTAAGAAAGGGCTCGAGAACCTCAGGGTCCACATAGAGAACCTCAAGAAATTCAAGCTCCCCGTCGTCGTGGCTCTCAACAGGTTCTTCTCCGATACCGACAAAGAGCTCCGAACGGTTATCGACTTCGTCGAAAACCTCGGGGCGAAGATAGCGATAAACGAGGCTTTCGCGAAGGGTGGAGAAGGAGCCGAGGAGCTCGCGAAGAAGGTTCTCGAGGAGCTCGAAAAGGATGCTCAGTACGAGCCGATCTACAAATGGGACATGCCGATAGAGGAGAAGATAGAGATCCTCGCGAAGGAGATATACAGGGCTGGAAAGGTGGAGTACACATCGCAAGCGAAGAGCAAGCTGAAGTTCCTCAAGAAGTTCGGGTTCGACAAACTCCCGATAATCGTTGCGAAGACACAGAGCTCGATAAGCGACGACCCGAAAAAATTGGGAGCTCCCCAGGGGTACACCTTCACGGTGAGGGATTTCGAGATCTCCGCGGGAGCCGGGTTCGTAGTGGTCCTAGCCGGGGACATACTGAGAATGCCGGGTCTTCCAAAGGTGCCGAACGCTCTGAAGCTTGATGTTCTTAAGGACGGAACGGTTGTTGGGCTTTCCTGAAGGATAAAAAAGACTCCAATGAAAAAGATGGGGGCTTTTGCCCCCATTTTTTGTATAATCGATTTCTGGCGGTTTTCAGCTGTTTTAGGAGGGATGTGCGTGAAAAAATATTCACAAATAGCGGCTAAAAAGCCACAGATTTTTCTTTTGATAATTCTTTTGATGAATCTCTTCGCACTTTTTGGGATATTGCGGCTTCATATAAACACGGATGTTGAGGCTCTCTGGGGCGGTGAGTCAAAGTACGAGGCGATTCTCAAGAAAATGGAAGAGGAGTTTTCGAGCGGGGACCAGATAGGAGTTCTCGTGAAATTTGAAGGTGAGATCTCTCCAAAGGTTTTGAATGAGCTTTTGGCTCTCCAGAAAAGGCTTGAAGGCGTTGAAGGTGTTTTGAAGGTTATCGGGGTTCCGGAGAGCGTTTTCAAAGGTTTCAGGGTTGTTAAGATCTCGAAGGTGGATGAGAGCAATTTCGAAGATGTTCTTTCCATGCTTCGAAGCTCCCCTATAAAAAGGTTTGGAGATGGATTTTTCTTTTTAACAGTGGTGCTGAAAAAAGATGCAAATATCCCCGAAACGCTAAAGGCTTTGAAAATGGAACTCAAGGGAGTTGACTGCTCACTTTCTGGAAATGCTTTCATAGAGCAGGAAATATTCGGGTATGTTCTTATGATCATATTCACCTTCATTCCGATCATTGTCCTTGTGATGATATCGGTTTTTGCCGTGAAGCTCGGCTCTTTTAAATCTGCTCTGTTTTCACTGGCTCCGGCCGGTATGGCCGCTGCCTGGAGTTTGGGGCTCATGGGCTGGGTTTCAAAGGATTTGAGCATTCTCACGGTTCTTGTTCCGATATTCGTCATAGTCTTTGGAAGTGCGGATGGGCTGCATTTCATGTCCCATTATCTTGAAACTGAAGGCGGTCCCAAGGGAGTTGAGAAGACATTGAAAATAGTTGGGATCGCCATGATCATGACAACTCTCACCACAATGGCTGGTTTTCTCTCTTTCGTCTTTCTGCCCGCGGTGGGGTTAAGACAGCTCGGTTTTTATTCAGCTATAGGACTCGGTTTTGCCGCCATTTCCACATGGCTTTTTCTTCCCGCGATCGTGCCTTTCAGAAGCTTTAAAAAGATCGCTTCAAGCGAAAGATCTTCTCTTCTGTTCTCTAAGAAGTACTGGGTTTGGGTTGTGGTTCTGATAGTGGCAGCGATGGCGCCTGGTATCTTCATGTTGAAGAAACACTTTTCGGTCATATCCTTTTACAGGTCGTGGACAGCTGTTAGAAAGAGCTTTGAGGAAGTGAAGGAAAAGACCGGGTTTGCGTTGCCGGTTTTCGCGGTTGGGGAGATGAAGGATCCACTCTCTCAGGAGAGCGCGGAGCGTATTTTAAGTCTTGAAAGGAATCTTGAGAGTTCCGGAGCGGTCGAATACGCATTTTCGATATACGATCTTTTGGAGAAGATGGGAGAGAAGCTTTACGGTCAAAAGGGATATCCAAAGGCCGCGAAATTGGTTTATCTGCTTTTGAGAAGGGCGGATCCGAGTAGCGTTGATATGCTCATGAAGGGTAGAAGCTTTAGGATGATGATGAGCGTTGATGAGGATGCAGATCTCGAGAGTCTTGAGAGGACTTTAAAGGGAGAACACCTGACGGTCTCAGGAGTTCCTTACATTCTGAGAGAGCTAAACGAAAGGATTGTTCCAGCTCAAGTGGAATCGATCATCCTTGCCATGGCGATAGTCTTTTCGATGCTCCTCCTAATGACCCGCAGCTTCAGAACATCACTCGTTTCAATTGTTCCAATATCTCTTACCCTAATAGTCCTTTTTGGATTCATGGGATATGCACACATACCGCTCAATATCACGACGACCATCATGGCTGCAATAACCATAGGAGTAGGCATAGACTACGCTATACACTACACCGCCCTTCACAGGGAATTCGGGAGACAGGAGGCCTTGAGAGGGGTTTCAACCCCGATTCTTGCAAACGCATTTGGACTTGCAATCGGGTACACGCCGATGTTTTTTTCACCGCTCCAGATACACCTTTACCTTGCAATGATAATGTGGGTCACCATGGTTTCGAGTGCGACATTCAGTCTGGTTCTCCTTCCAAGACTTCTCAGAGACAACAGATAGGGAGGTGGCTGCTATGGAGGCGAGGCTTAACTTCAACGAGAATCCTTTCGGTTTTCCGAAAGAGCTTTTCTTGAAGGTGGCCCAGGAGATGGACGGGGATTATATAGCGAGGTACACAGAAGCCCCAACGCCAGAGCTGAGAGAAGCTTTAGTGGATTACATCAGGGAGACTGGGAGGGCAAACTTCATAGACGGAGACTGGATCACCGTTACCCCAGGAGCCGATGGAGCAATTCAGCTCCTTATGGATCTTCGCCCAAAAAGAGTAGTTCTTTTCCCACCCACATACTTTTACTACTACACCTTCGCCGAAGGCATGCAGCTCCATTATGAGGAATTTCCTCTCATCGATGATATGAAGCTGCCAGAGGTCGATCTCGGCGAAGGAGATATGGTATTCATACCAAATCCCAACAATCCAACAGGCCATATTTTCAAGGATGAGGAGATTTTAAGACTTCTGAACAGCCCGGCGATCGTGGTCGTGGACGAAGCTTATTTCGAATTCTCTTGGAACACGGCGGTTCAGCTATTGAAGGAGTACGAGAATCTCGTTATCTTGAGAACTTTCTCCAAAGCCTTCGCGTTCGCCGGCCAGCGGTTTGGTTACATAATAGCCAATCCATCGATGATGGAAAGGATAGAAAAAGTAAGGGACGAGTACAACATGTCATCTTTCATAATGAAACTGGCCGTTGAGATTTTGAAAAACAGGGAGGTTTTCCTTGGAAAGATAAAAGAGATTGAAATGGAAAGAAAGAGGCTCGAAGAAGAGCTGAAAAAGATCGGGATAGAGGTTTTCCCGTCCCAGACGAACTTTCTCTACTTCAAGATTAAGAACGCCCCTGAAGTGCAGAAAAGACTTGCAGAGCGCAAGGTCTATGTGAGAGCCCTTTGGGGCGGAATCAGGGTGACCATAGGAAAGAGAGAAGAGAACGACATGTTTTTGGCGGCGCTCAAAGGCATACTCGAGTGATCAATCTTCTTCTTCTTTTTTCTTTTTCTCTTTTTCAAGCTTTTCAAGAGCGTCGTAACCAAGCTCCTTCAGCAGCTTGTTCACCCTAACGCTCGATTCTATACCTTTGTCTTCGTGGAAGCGCACCTCGGGTGCGGTGTATATTCTCAGGTTCTTTGCAAGGTAGGTTCTAAAGAACCCCTTGGCATGGTTTAAAAGCTCAACTGTTTCCTTTCTTTCTTCCGCGCTTCCTAGAAAACTCACATATATATCAGCGTATCTCTTGTCTTTTGAAAGCTCAACACGTGAAATCGTAATGAATTCCTTTTTTATCCTTGGGTCTCTCAGAAGAGAGACGGCTTCGCTCAAGAGTTTTTGTATTTCCGATTCGAGCATTGATTTTCTGTATTCCGGATTCATTCGATCACCTCCGGCCCTTGAATTCTACCACAATATCCTTTTTAGCATTCTATAGTAACGAGTGCTATAAGATTATATTACAAAAATATTATGCTATCAGAATTCGTGTTATATCCAAACTTAGCCGCTGTCATAATTACAAAGCAAAATATTGCAAACCTTTGAACCCTGTGGGTATAATGCCGTCTGGAAAGAGTGGAAGGGGGGATGAAGATGGCGAAAGAGTATGTGGTCGGTATAGATCTTGGAACAACGAACTCCGTTATCGCATGGATGAAAGACGATGGAAGCGTTGAGGTTATACCCAATGCAGAGGGGAGCAGGATAACTCCTTCTGTTGTGGCTTTCGGTAAAAACGGGGAGATACTCGTTGGCGAGCCTGCAAAGCGCCAGATAATACTCAATCCCGAGAGAACCATAAAGTCGATAAAGAGGAAGATGGGAACGGACTACAAGGTCAAGATAGACGACAAGGAGTACACGCCGCAGGAGATAAGCGCGTTTATACTCAAAAAGCTCAAGAAAGACGCCGAGAGCTACCTTGGCGGTGAGATAAAGAAGGCGGTTATAACATGTCCCGCTTACTTCAACGATGCCCAGAGACAAGCGACGAAGGAAGCGGGTATCATAGCAGGGTTCGAGGTTTTGAGGATAATAAACGAGCCGACTGCTGCCGCTCTCGCTTACGGACTCGATAAGAAAGGTGAGCAGAAAGTTCTGGTCTACGACCTCGGTGGAGGAACATTCGATGTCTCCATACTCGAAATAGGCGATGGAGTGATACAGGTTATAGCTACATCCGGTAACAATCACCTCGGTGGGGACGATTTCGATCAGCGTCTTATAGACTGGATGGCCGAGGAGTTCAAAAAGCAGCACGGGATAGATCTCAGGGAAGATAGACAGGCGCTCCAGAGACTCAGAGATGCCGCAGAAAAGGCAAAGATTGAGCTTTCGACGAAGCTTGAGACAGAGGTGAGTCTGCCGTTCATAGCGGTCACCGAGAGCGGGCCGCTCCACCTTGAAATGAGAATAACGAGAGCACTGTTCGAATCTCTTACGAAGGATCTTGTAGAGATGACCCGCGGTCCGATAGAGCAGGCATTGAGCGACGCAAAACTCTCGCCGAGTGACATAGACGAGATCATACTGGTTGGTGGAATGACGAGAGTGCCGATGATCCAGCAGTTCATCAAGGACATATTCGGGAAAGAACCCAACAAGAGCGTGAACCCGGACGAAGCCGTCGCAATAGGTGCCGCTATACAGGCTGCAATAATCGCCGGAACTGAAGGCGCAAAGGACAAAGATGTGGTCCTGGTAGATGTAACGCCGCTCACGCTTGGAATAGAAGTCAAAGGTGGGCTTTTTGAACCCATAATCCCGAGAAACACCACCATACCCGTTAAGAAGAGCAAGATATTCACCACGGTCGAGGATTACCAGACCGAAGTCGAAATAAGGGTGTATCAGGGAGAAAGACCGGTAGCAAAGGACAACATCTTCCTTGGATCCTTCAAGCTCGTTGGAATTCCGCCGGCTCCAAGAGGGGTTCCGCAAATAGAAGTTTCGTTTGACATAGACAGCGATGGAATCGTCCATGTTAGCGCGAAAGACCTTGGATCTGGAAAAGAACAGAGCATGGTCGTTACCGGAAGGCACAAGCTCTCTGAGGATGAGATTCAAAAGATGATAGAAGATGCCAAGAAATACGAAGAGCAGGACAAGCGCCTCAGGGAGGAAATAGAACTCAAGAACAAGGCAGACGATCTTGCATACCATGTGGAAAAGTCCCTGAAAGAGTACGGTGATAAGATACCGAGCGATCTCAAGACCAGGCTCGAAAACATGATAAAAGATCTAAGAGATGCCATAAACAAGAACGACATAGCAAAAGTTAAGATGCTCTTCGATGACCTGCAGAAAGAATCCATGAAGATAGGAGAGTACATCTACAAACAGCAGCAGGGCGGAGAGCAGCAGGCAAGTGGACAGCAATAAAAAAGAAGGAAAGAGGGGGGTGAGACTATGTTGATCGAAAGGAGGGACGATTTCTTCAGGCCGTTAAGGGAACTCCAGAGAGAGATTGACAGGCTCTTCGATGGTTTCTTCAGGGGTGGAAGATCCGAGACGGGATACTACCCGGCAGTCGACATCTACGAGACTAATGATGCGGTCATGATAGAAGTCGAAGTACCTGGAATGAGCAAAGACGATATAAAGATAACTGTTGAGGACAATGTGCTCAGGATACACGGAGAGAAAAAGCTGGAAAGAGAGGAAAAGGATAGAAACTACTATGTAGTTGAGAGGAGCTACGGAACCTTCGAAAGAGCGTTCAGACTTCCTGACTATGTAGACTCGGAAAAGATCAAAGCAAAATTCGAAAACGGTGTTCTCACAATTACCTTGCCCAAGAGAGAAGAAGAGAAGAAGAAAGTAATAGATGTCCAGATCGAGTGATGTAAAGCCCCGCGTTCTGCGGGGCTTTTTGTTTTGCAATCCATTCGCAGGTCAAATGACGAGAGCCTCTTAAATGTCGCTTTTACTCCTCTTCAACCGCGAGCTTCACTATCCAAAAATCCCGATATCCATGGAACTCTCCGCAGCTTCCGGGTTCGCTACCCTCGGACTCCGTGTATCCTGCAAAGATATAGCCGCCATCCGCCGTTTCCTGAATCGAGTAAGCTATATCTCCGTATTTCCCGCCAAAGCTCTTTTCCCATTCGAGATAGCCTTCGCTGTCAAGCTTTATAATCCAAGCGTCCGCATATCCGTGGTTTTCGCTCACATCGCCGTCGTTTGACGATGTATACCCGGCCACTATGTATCCGCCATCACGCGTTTGATCTACCCAGTAAGCGATATCTTCGGCGCTTCCGCCAAATGTTCTCTCCCATTGGAAATTTCCTTTGCTGTCTAATTTCGCCACCCAGAAGTCTCCTTGGATATCAAAAAGGTTGTTGTACGACCATCTATGCCCCGCGAGTATGTATCCCCCGTCTCTGGTTTGTTCGATTGAATATACCGTGCTAATGAAAGTTTTTACAAGCCTTTGCCACTCTATGTTGCCCCGCTTGTCGAGTTTAACGATCCAGAGTCCCGAACCTCCTTTGCCACCTGCCAGGTCCCCATCACTTGAAGCCGTCCAGCCTACTACTATGCAGCCTTCGTCTCCAGACGGCATGATTGTATACCCTTCATCCCTGCCGCTTCCTCCAAGTGTCTTTTCCCACTGCACTTTTCCATTGCCATCGAGCTTCACGACCCAGATATCTGGCCCGCCGTGGCTGCTGCTCACATCCCCATCGTTCGATTCGGTTGTTCCAACGGCTATGTATCCACCATCTTCGGTCTGTTTTACGGTAGAGATGACATCACATCCGCTTCCGCCAAGCGTCCTTTGCCACTGTATTTTTCCCTTGCTGTCAAGTTTCACGATCCAAAAGTCTGCGTCCCCGTGGTTGCCGGAGACATCTCCGTCGTTTGAACGGGTATAGACTGCCAGTATGAAACCACCATCTCTTGTCTGCTGAACCGAGCGCACATCATCTACTTCACTTCCGCCAAGCGCCCTTGACCATTCGATACACCCCTTCTCATCGAGCTTTATCACCCAGCCATCGCCCCCGCCATGATTGCCTTTTACTTCTCCGGATTCCGAGATAGCTTCGCCTGCAACTATGTAGCCCCCATCTCTGGTTTGTTGAATCGAATATGCTTCGTCCAGGTGGTACCCCCCGTGCGCTCTTTGCCATTCCACTACTACCCTTATCTTTTTTAGCTTGTAGCTCTTTTCTAAAACATGCCCTTTGCTCAGTATATTTAAAATTTCTTTCTTTTTCTTATAATTCGGCTTTCTAAGTACTATTTCATGCTTTTTTCCAACTTCAAGCTCGATGAACTTCGGAGTCTTTCCTATCTTCTTTTCGTCAACATAGATGTAAGCTCCCGGTGGATCCGTGACCAATCTGACCACTCTCGTGGCGGGCTTTGGCGTGACAACCTTTTCGTACCTTCCATTTTTTGTAGCGACGAATTCAAACGATATGTCGTTTATCCTTTCAGATGTGATTTTCACCTCGTGCTTTCCGGCGCGGATCCAAAAGGCAGCTCCTTTTTTGTCGATCTTTCCTGCAAGCTTTCCATCTATGTAAACATCCGCTCCTGTTGCAAGATCGTTTCCGGGTTTCAGCGTCAAGAGCGCTTCTTTTTTGCCTTCAGGGATTTTTTGGTGTTTTATTTCCCAGCATTCGATACTGTCCAAATATGATTTGATTATCCGAAGCAGAATTTCCTTGTTTTCTCCCATTCTCAGGCATTCTTCAATGTATCTTTCAAGCTCTTGTGGCATCTTGCATTTTCCATCCAAAATGGAAACCATTGCGTTTAACTGATTCGAAGTTAATTCTCCTCTTTCAAGCTTTCTTGAAAGATATTCTTTGAACATTTCTTTCGCGCCTTGTAGAGTTAAAATTGCTTTTATTTTGCTATTTCCTATAAGCATTGGATGCTGCTTTTTGCCGCTCAGCTCTTCTACCCTTTCTTTTACATACTCGTAAAGCTCACCTGCGTCTATCCAGCCGTCGCTGTTTCTGTCCACTTCGTTTCTTATAGCTTCAACGAGAGCCTGTGTGAAAATCCCTCCACTGCCATCTTTTCTCGGCAATGAGGTTTCGTCGCCTCTGCACGAAATTATCATGGCCTGATCTTTTCCTATCTTAAGATTCTCCTTCTTTATCTTTGGCTCGCTCAGAGAAATTTCCTTTACAATGTTTCTTGAATAGCACACATCCACAATCCACAGGACCTTCACCCCTATTGGGATGTACGCCTGGAACACTTCGAATAGAACCAATGGATATCCATAATATGGATCGAAGTCGGATGGAACGAGGTAGAATCTTTTTCCCCTGCTCATTCCATGGCCGGAATAGTAAAAGATAAGTGTGTCGCCTTCTTTGGCCGAGTTTGCCCAGCGCTCGACTAAATCGTAAAAGTTTTCATGAGAAAGGTTCTTAAACCTGACGACTTCGGCGCCGCAAACGGAAGATATCGCCTTGTAGAATTCATCGGCATCTTTCTCTGCTATGGGAAGGTTTATCATATCGTCATACTTGTACTGGCTCTCAGAGATTACGAAAACCTTAACTGCTGAGAAAGCAGAAAATGAGACGAGAAACAGAAAAATGCAAAAGAGCAGCTTTTTCATGTTTTCGCCCCCCGGGGTCCCAGGTGAGATGATAGCCAAAGTTAATGACAATAGTATATCTAACTCGCCGCTTTGTGTTCCAACTTCAAATGATGTCTCCTACCGTTGTGCTGCCCTGTCCACCCTTTTAAACCTAAAACCCAATAACCACTCCCACTTCTGGTACGAGCAAAGGCACGGGAGTAAAGGTCAATAGGAATTTTTCTTCGTAGTATGTAACCGAGAATATTGGAGCAACCACACCTAAAGTTATCCCGCCGCGGAAGTTTTCAAACGGGAAAATTTGTGCAAGACATTCAGCGCTCACGGATGCGCTATAGCCTTTGGAAAGAAAAAGATAGTTTTCCACGATTATCCCGGTTTCGATGGAAAGGTCGAAGGTAAAGGGTACAAATAATGTGTTTTTCAGGCCGGTGTAGTTTAGCTGTCCCCCTGCCCTGAATTCTGCGCTGTAAGATTCTCCCATGCTTATGGAAAGGGGCGGGATGTATCCCATTCCCAAGGAAGCATAAAAGCTGCCAAAGTCCAGTGTGACACCACCCCTGAAAAACAGGATTCCAACCGAGCTAAAGTAAATTTCAACGCCAGCGAGAGAAAGGACCGAAAGGGCAACGCAGAGCAGCACCGCAAAGATGTGAGGCTTCT
>JALWSA010000003.1:0-19831 GCA_026993805.1 Thermotogaceae bacterium | reverse complement strand
GCCTTCTCCATTTATTTCATCCCCCCGCATAGATGTTATCGCATCCTATATGGTTTTCAAGTTTTGACGGGGATTTGGCGGTGTTTTGAAATTGGCTTGGAGAGCTGCTTTTGGAGTGTGAGTTTTTTGCAAACTTGAGCTGCGAGAAACTTTTCGTGTATAACAGAAACAGGAGGGATGATATGAAAAAGATACCGGAGGTTCTTTTGCCGCTGTTTTCGTGCGGTAGCTGCTCTCGCCCCTTTGTTAACTATCTTCTTGAGGAAAGCTTCCCTGAAAGCTGGAAAGCTTTCGCAAGGGTGTTCAGATGCATCTGGAAGGGTGAGTACGAAAAAGCGCTTGAAGCGATAGAAAAAGCGTTGAAGCTGTGCGAGTCCGCAACAGCGAGGGACATCCTGATGGCCGAAAAGCTAAGCATCACCAGAAATCTTGGAAAGCCCGATGAAAAGCTTTACGAGCTTTTGAAAAAAGGCTTCCTTTCATGTCGAAGTTGGCTCGAAGCATCGCTCTGCCAATTCTGATAAACGCCGAAGCATTTGGCCTGTCGCCAAAAAGGCCTATAAGAACATGGGGGAAGGGATACGAAACAGACGAAGCTGCAGCTGCGTTTTTGCACCTTGCGGTGGCAAGAAGACTGGCAGAGCAGAATCAGATCTCAAAGGCAGTGTTTCATTACATCCAAGCTTACAGACTCTCAAAAGCTGCATCACACCCATCCGGTATTATCAGCGCTTTAAACGGCATGGCATGGAGGATAAAGGAAAGGCATCCCTTTTGGGCTCACTATATAGCTCAAAGGGCTGTTTTTTGGCTTGGGTACTATAGAGAAGAGCCCGGGAACCTTTTTGGAGCTCTTGATACATTGTTTGAGATTGAAAAAAGCCTTGATCTTGTTTTGATTGCGTTTACGGCGAAGATAATAGCTTCCATGCCCGTGCCAAAAGCTTATGCAAAGCTTGCAAGTGAGGCAAAATCGCTGCTTATGCGATACGGCATATCTTTTTATCCAAACACAAAAGAGCTTAGATCTTTCATCAAAAACACAGTTGGACTCTACAGAAAAGAGAAAGTATCAGCAGGAAGGCTGTCTGAGATAATAACTGGGAAAACGAAAAAGATAAGAGGAGACACCCTGAGAAAGATAATGAGATTTCCCGCAGGTGTCAAAGCTCCCTTTCCCGTATGGAACGAATGGGTGAAGACGGAGGTGGAAACATCTTTCAAAGAAGCGATGGAAAGGATAAAAGAGATGGCGCCTTTGGAAAGGAAGCGGCGGTTTTTGGCGACATACATGGCGCAGGTAAGAAGGAAAAAGCTTTACATATCAAGGAAAGACAAGCTCCAAGAAGCCTTCGAGCTGCTCGGGCACGCTGAAGGGTTCGAAAAGCTTATGGGAAAGAGGCACGAGACGATGGAATTTGTGATAGAGATGGTAAAAGCCCATCCATGCATAGAGGGAAGGAAAAAGGCGGCAGGCAAAGCCCTTTCGAGGATGGGAAAGAGAAAGCTTGAAAGATTCACGCGAAGATACATTAAGATGAAAGAGAAAGACAAAGAGCTTTTTGACAGATATTTAAGGAACTACGGAAGGTATGATGGGATAAGGTTTGGGATGAGGTTTAAAAGGCCGGAAGTGGTGAGGGAGTTTGCGAGGATGTATTCGTTAAAAATACAGACATCTTTTGCTGCGTTTTGGGAGGAAGAAGACGGTAGAGTAAGGGAAAGGCTTGAGAGAATTTTGAGGTATATGGTGGGGGGTAAAGCGAGATTGTGGCGGGGTTGAGAAATCGCTTATAGAGAACACGGATGGAATGGAGTATATAGATTCTTGATGTAAACTTTTGGAAAAAAGATGTATACTGATTCATATAGGACTTTTTGAACATTTGAAAAAATTGAGGAGGCCGGGAAGATGGAAATACCAAAAGAGATCGTTTTCGTTGCTATGGAATCAGAAGATGGTGATTACATAGCCAAGGCTGAAGGGTATTCTATCTTCACGCAAGGAGACACTTGGGAAGAGCTTATTGAGATGATAAAGGACGCAGTCAAATGTCACTTTGATGAGGATGCTCCAAGCAAAGTTGCCATTGCCATGTTATATGAAAGGCATGGTTAGATGAACAAGAGTTGCTTCTTGGCACCTGTACAATTTGTATGCCATTAGGTACCTTGCACTCAATTTCAACCGCCGTCTTTGAGTACTCTCTCTTTGCTTATTTCGGCGAGGTTTGCAACTTTGAGGAAGAGCTCGTCTAAGTTTTTGAGAAAGCCGAGTCTGCTTCTTCTCAGGTCTTCTCTGTTGACCATTACGAAGACTTCGTCGAAGTATCTGTCGATGTAGGGTTTGAGGCTTATGAGGGCATCGTAAGCTTTTTTGTAGTCGTACTCTTCAAGCGCTTTTAGGACCTGTCCTTTGACCCTGAAGAACTCGTTCATGAGCTCGATTTCGGCTTCTTCTTTGAGGAGCGCGCCGTCGTATTCGAGGCTGTCGTGTTTTGCCGTCATGTTGTGGACCCTTTCGAAACCAACGCGAAGGGATGCTATTTCGGGTGTGTCCACGATTTCGCTCAGAGCTCTGGCAGAAAGGATCCCCCTTATTGGCTCTTCCCACAGGTGCTGGACTGCTCTTGCCACATCCCATTCCATTCCGGAGTTTTCTATGAATGTTCTGAAGCGTGACTCCATGAAAGAGAAGAGTTTTTCAAGGTCTCCTTCGATGTTGATGAGCTTTTTTGTTTTTTCGATCCATTTTTTTAGGTTTATCTTCCAGGTATACTTTTCCACCATGGAAAAGAGCGAGTCGACTTTGTTTCTCAGGCCGTATGGATCTTTCGAGCCGGATGGGACATTCCCGATTAGGAAGTTGCCGACGACCGTATCGAGCCTGTCAGAGAACGCTATGATCGCTCCAAGAATGGTCTGGGGCACATCTCTGTAATGGTCTTCTATCGACAGGGCCACCTGCCTGTCTTCTCCCCACTCCGTTGCATATATCCTTCCCATGACTCCCTGGAGTTCCGGGAATTCGTAGACGACCATGCTTGCTATATCTGCTTTGCAGATCCTTGCGGCCCTTTCGAGCTTTTCCAGATCTTTAAAACCGACTTCTTCTGCCAGATCTTTTGAGAGCGTGACGATTCTTTCCACCTTGTCGTATAGCGAACCGAGTTTTTGTTGAAAGACCATTCCCTTCAATTTTTCGTTCCACTCTTCAAAAGAGCTTTTCAGGTCTTTTTCGTAGTAATACCTTGCGTCTTCGAGCCTTGAGTTTATAACCCTTTCGAATCCCTTTATTATGTGTGGGCTTTCCTGTGGCCCGTCCTGGAATGCCACGAATGTGGTCGAAACCCGGCCTTCTTTCATGGTGGCGAAGGTTCGCTCGTGGTGCTTTACGGTGGTGACGATGATCTCTTCTGGAAGTGAAAGGTATTTTTCGGAGAAGTTCCCAACGACGGCTTTGGGAAATTCCGTGAGATAGGCCACTTCTTCTATGAGCTCTTCGTCCATGTCGACATCGAGCTCAAGACTTTCAAGCGCTTTTTTAATGATTTGCTTTCTCTCATCAAGACTTACTATTACATCGCATTCCTTTAGCTTTTTACGGTATTCATCTGCGGACTTGATCTCTATTTCCCTTCCAATGACCCTGTGACACTGCGTCTTTTTCGAAGACTTTATGCCAAAAACTTCCATTTCTATGAGATTTTCGTCAAGGAGCGCAAGGATACCATGGACGGGCCGCACGAATTCCCACTCACCGCCGGCCCATCTCATCGGTTTTTTGAACTCGAGTGAGTTTATGAGCTTTGGGTAGATTTCTTTCAGGACCTGGAGCGTCTGCTTTCCTTCTATCTTCTGGCGAAGGTACACATAGCCATCCTTTATCTGGATGTCTTTTTCGGAAGCGCCGAACTTTCTCAGGAAACCTTCGAGTGCTTTTGTCGGTTTTCCTTCTTTGAAGGCGATGTTTTCTGGCGGGCCTTTTCGCTCGATCTGCATGTCCGGCTGCTTTTGTGGCAGGCCGTCTATTTCAAGAACGAGCCTTCTCACGGTCATATCCGCTTTAACGCTTTCGAACTCGAGTGAGTTTTCTCTCAGGAGATTTTTTGCCTTTTCTTCCATTTGCTCCAGAAGGTCTGGAAATTCGCTTGGCGGAAGATCTTCGAGGTATATCTCCAGAATCGATTTCAAACCGGGCACCCCCTATTTTAGTTTGCTTATTATGTAAAAGATAAGCGTCAGAACGACACTTATCAATATCGATGTTGCAAGCGGGAAGTAAAAGACAAAGTTCCCTTTCCGTATTACTATATCACCCGGAAGCTTGCCGAGTATGGGAACTTTCCCCCAGAAAATCAGAAGAAGCCCAAAACCTATCATGACGATTCCGAGTATCACGAGCATCTTTCCCATGACTTCCAATCTTTCACCCCCTTATACATTCAGGTAATCGAAGCGCTTCCCCTGCCATGTGCCTCTTTTTTCGAGCTCCTGTTCTATCAGCCTTACTATTTCGTTTTTGCTCAGCCCCCAATTTCCAAAGATCGTCCCTTCTCTTGGGGGATCTGACGCAAGCCTGTGAATGACGATCGAGGGGTCAAGGTATTCCAGAAATGTCACCGCCCTGTCTATGTACTCGTTCAGGCTTCCTATCTTTATGGCACCGCTCTCGTACATCTGTGCAAGCTTCGTTCCCTTTACGACATATAGTGAATGAAGCTTTACGCCGTCAACTCTTAGTGCCGATAGAATTTTAGCCGTTTCTATTACATCTTCCATATCGTCCCAGGGAAGGTTTATTATCACATGGACCGTGACGAAAAATCCGCGCCTTTTGGCTCTGATCACCGCGTCTATGAATTCGGCGAGCGTGTGAGCTCTGTTCAGGATTTTAAGGGTTTTGTAGTTGACAGTTTGAAGACCGAGATCGAGATAGATGTCAAGCTTTTTTTTGAACTCTTCCAGAAGATCGAGGACCTTTTCGGGAAGTACATCCGGCCGTGTCGAGATGTCAAGGCCAACTATCTCGCCATTCACGATCGCTTCTTCGTACTTTTTCTTTAACACATCCACAGGAGCGTAGGTGTTCGTGAAGGCTTGAAAGTAAGCCAGAAACTTCACTTTTTTGTACTTCTTTTTGTAGATCTCCATCCATTTTAGAACCTGCTGCTTTATCGGAAGGTTTCTAAATGTCGAAAAGCCCCCGCCATAAGGGTCGCAGTATATACAGCCGCCCTTTCCTTTGGTTCCGTCCCTGTTCGGGCATGTGAAGCCCGCGAATATCGGTATTCTCTGAACTCTTACGCCGTACCTTTCTTTGAAGTACTCACTCAGTTTTCTGTATCTGCTCATCTTCTCCTTCATTTTCTCCTTTGTGCCTCCCGAGGGCGTCTCTCAGGTAGATGGGGATGACAACGAGTCCTAAAAACAGCCCCCACTTTCCGTATCTGGCGGCAAAAATCTCGCCAACCGCCCATGCGGTGAAAAACCAAAACGGCAATGGAACCAGAAAGCGAGCGGCTCTTGAGAGGCGAAAGTCAGTTGTGAAGTTAAAGAGTATTGCGAGAGAGAGCGGAAAGAGCCCGGGTGCTCCAATTCCCTTTAGATGTCCAAGGACCACGACAGCGAGTGCAAGAAGAAGCGTCAGGAAATTGAGAGACGCGGCTCTCTGGCTTCTCTCTTTCAAAAAATAAAGAGTCCCGCCTATTATGAAAGAGCTTATGAGCGCCGCAAGCACGCCTGAATAGATCCCGAAGATGTAAATTAGCGCCACCGTAAGGATGGCTATGGAAATTCTCAGAAGCACCGCATTTCACCCCCGCTACAACTTGGCCTGAAGCCTATTCTATCATTGTGGGTGCTCGAGGAACAGTGCGGTTAGAAATATGGACTTGGCGCATTTGTTTTTGAATTTCGCGAATCCGATTTTTCAGAAAAGAGCATTTGATTTATGAGATAATCTCACAGGGGGTGATGCTATTGAAAGCCTTACCAGTGGGGATAGAGAGCTTTGAAGAGATGATCACAGGCGAATATTATTTCGTTGATAAATCGCTTTTGATAAAAGATGTGCTCATGTACAGTGGAAAAGTAAAACTCATCACCCGCCCCAGACGGTTCGGAAAAACACTCAACATGGACATGATAAAGCACTTTTACGCAGTGGACGGCAAGGACCTTTTTGAAGGACTTAAGATATGGGAGGAGAAAGCTTTCGTAAAAGAGCACTACCATAAATACCCGGTTGTGTTCGTGACATTCAGGGATGTCAAGCAGAACAACTGGCACGGTGCTCAGACAAAGCTAAAAGAGATCCTTGCACTTCTGATGGAAGATGTGCTCAAAGAAGTGGGAAGTGTGAGCGGGGTTGTTGGGAGAATTGTGAATGAGATATTGGAAAAAGGTGAAATGACAAGCTATGAAAAGTCCTTGGAATTGATGACGCGGATGCTTTACGAGAAATACGGCAAGCGAGTGATTCTTCTTATAGACGAATACGATGTGCCGATAGAGACCGCCTACATATACAGCGACAAAGACCCTGAATATTACGATAACATGGTAAGCTTCATGAGAAATCTCCTGACGGCAGCGCTTAAAGGCAATCCGTATCTTGAATTCGCCGTAATCACGGGGGTTTATAGAGTTGCGAAAGAGTCGCTCTTTTCAAGCCTTAACAATGTCGCGGTTTATTCGATCCTTGAATACGATATAGCAGACAAGTTCGGTTTCTTGGAAGATGAAGTGTATGAACTCCTCAAGTATTACGGGTTTGAAAGCGACATGAAAGCGGTTAGAGACTGGTACAACGGGTATATATTCGGAAAAACAGAAGGGATATACAACCCATGGAGCGTTATATGGTATGCAAAAGCACGCCTTTCAGGAAAAAGCATCGAGCAGTCTTTGCAGCCATACTGGATAAACTCATCTGGAAACGACCTGATAATAAAGCAAATAGAAACGAATCCGGATCTTCAAGACGAGCTTGACAGGCTTCTTTCAGGCCAAAAGGTTACTGTGGAAATAGATCCGTTCCTGTCGCTAAGAGAGATGGAAACATACTCTTCTGGGGTCTGGACACTTCTTGTAAATGGGGGCTATCTTAACGCTTATTACGCAGGAAATGATCTTTACAATGTAAAGCTTCCAAACAAAGAAGTTGAAAAGTTCTTCAGAAAAAGCGTTGCAAACTGGATAGAGAAAAAGACGAATGTGAAAGCAATAAAGATGCTAAGAGCCCTTTCAAAAGCCCTTAACGGGAAGGTTGATGAATTCATCGAGCTTTTAAGAAAATATCTTGAAAACTCCCTTAGCTATTTCGACGTTGGGTATGACGACGCCGAGCGCGTCTACAAAGCCTTCGTTTTGGGGATGCTCTCTATGACCACCAACGGCTACATTGTAGAAACCGAGACAGAAAGCGGCTACGGGCGGGTGGATGTTGCGGTGTATCCGAAAGAAAAGCGGCTTGGGAAATATGCCCTTGTGATGGAGCTGAAAAAAGCAGAGAGTGAAGAGAAGCTTGAAGCGGCGGCGCGCCAGGCTTTGGAGCAGATTGGAGAGAAAGGCTACACGGCAAAGTACGAAAAGATGGGATATGAAACGATAGCGCTAGGTATGGCGTTTTACGGGAAGAAGGTGAAGGTGATAAGGGGGTAGATAAGTGGTGAAACTCGGTCAGTTGATTTCAGTTGATATCAGAGAAGTTTGGAAACACGAGGAAAGGGATTTTAACAGGTGGCTTGCAAATGAAGGAATGGAGCTTCTTGCAAAGGAACTTGGGTTTGAAAATATGGAAGTTGAGAGGCTTGAAGCCAACGCTGGGGACTTTTTCGTGGATATTGTTGCAAAGGTCTCGGATTTTGAGGGTGAGAAAACCGTAATTATAGAAGCGCAGCTCTCAAAAACAGACCATGACCATTTGGGAAAGCTGATAACATATTCCGCTTTGTATAGTGCCAATTACCTTGTATGGATCACACCAGAGATTAGAGAAGAACACAGAAAAGCCGTAGATTGGCTCAACAATATTGCAGAGTCGAGTGATGAAGACATAGGTTTCTTTTTGGTAAAGATCGAAGTCTGGCGAATAGGGGATTCTGCTCCTGCTCCAAAATTCTTCATAGTATCCGCGCCAAATGATTGGGCTAAAACCGTCAAGAAGGGTATGAGAGGTAGCAGCACCTTGGGAGAAAAAGGAGCATTGGCATTTGAGTTTTTCACCGGTTTTTATGAGTACATCTCGGATAAGATTCGGACTGCAAGACCGCCAAAACCGTCCACACCATCTTTTTATGAACTCAGACTCGGGACTAGTAAAGCTGCCGTCAGGATTGGGGTTAGCGTATCTTCGGGGTATATCAGAATAGGAATAGTTTTCACGAAGGACCTTTTCGAAAGATTCAAGGGCTACGAGGAGGAGCTCAGAAAGCTGTTTGAAGGGGAAGAGTTTGTACTTGAGTCGCCCGAAAACTACAAAAAGTACGCGTACGCCGATGTGTTCAAGCGAGGGGTGAACTTCACGAAGAGAGAAAAATGGGAGAGTTATTACGAATGGATGTACGAGAATTATAAAAAGCTAAAGGGATTTTTTGAAGAACATAAAAGCGAAATTCTTGGATGAGATAGAAGGCAGGTTTTTGTTTGCAGACTCTATAATTGTGACGATTGATGCATCGTCAAGAGCAGTGAAGAAGCAAGTTTTCTAAGCTTTTTATATCAAGATCTTCGTTTTTGAGAATTACCTTTCCATATGCTATCATAGGTTTGACCATAATTCTGGTCAGGTGGTAGAATGAAGCTTGAAAGGTTGAAGTTTAGCAGTCTGGCGGATGCGAAGGCGAAGTTTTCCAAAGTGGTGGAAGAGGCCAAAAACGGAGAGATAGTCGTGACGAAGAACGGTGTCCCGGCTGTTGTGATTATGGACTATGAGAGGTATGTGAAGATCATGAGCTTTATCGACGAGGTGAGAGATCTCTATCTGATGGATGTTGGAGATCTCGGGGTTTTGAAGGAGATTGAGATAGATTTCGAGGATATAGAGGAGGTGTGATTTGATGGCTGAGGTCAGGCTTGAGCATGTCTGGAAGATTTACGACAACGGGGTGGAAGCGGTAAAGGATGCGACATTTACGGTGGAAGATAAGGAATTCGTTGTTTTGCTCGGGCCGTCCGGTTGTGGAAAGACGACGACGCTCAGAATGATAGCGGGGCTTGAGGAGATTACAAAAGGAACGATATACATAGACGGTAAGGTCGTCAACGATGTCGAGCCCAAGGACAGGGACATAGCGATGGTTTTCCAGAACTACGCTCTCTATCCGCACATGACCGTTTATGAGAACATGGCTTTTGGTTTGAGGCTCAGGAAATTTCCCAAGGCGGAGATAGACAAGAGAGTCAAAGAGGCAGCGCGAATACTCGGAATAGAGAATCTTCTTGACAGAAAACCCAGGCAGCTTTCAGGAGGTCAGAGACAGAGGGTCGCGGTTGGAAGGGCTATCGTGAGAAATCCGAAGGTCTTCCTTTTCGACGAGCCGCTTTCCAACCTTGACGCAAAGCTCAGAGTTCAGATGAGGGCAGAGCTAAAGAAGCTCCACCACAGGCTTGAAGCCACCATCGTTTATGTTACCCACGACCAGGTGGAAGCGATGACGATGGCCAACAAGATAGTCGTTATAAAAGACGGTGTGATACAGCAGATAGGCGATCCACACACGATCTACAACAAGCCGGCCAACAAGTTCGTCGCGGGCTTCATAGGTTCGCCGCCGATGAATTTTATAAACGCGAAGATAATCAGAGGAGAAGGTGGTCTTTGGGTCCAGACGAGCGGATTCAAGGTTAAGGTTCCCAAGGAGTACGAGGATGCGCTTGCCGATTACATAGATAAGGATGTCACTTTCGGAATAAGGCCGGAGAACATATACGATAAGATGTTCGCGTACGCTCCTACTCCGGAAAATACGATAACCGGAATGGTTGATGTCGTTGAACCGCTCGGAAGTGAGACGATCCTTCATGTAAAGGTAGGAGACGATTTGATAACCGCAAAGGTGGATCCAAAGACGAAGGCACAGGAAGGTCAGAATATAGATCTGGTTTTGGATATGGAAAGGATGCATGTGTTCGATCCGGAAACGGAGAAAGCAGTGATATGAAAAAGTCAAGCCCGGCGCTCGCCGGGCTTTTTCATTCTATTATGTAGCCGGCGAAGTATCTCGATAGTGCAAAAATGAGCTTTTCCATCTCTCCTTTGGGATATTTCCTTAAAAGTAGCGCTTTCATTCGTTTTTCGGGGATTGCGAGTACTTCCATTACTCCACCAATCTCCTCCGGTATGACGATTTCCCCATTCCAGTTTTCGAGGTGCAATGGAAGCTGAAGACCATCACACATCAAGAGTTCTTCGACCGCAGCTCCCTGGAGTTTTGAGAAAAGCTCGGTTGCGGCTGCGGAGATCGCGAAGGTGACATTTGGATGGCCCGGAAAGTGCTTCAGAAGTCTTTGGGACAATGCTGCAAAATGCCAGGGTTTTGACTGTTCCACAATGCTTCTGTATTCTTCGATTGCGCCCATAACGGTTTTGTAGTTCTGACCCTTGCTGCGGTCCGGAAGGACAGCACCAATGCCTTCATGTCCGTTTTCCTCCAATTTCACGATGACATATTCGCCCTCTTCGTACCTTTCGAGCTGATAGAAGAACTTCATTCGATCACCCTTTCGACCACAACGTGTGCTCCTTCAACCTTGAGTATTCTAACCTTTTCTCCCTTCTCGAATTTCTCATCATCTCTTCTGGCGTAAGCTCTCCATACGTCCCCACCTATTTTAACCAGACCTGTGCCTTCGATGTTGTCTATTTTTTCGATGACGATGGCTTCTTTTCCGATTATGTCATCGAGATGTATCTTTTTCGGCGGTTCTCCGCCGCTTATCTTCTTAGCTATCGGGCGCGTGAGGAGAACCAGGATGGCGGAAGATATGCCGAAGATGAGAATTTGGAGTGTTATAGGCAAAAACGGCGAGACCGCGGCAGATATGAAAGCACCGACGCCGAACCAGAGAAAGAAGAAGGATGGCGTAAGAATTTCTATTATTGAGAACACGACCCCGAGTACTATCCAGAAGGTGACCACACTACCACCCCCAACTCCTTATGTCGAACTCGCTCTTTTTTCTCAGGATGCATAGCGGGGTGTCTTCGTGCTCGAAGCTGCCGTATCTGTGAAGAGAGACCGCTCTGCATCCGCCCGCGCAACTGCTCTTGAACGGACAGTCTTCGCAAACGGGCGGGACAGGAAGGTGCTTTTGAGGATCGTATTCATTCCATATCTGACTGAAAGGTTTTTCTCTTATGTTTCCCATGTAAAGCTCTCTGTTATATCTGAAGTGTCCACAGGGGACTACATTTCCGTCTGCGAGAATGGAGGCGTGGGTTATTCCAGCGGTACATGGATCGCCAGTTATGTTCTCTTCAACATAAAATACAATCTCGTCCTTGTACTTGTCCATGACGCTCCTCACATGTGCTATGGCTTTTACCCACTCTTCGTCGCTCATATCTAAGATGTCTTTGCTCTCAACGCCCCTTCCGACGGGTATAAACCTGTCCACATAGATCTTCTTCACGCCTAGATCTTTTGCGAGTTTTATCATATCTTCGAATTTCTGCCAGTTCTGTTTGTTTATCACATTGAGTATGACCGGGTCGAGTCCTGCCTGTACGAAAAGTTTTATCCCGTTGGTGGCTTTTTCAAATGAGCCCTTCCCTCTGACGAGATCGTTCGTCTCCGGATCTGGGCCGTCGAGCGAGACTCCGACCATTACATTTGGATTGGTTTTGAGAATCTTGTCCACTGTCTTTTCCGTTACGAGAGTTCCGTTCGTGTTGAACATCACCCTAAGATCTATTTTTCGGGCGTATTCGAATATCTCGTATATGTCTGGCCTGAGCAAAGGTTCACCGCCGACTATGTCGAAAGCCCAGACCCCCAGGTTTTTCAGGTCGTCCATTACCGTCTTTATCTCGTCCGTCGTTAGTTCGTTTGGATGACGCCTTCCTGCTCTGCAGTAGCAATGTATACACCTGAGATTGCAGGCGAGTGTTATCTCGAACTCGACTATCTTTGGTGGCTGTCTCAAATTTTTCACCCCTTCACTTTTTTATCTCGAACTCGTCGATTATTTTGCTGAGTTTGTAAAGCTTTCCCCAGTCGTATTTTGCCACGGCTTTCACCTTGCAGTATATGCCGTCTTCTTTTACCTGACAGCAGACATAATGCAGATACCCTGCTTCTCCAGCCTTCGTGAATGGAAGATGGAGTCTGTTTTTGGATTTCAATCCAAATCCAAGCGGAGCACCTCCGCCGCCGGTTGTTACATACATTACCCCGTCTTTGTAAAACCTTTCGTAGTGGTGAATGTGCCCGTTGAAGACTATATCAACGCCCATCTTCGAGAAGATTTCTTCAAGATCTTCGCGGCGCGAAGGTTCTCTGTATGGGGAATTCGTGAAGAACGGATGGTGGAAGTAAACGATTTTGTATTTTTTGTCTGTTGACTCAAGGTCTTTCACGAGCCATTCTTTTTGTTTTTCGTAAAGACCGGTTCCGGGTGCTATGTTGCTGTCAAGAACGACGAAGTGAACATCTCCTGCATCGTAGGAATACCATCTTCTCAGGAAATCACCGCCGCCCATGGGTTCCGGGAATGCCTGATAATAGTAGCCGGAGTTTCTCTCGTGATTTCCAAGGGTTGGGAATATTGGAGTTTGCGAGTAGAGTTTTTCGGATGAGTCAAAAAAGCCGTCCCAGTCCTTGAGAGAGTCTCCGCTCTCGACGAGATCCCCCGTGTGGATCACAAAGAGCGCTTTTTCTTCTGCCATTTTGCTGGTCACGAGCTCGTGCCAGTCCGGGTTTGTTCTCGTGTCTCCGTAAACAAGGAATTTGAAATAATTCTCCCCAAGAGTTTTGAATATGACGGTGCTTTTCAGATTTTCGGCAACTACCGTGGCTTTGTAGACCGTAGAAGGTTTAAGACCCGTTATGTATATAGAATGGAAGGTGTCCACAACATTGTCCGAGAAGACTTTGCCGTTTACCAGCACTTTCACCTTGGCGGGTCTTGAAAGGCGTGTGTTTATAGCCACACCGTCTTTTCTTAGCCATGAAAGGTAAGGCTTCCATCTGAAATAGAGCTTCTTTGAAAGCGAGAGAACGATCTTTTCCCCACTTGCGGATTTTACCCATATTTCGTCTGGATAGAGCGTGGAGAACTCGGGGTCTTTGGCTTCTTTGCGGAAAAAGACTGTTCCATCTTGCGAGCTCGTCGAGACATCGACGATTCTCTTTCCGTCCATCAAGACTACTTTTACGCCGGGGACGGGGTTTCCAGATGAGTCCAGGACGCGTCTTTTTATCTTCACCCTTTCCCCTTTCATGGCCAGGATCTGGTCGATGTCGCGCGCTACGGTTATCGAAATTTCAAACACGGTGTCTTTACCTTCGCTGCGTGATTTTCTCGTTGCAATCACCATCTTTCCTGCCGTGAAGACCGATATGGATCCATCTGCGAAAAATCCGTAAGCTACATTCCTTGTCTGGAGGAAATGCTCTCCCTTTCCCCTTATCACGATGGGGTGAAAGTCAGATGGCGCGACGACGGCCTTGAAGATTTTTGATGCCCCGGTTCTGACTTTGATTTCAAGCGTTGTGTCTTTTGCCGTTATTTCGATCTTGGCGGCCTTTTCTCCAAAGCTTCCGGTTAGAGTTACTGAGTTTTTGCCGCGTTCAACGGTTTTTTGGTCGAAGGGCTTGTTGTCCACAAGGAAAGTTATGGATTCTATCCCGTCGTACATGTTCTCTGAAAGAGCGAGATTCACGATCTTGCCATCAAAAACGGTGAAAGAAAGCCTGCCGGTTTTTACATCTAAGCTTTTCGCTGGGATATAAGGCGTCATGCCACTGTATATTGAAAATGCAGCTACTGTTAATAATAGGACCAAAACCGCTGTTAATCTTTTCATTACATCCACCTCCTGAGTTTTAACAATGCCTTTATATGATACACCAAAAAGTTTGAAGGTTTTATTGCGCGCAATATCTTATGGGAATAAGATATGAGTGCTTTTTAATTGTTTAGGAGTTGCGGATGACCGAGTAATAGTGTGATTTTCGAAGATAATCGAATATATTGTGCAAAATTTATGATTTTTGCGGCTTGCAATTAACGAGCTTTCATTATAAAAAACACGAAAAGGTAAATTGCAAAATGCACAAAACTGACCGGGGGTGTGGCTGTGACACATACAGAAAGAGAGATTAGATCAACGAAGGAACTGCTGAAGACTATTAGGGACAATTTCGGTGAATACGAAAGATTCATCGAGTATTTCAAAGAGGATAGGGGAATCATATTCTTTGGCTGTGGCAGCTCATATCACCTCTCGACGGTTTTAGAGCATTTTGCCAGAAGGAAATTGGGGAAAAGTGTTAAGGCTGTTTTGGGATCCGAAGCACTCTTGAGCCTTGAATCGAATGTGGGGGAAGGAGAATGGACGGTCTTTGCCTTCTCCAGATCCGGCGAAACTACTGAGACTCTAAAGGGTGTGGAAAAGTTCAAGAAGATGGGAGCCCGAGTCATTGGAGTTACATGTGAAGAAGATTCCACCCTTGCTAAGATTGCGGATGATGCCATAGTGATCCCATCTCACGAAGAGTCCGTGGTTATGACGCAAAGCTTTTCAGGACTTTTGTATCTCTTCACGAGGCTCATTGTTCTTGCATCTGAGAGTGATGTTTCGAGTTTTGATAATTGTATAGAATCTCTGGATCTTGTACTTGAAACGGCATTTGCAAAGATGATTGAGCACGATCTTTTGAAGTACAGTTTGGTGGTGTTTTTAGGAACGGGTGAGAATTGGGGGCTTTCGAACGAATCGGCTTTGAAGATGAAGGAAATGGCGCTAACGTATGCTGAGAGCAATTCAATACTCGATTACAGGCATGGCCCCAAGGCCCTCGCGGATAATAAAACGCTCGTGGTGATACAGGTCGAACAGGAAGAGGAAGAGCTCGTCGATGATCTAAGAAGAGAACTGGAAGGTTATGGAGCAACGGTTCTGGAGATAGGGCCGGCAAAGGAATTGGAGATACCATGTTATCTCGAAAGAGGTGAAGATACATTTTTGAGGATAGTTCCAACTCAGGTGCTCGCACTGGAAATGGCGAAAGCAAAGGGTGTAAATCCTGATACTCCAAGGAATCTCACAAAAGTAGTTAAAATAGAAGGAAACATTTAATAACGTCTGGGTTGCACAAAGAGGGTTTTGTAATTTCTGTAAATTACCATACCCGGCTTGGAACCTTTGGGTTTTTTGACATATTTGACGAGCGTGTAATCGACGGCCACCCTCCCTGAATCTTTCCCCCTCGAGTATCCCGCTGCTAAGGAAGCGGCGTACTCGAGGGTCTCTTTTTCCACTTGCCGACCTCCGGTCTTTATTATCACATGTGCTCCGGGAATTCCGTGTGCGTGCAGCCATATATCGTTTCCGGAAGCTTCTCTTAGGATCCTTTCATTTTGTATGTTGCTCTTTCCAACGAGTATGAGGAAGCCGCCGTGCTCGAATTTCCTTGGCTGAGATCGGGCTTGCTGTTTTTTCTTTTTCTTCTTGGACCTTTTCATAAGTCCAACACTTTCCATCTCTTGAGCTATCTCGTCTATCTCTTCGACATTTTCCGCGTCTTCTATCGTGTGTATTAGTTGCTGTAAGTAGGAGATCTCTTCTTCAAGCTCTTGCGCTCTTTTCGAAGCTGCTTCGTATTTTCTCTTTAGTTTTTTATATTTTTCGAAATATTCTTTTGAAGCTTGCAGGGGGTTTTTACCCTCTATTAAGGGTACTTCTATGGTTTCTCCCGTTTCCCAGTCAGTGAGGATTGCGCTCTTTTGATCTTCTTTTACAAGGTAATGGTAGGCTTTCAAAAGCTCCCCGTATTTTCTGAACGTTTCGTATGGACGTGCTTGCTGAAGGTCTTCTTTCACATTTTCCAAAGTCCTTTCAAGCTTTTCCAAGCTCTTTTTAGCGATTTTTAGGAGATTTTCCTTTTTATTCTTCAAGGTGTCTTTCTCTTCTCTGTAAGTAACGAATATTTTCAGGGCTTCGGAAGGTTCGTATGGTTCGTGCATGAGTCCGGTGTGAAGAAGCCTTACGCTCGCAAAATCACCAGGGATGTCGCCGTCTTTGAGAAGGAAGGCGGGGGTGTTTTCAAACTCTTCCATGATTTCCTCCAAACTTTTCTGGAGTTTGAGTGCTGTTTTTTGAGTGATCTTTTTCTGGGGATCGAGGCCGGCCCTGTAACATATTTCGAATGCAACCTTTTTGGATATTCCTTCCACGTGAGATATTAGTGATTTCCAGGCGGGAAGATCTGCGGCTTTTTCAGCAAGATTAGCCAGATTTACTTCATACGGATCGTATTTTCCTCCTTCGTAGCGCGAGAAAGTTCTACCGGGGATTATTTCCCTCCCTTTTGAGGTTTTAATCCTCTTGTGAGCATCTATTATCTTTCCGTCGTCGTCTACAAGAATTAAGTTGGAGAATTTTCCCATGATCTCAGCAACGAGCGTGAGGATCTTTTCATCACCAAATTCGTCTAACTTTTTAAACTTGAAATATGCTACCCTTGAAAATCCTTGCTGGGTGATATCTATTAACCTGGCGTTTTTCAAATGCTTTCTCAAGAGCATGGTGAATGAGGGAGGCATCTTCGATGGGAGCTCTAATTTTTCCATGATCGCCATGAAGGAAAAAGAAGGATTCAGAGATATTCTGATGCTTCCGCTCTGAAAAGAAAGATAGTAATCTACTTTGCTTGCCTGATAGACATTTCTCAGGGGGCCTTCTATTTGCTTTCCAATTTCGTTTATGACTTTTTTCATATAAAGACCATCGAAAGGCATGAAATCACCTCGCGGTTATTATATATACCTCATCGTGTGTGGGAAGATACCACAATGTCTTGTATAATACCTTCAAGGAAAGAAAAAATCCTTGTTTCTTGGGAGGTAGGTTGGTAGTATGGATGCGAGAATTGTTAATGCACTGCTGTCCGCTGTGGTTTCGACTTTCAAACAGGTGCTTCACACCGAGCCAAGTGTTGGAAAACCCAGGCTTATTAAGGAGATCGATCCGAAGTATTGTCTTGTGACGGTGTTGGGGTTCGTTGGAGACATCGAAGGAAATGTCGTTTATTCCTTTACTAATGAAACGGGACTTCAAATAGTCTCGAAGATGATGGGAATGCCTTATGAGCAGTTAGACGAACTCGCACTCTCTGCACTTGGAGAGCTTGGAAATATGACAACTGGTGCCCTTGCTATGAATCTTGAGAAGGTGGGATACAAGGTGGATATAACACCTCCGACCGTTATAACAGGAAAGGAGATAAAGGTCACAGTGGATGGGATGATACTGAACTTACCAGTGAATCTTTTCAGTGAGGATGATGTTGAGCTGAATTTAGTGACGAGAAAATGAAGCGTTTCAGAGGCATAAGGGAATTCGTTAAGCTTAACTTGGTAATGGTATTTGGTGTTGTAGTCATATCGAATATATTCGTTGCCGGTTTGATAGGGTATTTGATAGACAAATGGACTTTTAATAACAAGGTGATTTTCATAATTTTTCTCTTTTTAGGTGTGATATCCGGCATCTACAACGGGATAAGAGAGTTGTTGAAAGAAGCTGAAAAGTATGAAAAGCTTGATAAAAAAGATGATAACGACGATGATTCTACTGGCCGCAATTGAGTTTTTCATATGGCTATATCTTTTCGGTTTTAAACATTCCATGGGTGTACTTATAGGGAGCGGTGGCGCGTTCGTTAATTTCTATTCACTATGGTATGATATTGAGAGGTCGAAGAAGGACAGAAGGATAAGAAGCGGTTTTTTGGGAAGATATGTCTTTAACGCGGTTTTGATGCTGTTGGGAGGATTGATTTCCGTGAAAGCTCTTTTGGGAGTATTCGTTGGACTCATGAATCTGAAGATAGGAGCTTATATAGCGGGAATCGGAGGGAAAGAGTAATGGCGAAGAAGGAGAAGATCTTCCTTACAGTGCTTTTTGTGATTTTTGTGGTGGCGTGGTTTTTTGCCGCCAGAAGCCTTCCGGATACAAAGGAAGCTTTCTCAACGCTCGGGCATAGATGGGTTGTAACCATTGGAAATTTTTCGTTCAATCCGGCAACAATAATCATGAGCGCGGTTTTGACAGCACTCATAGTTTGGTTTGCAGTCTCGGTGAGGAAGGAAATGAAAATAGTTCCCTCGAGGAAGCAGTCCATAGTAGAATGGCTCTTTGAATCTTTTTACCAGATGGTTGAGGATACCGTTCCGGATGAAAGGTTCGTCAAGCCCACCTTTGTCGTGGCTACGACTCTCTTCATCTACATATGGCTATCAAACATGATAGGGAGTATTCCAGGAATAAGCTTTGTAGGTTTTGAAGATGGTACCCTGAAGGAAATAGCTTTATTCACAGACACATGGCAACCACCAACTGCCGACCTTAACACGAATCTCACATACGCTTTGATGGTTTTCGTTATAAGCCATGCTTTTGCAATAAAAGCCAAGGGTTTAAAGGCATGGCTCAAGAGTTGGTTTGAACCAAATCCAGTGATGCTTCCCATGAATGTTATAGGAGAGCTCGCAAAGCCGCTCTCACATTCTTTAAGGCTTTTTGGAAACATAGCGGGAGGAGGCATTCTCGTCTTCATATTCTCGTATCTCGTTAAGTACTTCCTTCTCCCGGTTTTTCTGTGGGGCTTCTTTGGCATATTCGTTGGAACTATACAGGCACTTGTCTTTGCCATACTTGCAATAGCCTATATAAGTGCGCAATTAACATGATGAGTGAAGGAGGGGTTCGGATATGGAAAACATGGATCTTGCAAGGGCGATTTACTTGGCTGGAAAGGCTATAGGTGCTGGTCTTGCAATGGGAATAGGAGCTATCGGACCTGGTGTGGGAGAAGGTAACATAGGTGCCCACGCCATGGACGCCATGGCAAGGCAGCCAGAGATGATGGGAGCTATAACGACAAGGATGCTTTTGGCGGACGCGGTTGCTGAGAGTACGGGAATATACTCTCTTCTGATAGCATTTCTCATAATATTCGCGCTTTGAGGGTGGTGGATATGCCTGCTCCTCAGCTTATAAATTTCAACTGGACATCTGTTGTCCAGCTGTTGATGTTCCTGTTTTTGATGTATGTGCTCTATAAGCTCCTTTACAAACCGTTCTTCGATATAACCGAAGAGAGGAAAAAGAAGGTAGAAGAAGATTTAAAAGAAGCGGAAAGAGCTCGCAAGGAAGCCGAGCAGCTCAGGCTTGAGATGGAGGAAAAACTGAGAGAAGCCCGCCAGACCGCGGATGAGATAGTTACGAGGGCACGCAAGCAGGCGGATGAGATAGTGAACGAAGCGAAGAACAAAGCGAAGGAAGAAGCTTCGAGGATAATAGAAGCGGCCAAGAGGGATGCAGAACTCGAGAAGGAAAAGGCGATGGAAGAAGTCGAAAGAAAAGCTGGAGAACTTGCGGTAGCCCTCGCCATCAAAATACTTTCTGGAGTATTGGATGAAAAAGCCAAGAGGGAATACCTCATGAAGGTTATAGAAAGGGAGCTGGGTGAATGAGGTACTCGGCGGTCGCTGGGAGGTACGCCAGAGCACTTCTCAATGTTGCAATAGAGCTCGGGAAAGAAGAGGAGTATAAAAACCTCTTGAAATTGGTCGTTGCGATTTACAAAGAGCTTAGAGG
>JALWSA010000002.1 GCA_026993805.1 Thermotogaceae bacterium | reverse complement strand
GTATTATTTCCACCCCTCTGTTGATTGCCACCTCTTTTACAGGGGTGGGAAGAAGCCTTCTACCTCGCCCCTTTGGACGATCGGGCTGTGAAATAACGAGTCCCACATTGTAGCCTTTTTCCAAAAGGTGGGACAGATGCTCTGCGGCGTAGTCGTCCGTTCCTAAGAACGCTATCTTCAAAGTTTCACCTCTTCGCTTCTTGCTTTGATCTTCTTATTAACTCCAGGAGCTTTGGTTTTAAAAGGGCTCTTTTTGCGGGAGAGATTCTGTCTATAAAAAGTATGCCATCCAAATGATCGTATTCATGTTGGAATATTCGAGCAGGATAACCTTCGAACTCTCTTTCCACAGCCTCGCCCGATTGTGTCTGGTATTTCACTTTTATCCACTTTGCTCTTTCAACATCTTCGAATATGTCCGGGAGAGACAGGCAGCCTTCTTCGTCAACTTCTTTCTCTTCACTCATTTCCAATATAACGGGGTTTACAACCTTTATTGGTCCTTCACCGTAGTCCATCACGAACATTCTCAGTAAAAATCCCACCTGTGGTGCTGCCAGCCCCACGCCATCTCCTAAATACATTGTTTCTACCATTTCTTCCAGTATTTCGTTGAGGTTTTCATCGAAGGTTTCAACCGGTTTTGATTTCTGCCTAAGAATTGGATCTCCATATATTCTGATTCTGTACAAATTTGTTCCCTCCTTTCAGGTCTGTACAAATTAGTTTCTAAGGTATTTTCATACACCCATCATCAAGAAAATTTTACCATTAAAATCTACGACCGAGTCATGAGTTCTTTTTTTCACGGCGTTTGAGTGGTAAACTTTTTAACGTGAATGTTGTTTGTAAATATCACTTGGGGAGGTGGTCGTTCGTGAGGAAATGGCTTTTCTTGATAATAGCCCTCGTTGCCGTTTTCGCCTTTTCCACAAAGATAGTCGTTTGGTGCTCTGAGAAGCAAGCCGATATACTGCAACAACTCGGTGAGGAGTACAAGGCAAAGACAGGAGTTGAAGTTGAGGTTCAGCAGATGGATTTTGGTTCTATAAAGCCAAAGTTCCTGAATGCAGCTCAAGGTGGAGAAGGACCAGATATCATCGTTGGAGCACATGATTGGGTCGGTGAACTTGCTGTTAACGGTCTTCTCCAGCCGATAGCATTTCTGCCGGATAAAAACATGTATTACGACACTGCTATAAAGGCATTCACTTACAACGGGAAACTCTACGGTGTACCATATGCTATGGAAGCGATCGCACTAATCTACAACAAGGATTATGTGGAAGAGGTTCCAAAGACCATGGATGAGCTCATAGAGCTTGCTAAGAAGATTGATGAAGAATACGAAGGGGAAGTTCGTGGATTTGTCTATGACGTTGCCAACTTCTACTTTTCTGCTCCTTTCCTGTTTGGATTCGGTGGATATGTTTTCAAAGAGACACCCAAGGGTCTTGATGTGCATGACATAGGTCTTGCCAACGAAGGTGCAATAGAGGGTGCGAAACTCATAAAGAGATTCTTCGATGAGGGTATTTTGCAGAGCGGAGATAACTACGGAATCATGGATTCTCTCTTTAAAGATGGCGCAGCGGCTATGATAATAAACGGTCCATGGGCTGTTAAGGCATATAAGGATGCCGGAATAAACTATGGTGTTGTTCCAATACCAGATCTCAAGCCAGGAGTTAAGGCTAAACCCTTCGTTGGAGTGCAAGGATTCATGGTCAATGCGAAGTCTCCTAACAAGCAGATCGCGATCGATTTCTTGATTCACTTCATAGCCACGAAAGAGTCTCTATACAAGATCTACTTGGCAGATCCGAGGCTTCCTTCCAGAAAAGACGTTCTCTATATGGTCAAAGATAATCCAGATATAGTTGGTTTCACTAATAGTGCGAAGAACGGTATTCCGATGCCGAATGTTCCTGAAATGGGAGTTGTTTGGGGAGCCATGGGTGATGCTCTCAATCTCATAGTCAACGGAAAAGAGACTCCTGAGAAGGCATTGAAAGAAGCCGTTGAAAAGATAAAGGCTCAAATAGAAGGAAAATAAGTAGCCCGGAGTTTCTGAAAACGGTTTCGCCCCCCGAAAGGTTTCGTCCGAGTAGGGGGGCATTTTTGAAGCCATTTCGAATTATTTTAATAATTTTGAATTTGTGGTGTGCATGTTTTTATATGAAGCCCGCTTGTAGTAAAATAACCCCAGTGTTTAATCGAGGGGGAAGTTTTTGAATGGGTACTAAGGTTATTAGAAAAGAAGATCTTATGGATGCTGTGGTTAGGAGGATATATAACTGTAGCGCTTGTCCTTTGCATGCTGGGAGGATGAATCCGGTTCCAGGGGAGGGGAGTCTCGATACGCCTGTGATTTTCGTGGGAGAAGGTCCTGGTGAAGAGGAGGATAAAACAGGAAGACCTTTTGTGGGTAGAGCAGGTCAACTTTTGACGAAAATGCTGGAAGAAGTGGGTTTGAAAAGGGAGGATGTGTATATAACGAATGTGGTTAAATGTCGCCCACCTGGCAACAGGGTTCCCACACAACAGGAAATGAATGCATGTGGACATTTCTTATTGGCGCAGATTGGAATTATAAATCCTAAAGTGATAGTCACGCTTGGTGGAACAGCTCTTTCTTTCTTTTTGGAAAAGAAGGTTTCCATAACCAAAATGAGGGGCAGAGAAATTCCCTGGATTGGTGGTAAAATACTATTTCCGACGTTTCATCCGAGTTATCTTTTGAGAAACAGAGCCACGGGTCCAGGATCGGCGTACGATCTTGCAATGCAAGACATGCAAAAAATCAAGGGGTTTTTTGATAAATACAAAAAAATTTGAAGGGAGGTAGTATTGCATGCGGAGAGGAAGAAAAAAGGAGATAACCGCACACCTTGAAGATTATTTAGTGGTTGTGTATGAGATAACCAAGAAACAGCCAGCTGCGAGGGTGAGCCAGGTTGCCAGAAGGTTGGGGGTTAGCCTACCCAGTGTTACGAACGCAATGAAGAGACTTTCAGAGCTGGGATTCGTGAATTATGAGAAGTACAACATGATTACGCTCACCAGGAAGGGTAAAGATAGGGCAAAGGTGAAAGAAGAGATACAGTCGCATTTGAGAGATTTCTTCATGAACGTCATGGGACTTGAGCAAGCGGTCGCTGAGAAGCTCGCGAGAAGCTTTTCTCACTATATCGGCGAAAGCGTTAGAGATAGGTTCGAGAAGTTCTATGAGATACTCAAAGACTTCACCGCGGAAAAGGCCAAAGAACTTGAGGAGTTCATCAACGAGAGCAGAAAGAGAGCGGCGGGTGAATAATCCATGGGAAATGTCCTGGTTACAGGAGGAGCTGGATTTATAGGATCGAACCTCGCAAGAAAGTTGCTCGATGTGGGTTTATCTGTGATCATTGTTGATAACCTTTCTACTGGGAAAGTGGAAAATATCCCCGAAGGCGCGCTTTTTTATGAACACGACATAACGGATTTTGAGATGATGAAGCGAATCTTCATGGTTCATAAACCGGAGTATGTTTTTCATCTGGCCGCGCAGGCCAGTGTTGCCAGGTCTGTGAGAGAACCAGATTTCGATGCAAAAGTTAACATATTGGGGAGCATAATCCTCTTGAATCTCTCCGTGGAGTACGGTGTACGTAAATTCATTTTCTCCTCGACCGGTGGTGCTATTTATGGAGACGGGGTTAGCAAGATTCCAACTCCCGAGACAGAAATACCTCGTCCTTTTTCGCCATATGGCATTGCTAAGCTTTCAGTAGAACATTATTTGAGGTTTTTCTTCGAGCAGCACAAGCTCAGGTATACTGCTTTGAGATATGGCAATGTCTATGGCCCTCGCCAGGATCCTTATGGTGAGGCGGGGGTCGTTGCCATATTCACGGAGAGAATGCTCAAAAGCAGTGAGGTTAGGATAAATGGAGATGGAGAATACATAAGAGACTATGTCTATGTTGACGATGTAGTTAATGCGAATATCTTGGCTATGGATAAAGGGGACGGAGAGATAGTTAACATAGGTACAGGTAAAGGAACCAGTGTTAATGAGCTGTTTCGCATGCTTAAAGAGATAACCGGGTATAGTAAGGAAGCCAACTACGGACCTCCAAGACCAGGGGATTTGAGAAAGAGCATACTCGATCCTTCAAAAGCGGAAGAGGTTTTGGGCTGGAAGGCGAGGGTTCCTTTAGAGGAAGGTTTGAAGATGACGGTGGAGTGGTTCAGAGAGAGGGTAGAAGGTGAAGGATAAGGCCATGCAAGAACTTCAAGAACAAAGAATTGCTGTTTTGGATCTTTTGAGGGCTGGTGATTTGAGGGCCCTCAAATTTTTGCTTGTGGATATGGAACCTGGCCAGGTCGTCGATATCATAAAGGATCTTCCACCAAAGGAAAAGCTTGTTATATTTAGACTTTTGCCCAAGGATTTAGCCGCGGATGTTTTCAGTGAACTGGAGAGCGATGATCAGGTAGAGCTTCTTGGACTTTTCAAGGACGAGATGATAAAGGAGATACTGGACGAGATGGATCCAGATGACAGAGCGGAGCTCTTCGACGAAATGCCGGCAAATGTCGTTAGAAAGCTCATAAAGCTGCTAAGCCCTGAAGAAAGGGAACTTACTATGGAGCTTCTAAACTACCCACCAGATTCCGCCGGGAGAATGATGAATCCTCATTATATAGATTTGTATGAGGATATGAATGTGGCGGAAGCTTTGGTGAGGATAAGAAGACTCGGTAGAGAACTCGAGAGGGAAACAATCTATACACCATTCGTCATAGACAGAGGGCGGCGTTTGGTTGGGGTTGTGGATTTGAAAGAGATAATACTTTCGGATTCAAATGTAGTGATTTCCAACATAATGAAACCCGATCCTGTTTACGTCTATACTACAACGGACAGGGAAGAGGTTGCTCTAATCGTTCAGAAGTACGATCTTATAGCGGTTCCAGTTGTGGATAGCGAACACAGGCTCGTTGGTGTAATAACAATAGACGATGTCGTCGATGTGATAGAAGAGGAAGTTACAGAAGATATACATCACATGGCGAGTATGAACATGATTCAATCCTCTTATTTTCACACACCATTCATGGTATTTATAAAGAATAGACTTCCCTGGCTTTCTCTTTTGCTTTTAATGGGAAGTATAACGGCTAATGTGATAGCACGATACGAGGATCTTTTAGCTGCTATGCCCATAATAGCCGCGTTTTTTACGACTATGAGCGGAACGGGAGGGAACGTTGGCTCACAATCCGCGGCTATAGTGATAAGATCCATGGCTCTGGGTGATATAAAACCCTCAGATTGGCCAAAGGTCCTCGTCAGGGAGTTATTGGTCTCTCTTGGAATATCACTGCCCCTTGCGGGATTGCTGCTTGCAAGGGCTTTTCTCGTGTCACCTCATTTTCTTCTGAACCTCGGTATAGCGGTTTCTTTGGTTGTCGTCACAGTTTATGCGAACGTTTTGGGTGCACTCTTACCCCTAATGGCCGTTCCTTTACGGGTCGATCCTGCGGTGATGGCAGGACCTCTCCTCGCTACATTGGTAGATGTTAGCGGTATAGCCATATACTTTTCGATAATTAGGCTTTTTGTTGGGGATTGACCTTAAGTTTTTCAAGCCTTGATTTTAAGTTTTCCACGCTTCTGCAGAAGCTGCAAATCTTTCCTGTAGTGGGATATCCGCATATTTCGCATGAGTTGAGAACAAGTTCTTTTCTCGTTTCTTCCACTTTGAACAGGTCTTCTTTGAGTTTCAAGAAGTTCGTGTAGAACTGGAGTTTTATTCCAGGCTGGTCTTTTTCAAGTGTGTCGAGCAGCTTCTTGTATACTTTCGATGTGGCACCGAGCGCGAACGGACATGCGCTTTCAAGAAAATCTATCCCCCGCATTTTTGCGTATAACTTTATATCGCTTTCATAGTTAAGAACGAGAGGTTTTGCTTTTTTAACAAGCTTCTCATGGGTTTTTTCGAGCACAGGATAGGATCTGATAATATACTCTCCTTGCCAGTGAAAAATATTTCCAAGAAGCACTGAGGCTTCGTCATCCAAATTATGACCAGTTACCAGAACATCGTAACCCTTCTCGTAGGCAACTTTGTTCATGAGATATCTTTTAACCATTCCGCAGAAGGAACAAGTGGGTCTTCTGAGAATTTTTGCAGCTTCGAATGTTGAAAGCCCGAACAGATACTGTGTTGCATCTTCTATCATGAGTTTAGCCTGAAGCTCCTTCGCTAACTTTTCTACTTTTTCCAGAGCAGGCATCACTTCTTTTTCGCTTCCCAGCTTTATAAAAAGTCCATCAACGTTGTATCCCAGCTTTTTCAAAATGTACCATAGTGTCATGCTGTCTTTACCACCGGATACAGCTATCAATATCCTGTCTTTCTTTGAAAACATCTTGAACTTTTTGATGGCTTTTTCAACTCTCCCTTCTATGAATTCGTAGAAATGATCTTCGCAAAGCGCGAGATTGTAGTGTCTGAGTTTCACAACAGCTTCTTTTCCGCATTTTTTACACTTCAATTCTGCGGTACACCTCCTGATTTTGGATTAAAGAGGAGCTTATGCTCCCATCCAGAGTTTTAGTATTTTATCAATTATATTTACGAAGGGGTGCATCATAAGAGGCAGAATCCAGAGTACTAACATGGAGAGCATGAAAAGGGTTCCATATATCTCGTATTTCAAATACCATTCAGAGTATTCATCGGGAAGTAACGCTCCCAATATCTTTGAACCGTCAAGGGGAGGGATCGGAAATAAAGAGAAGAAACCGTAGGTTAGACTGTATTTAGTAGACTTGTACATTACGGAGAAGGTAAAGGCGTTTTCTTTTATATTCTTAGCTATAAGGGCAAATACAAAAGCTTCGATTATATTGAGAACGGGGCCTGCTACAGATACCAGTAACAGGCCCCTTTTTCCAGACTTCATTCTCCACGGTCGGAGTGGTATAGGTCTTGTCCATCCGAAATCAAAGAGCATGAAAGTAATCGTTCCGATAGGATCCAGATGAACGAGTGGATTCCACGATAGTCGTCCGGCTTTTCGCGGGGTATCGTCGCCGAGCAAACTTGCAATCCACGCTTTGAAGTATTCGCGTGGAGCTGCAAGGACCATTACTGCAATGAATCCAGATAATAGTTCCAGTGGATGCAGTCTGGCCAGTATATCGAATTCTCTCATTTTATTACATTCAGCTCCCTTCCAACTTTTGCGAACTTTTCAATTGCAAAATCAAGATCTTCTTTGGTGTGAACGGCGCTTATCATAACCCTAATTCTTGCTTTTCCTTTGGGAACGGTTGGATATCCGATGGCTTGAGCGAAAATGCCTTCTTCGAAGAGTTTTTTGCTGAACTCCGTGGCAAGTTTTGCATCGTAGAGCATAACAGGGGTTATCGGAGTTTCACTGTGCCCGGTGTCAAAACCAAGCTCGTTCATTTTTTCTTTGAAGTATTTCGCGTTGTTCCAAAGTCTTTCAACTCTTTCTCCAGACTCCATCAATATCTTTACAGCCTCCAAGGAAGCGGCTGTGTCAGCCGGTGAAAGTGGCGTACTGAAAAGGAATGGTCTGGATCTCTGCTTAAGGTAATCTATGAGTTCTTTTCTTCCCGCAACATATCCTCCTACAACTCCGAAGGCTTTCGAGAGGGTACCTACTTCTATGTCGACTCTTCCGTGAAGCTTGAAGTGATCGACTATTCCCCTTCCTGCTTCTCCGAGAACACCTTCGCCATGTGCGTCGTCTACCATAACCATAGCGTCGTATTTTTCAGCGAGTTCAACTATTTCCGGCAATGGAGCGAGATCTCCATCCATTGAGAAAACACCATCGGTTACAATTAATTTTCTCCTGAAGTTCTCTTTTGAGGCTTCTTCAAGCTTTGCTTTTAGGTCATCGATATCGCAATGCTTGTAGATATATCTTTTGGCTTTTGTGAGCCTTATTCCATCGATTATTGAAGCGTGGTTGAGTTCATCAGAGAAAATGGCGTCTCCTTCGCCTATTATCGTGGGTATAACGGCTTGGTTGGTTATGAATCCAGTTTGGAAGAAGAGGGCAGCTTCTACTCTCTTGAACTCGGCCAGTGCTTTTTCCAATTCCTCGTGGATTTTTAAGGTACCAGCGATGGTTCTAACAGCTCCCGGGCCAACTCCCCATTTTTCTATGGCTTCTATGGCCGCCTTTTTAAGTCGTGGTTCGTTTGCAAAACCCAAGTAGTTGTTCGAGCACAGGTTCAAAACTTTTTTGCCCTCAATTTCCAACCACGACCCCTGCGGGCCCTCCAAAGTCCTTATGTAGATGTAAAGTCCCTGGGATTTGAGATCCTCTAATTCTTTTGAAAATACGCTGTAATCAAACATCTTCACCACTCCTCCCCTCTGTTTCGGATTCTTCATCCTTTGTCAACGTAAGTTCATTAACGACCCTCTGCACTTCGTAAGTTTTCTTGGAAAGTTCGGTGGCGGCTTCCGCGAGGTTTTGAGATGCGAAGTTAACCTCTTCTATAGCGGTAAACATGGATTGGATGATATCCGTCATGTTTTCAAACTCTCCTTTATTCTTACTTATCATATTCATTAGCTTTTTAGCGCTCATGTTGAGCTTCTCTGTTTCTTGGATTATACCCTTGAACGCTGCTGAAATTTCGTCCAATTTTTCTTGTGCACCTTGCAACGAAGCGAATATTTCGGATACCCTTTCTGTGGTTGTCTCCGATAAATTTCCAATCTCATCTGCTAAGGCCTTTATGGCCTGTCTGTCAATGGTCTCTCTTGAGCTTTCTATGGATGCGTTAATCGAGAGAACCACTATCCTTTCGCCTATTTGTTGTATCAAACCGCCCATCTTATATATGTCCTGCATGAGCTGATAAAGCTCTGTTTCAGCTTTTTCGAGTTCGGATATGGAATTTTTCAAGAATTGCGCGAAGCTTGCCACTTCCTCCGAGAATTCCATGGTGTTTTGAAGATCCTCCAGCATCTCGTTTGAGAGTGAATTTACTCTCGTTCCTTTTTCTTCCAGTTCTCTCGTGCTCGCTGCCAGTTCCTGGGATGATGCTGCGAGTTCTTGTGACGATGAAGATGTTGTCATTACGAGATCGTCGAGAACCTGTATGACTCTCTGGAGTGGGTGTATGAAATTGTCGAATATTTTCTTTCTGAAGAACGAGAAGAGAACTATGATTGCCAGGAACATCGGTATAGAT
>JALWSA010000001.1:2960-9248 GCA_026993805.1 Thermotogaceae bacterium | reverse complement strand
CGCTCAACAGAATGGTCGAAAGGCTTCAAAACATCCTCTCTTCGACATCCGAACAACCTCCAAATCAGGAGATGATGTGGGGTGGCGATGAAGCTAACGCTTGAGTTTGGGGGAAGGGAATTCACCCTAACCTCGAACGAACCTCCGGAAGTGGTTGATGAGGTGAAAAAGAGACTGGAAAAGAGCCTGAAAGAATACGAAGAATATGTAGATGAATTTCCACGAGAAGATGTACTCTTTGTCATACTCGCAAATGCCATCTTGCAGCAAATAGAAATGGAAAAGAGAATGGAAGAGATAGTGGCAAAGCTCAAGGAGTGGTCGTATGAAGGTGGGGTTGTTTGACTCCGGCGTCGGTGGGCTGTCTGTGCTGAAAAAACTCATCACACACTTTCCTGGAAATACTTACGTTTATTTCGCCGACACACTTAGGGCCCCTTTTGGTACAAAACCAGATGCGGCGATCATCTCAATCGTCGCTGATGCCATCTCTTTTTTAGAATCTAAACACGTGGATGTCATAGTAGCCGCTTGTAACACGGCGGATTCGCTTATAAAGGAATACAAATTGGATACACCCGTTCATTATGTAGGTATAATCGACAGGGTTCCAGAAATGGTAAGAGGAAAAAAGGTAGCAGTTATGGCGACAGAAGCGACCGTTAGAACGGGTGTTTATGCTAAATTGTTGAAAGGTTTGGAAATATATCAAAAAGCCGCTCAGCTGCTGGTATCCGCGGTCGAAAGTGAACCAGGGAGTGAGAAGATCATAAACGCAATCATAAAACATTACCTACTGCCAATAAAACGATGGAAGCCAGACGAGATAGTTCTTGGCTGCACCCATTTCCCTTTGGTCTCCAAATTCATCTCTTCCTTTATTCCAAACGCAAGACTTATAGATCCCGCCGACGGAATCGTGCAAAAGTTATCAAAGATGAAACACGGTAAAGGCAAGGGAATGATCGAGTTCTACGTAAGCGGTGATGTTGGAGACTTCGAGCGTAAAGTAAGACGGTTTGGTATAGGCAAAATCATGCCTATGACTTTCCAAAAAGTTAAAGTAGAAGAGGGGATCGCGGTTGAAGAGGATAGTGGTAATATCTGGGCTATCAGGAGCGGGTAAGTCAACCGCTTTGGGTTTTTTTGAAGACGTAGGATACTTTTCAATGGATAACATCCCGCCTCTAATACTTGGAAACCTCGTAGAACTAATACTCCAATCCAAAGTTGAAAAAGCTGCTATGGTAGTAGATGTCCGTTCTGAAGCTCTTGGGGACCCGGTAGAAGAAATAAAGAGAATGAAAAAATGCCGCAGGGATGTTATAAAACTCATCTTCATAGAGGCCTCAAAAGACGAAATAGTTAAAAGGTATGCTTTAACGAGACGCAAACATCCTTTGGGCTTGAATATAGAAGACGCCGTCGAAAAAGAGAAAGAACTCCTAAGGGACTTGAGAAGCGAGGCGGATATAATAATTGATACAACGGGTTTAAATCCTCATGAATTCAGGGAAAGACTCGCTCTCTATGTAGAAAAAATCTCAAAGGAAAAGCTGCCTTTCACGTTTCGCTTAAGGAGTTTCGGCTATAAATACGGTATCCCGATAGACTCAGATTTCGTCTTCGACACCAGATTTTTCCCGAATCCATTTTATATTCCCCATCTTTCCAGCAAATCCGGTAAAGACAAAGAGGTGAAGGAATTTTTCCAGCAATATCCAGAAATGAAAGAATACGCGATGAAAATAGCGGATCTCTTGTTAAAAGCAAAAGAAGGGTATATGAGAGAGGGAAGAATGGGAATCTCCGCCGCGATTGGTTGCTCAGGAGGAAGGCATCGATCTGTATACATAACTGAAGAAGTGGGGAAGATCTTAAAAGAAAAAGGAGAAGAGGTGGTGATCGAGCATAGAGACATCGACAGGGCTTAAGAAGAATCTCGTGGCCATAGGAGGAGGAACAGGGCTTTCAACACTACTTAAAGGTTTGAAACGGCTGGACTTCAATATAACAGCCGTGGTAGCTGTTACAGATGAGGGAGGAAGCTCGGGAAGGCTGAGAGAAGAACTGAACGTCCCACCCCCTGGTGACGTTAGAAACAACTTCGTATCTCTCTCTGAAGAAGAAGAGCTACTCGAAAAGCTCTTCAACTTCCGATTTAAAAACGGATCGTTGCAAGGACATACAGTGGGAAATGTGATATTGGCGGCATTAACGATGATGAATCAGGGAAGCTTGGCAAAAGCGGTCGAAGAACTATCGAGAATATTGGCTATAAGAGGGAGAATTCTGCCTGTGAGCGATGAACTCGTTAGACTGGTGGCAGTCATGGAAGATGGAAAGGAAATTGTCGGAGAAACTGAAATCGTGAAATACGAGGGCAAGATTCGTGAGATAAAGTTAGATAGACGTGTCAAGCCTTTAAAAGATGTGATAGAAGCGATAAAAAATGCCGATGTGATAACTTTAGGGCCAGGGAGCCTTTATACGAGCGTTATAAGCCCGCTCCTCATAAAAGAAGTCAGGGATACTATCAGAAATACTCCCGCTAAGAAGATCTATGTTGCGAACATTATGACTCAACCCGGTGAGACTACAGGGATGAGCCTATCAGACCATTTGAATGAAATAGAAAAGTACTTGCATTGCAAGGTGGATTACGTCTTGGCCAACACTGCCTCTCCTCCAAAGGACGTTTTAGAAAGATACGAAAGAGAAGGATATCACCTGGTGAAGTTAGATGTCGAAAACATAGAACGGATGATGATACTCGAACCCATGATAAAAATAGTAATCGATCCCTTTGATGAAAAGCCCAAAATAAGACATGATCCTGAAAAATTAGCTCACGCCATTCACAAAGTTGCCTCTATGGGGTGAGAACTTGCGAGGAAGTACTTTCTCAGAGAACGTTAAAGAAGAACTATCGAAAGTAACGATATCAAATGAAAACGAAGCGAAATTAGAGTTAACGGGATTTTTGAAAGCCCGTGGGGGGTATGACATTAAAAAAGAGAGGTTTGTAATCACACTTAGCAACCTATCGGCAGCCCGGAGATTCATATCACTTCTCGAATATCTCACCGGAAAACGCTCTGAAGAAATTTCAATCGGTGTGAGGAATCTTGATAGCCGAAAAAGAGTGGTAATAGCCGTCCACAAAGAAGATGTCTCCCTCTCATGGAAAGATTACATGAACAACGAATTTCTCTCAAAATTCGTTGGAAATGATCCCATATCATTCAGCGCATTTCTCAGAGGCAGCTTTTTGGCAGCGGGTTCGATAGCCAATCCCAGAAAACATTATCACTTTGAAATAGTGACTTTCGATCAACTCTTTTTAGAGGAAATAAAGAAAAAAATCGAGAAGTTTTTGGGAATTCGCGGAAATGTTGTAAAACTCAGATACAGCTTTAGGCTATACTACAAGTGCTCAAAGTGTATTTTAGAGCTTTTACATTTAATGGGCGCAAAAAACGCTGCTCTGGAGTTTGAAAGAGTGATGAATGAAAAAGCAGCAAAAGGCGATACGAACAGAAGCTTTAACTTTATATCGGCAAACGCTGTAAGATCAGGAACGAGCATAGCCAAACAGATAAAAGCGATAAGAAAGATAGAAAAAACCATTGGTCTTGAGAACTTGCCAGAAGATCTTCGAAAAGTAGCTATTGCAAGGCTTGAAAACGAGGATTTAAGTCTTAGGGAACTGGGAGAAATACTCAACATGAGCAAGATGATGGTCTACGGAAGGCTTAAAAAACTCTTACGAATAGCGGGGGAGATAGATTGAAGTGTCCATTTTGCGGGTACGAAGACACAAGGGTAATAGAGTCCAGAACCGTGGAAAACGGAACCGTAGTTAGGAGAAGGCGAGAGTGTCCTAAGTGTGGTGCAAGGTTTACCACGTACGAAAGATATGAACTCGGTCCAGCCTGGGTGATTAAAAAGGATGGAAGACGTGAAAGATTTTCCAGAGAGAAGATCCTTCAAGGGCTAATGAAAGCTTGCGAGAAGAGACCCGTGTCTTACGATGAATTAGAAAAGATGGTTGACGCCGTAATACTGGAACTCCAAAAGAGTGGAAAAAAAGAAGTGCCAAGTGTTAAAATAGGGGAGCTCGTGATGGACCAACTTAAGAAAAAAGACCAGGTTGCATATGTTAGATTTGCTTCAGTCTACAGAGATTTTCGTGAGATAGACCAGTTCTTGGATATAATAAACGAACTGAAGGAGGGAAAGAGAAAATGACGAAAAAGAAGGAGGAAAAGAAGGTATATCTAACGAGAGAAGGATACGAAAAACTGCAAAAAGAGCTTGAAGAATTGAAGCACAAGCTCATGTACGAGATCTCCGAGAGAATTAAAGAAGCCAGAGAACTGGGAGACATCTCTGAGAACTCCGAGTATGAAGCCGCGAAAGATGAACAGGGAAGGATCGGTAGTAGGATAATGGAGATAGAGCACATCCTCAGCATAGCTGAGATCATCGATAGTCAGGACACCGGATACGTGAATCTCGGGAATTGGGTCATGCTTAAAAATCTCAAAACAGGGGAAAAAATGAAAATAAGAGTTGTAACACCTCAGGAAGCAGACATTTTCACGGGCAGAATAAGCGAAGACTCTCCTTTGGGAAAAAGCATTCTTGGAAAAAAGGTGGGGGATATAGTAAAAGTCAATGCCCCTGGTGGAGCCGTCGAATACGAGATACTCGCCATCGAAGTTGGCTGATCCTCTTACTTCTTCTCCATTGATGTAGCTGGTTCTGTATAAATGGAAGTAGTGGCAGCGGTGGTTTCATTAAATTCCACCGCTGTTGATTCTCTGGTTGTCGCGGTTGCTTCAACTGTGGGACTCGCTATCTCAACAGTTATGTAAAGTGGCATTATCTCTTTAAAGGATAGTCCAAAACTTTCCATGCTTACCAATGCCTTTGTCTCCAAAGTATAATCACCCGGCTTTGAAAAGTTCTCCAAAAGCACTTTCCCAGGTTGATATGAAATCGAGCTAAAGCCCGACGAAGCCGTCTCGGTAAGTGAAGCCCCCAAACTCACAATTCGCGCATCGTTGCCAAAGATGTCCTCGATCACGGAATCTGTCGCCATCTTTTCAAATCTCAGAACTTTCCCATCCTGAACTAAATATATGTTTTCTATTGTCACGGTGGATTCAAAACTCTCGAAAGTCCCCAAATCTAAGTAGAGCTCATACCCTTCAACATTCGGAAGGACTGTAAGCCTTAAATCATGTGTGGTCTTGTATCTAACAGGTAAGACAATATCAGACGAGAATATCTGGGTTATGTCAAAGGATTCATATTTACCAACATTCACAAGGTTGCTTAACATCAAACCGTCGCTCGATACCTTCCCCTTCACATCCTTTGAAGCGAGTATCAACCCTCCTTCGAAGACCTTGTTCCCATCCACACAGACTCCTATATCTCTATTGAAAACACTTGCAGTTGCTCGGAGAGTGAGAGTAGCAGGTGGGCATACATCGACTCTTGATATATCAGGTACAAGCAAAAAGTCACCCTCTATCTTGTACTCAAAGTCCTCACTGTGGAGTGTCAACGTCGTAGCACTTTCAATCCAATTGACGGAATTAGTGTAGAATCTCAGAGTTCCTATATTACCAAAACTATCCTTTACAGGAATATCAACATAACGAGAGCCACAAACAACCATCTTTTTCTTTCCAACGCTTAGAACCCTATCTGTCATGAGCGGCTCTAACACAAACTCTTTCACTTCATCGGATACCACTTGAACATCATTGGAGAAATCTATTTTGAGATCCTTTATATTCACCTCCAGCCTTCCCAATTCGGCTAAAAATCCTCCCTTCACTCTTCTTATCGCGCCAAAGAGCTCGAAGTCACCCTCGGGCTTAAACACGAGTTTGGGGCGTATCACCTTCAGCGATACCTCATTCACTTCTCCTCTTTTTTCAAACACTTTGGAAGACACCGAAAGCTTTACAAGGGTCCCCTCCTTAGTAAAGCTCTCCACTTCTGCGACATCTTCAACATGAGAAAAAGTTATCATACCTTTCAGCTTATTCTCTATGTAAAAATTTGGAAGTACTTCCCTCAAGTTAGCAGAAATCTCAATACTTGTGGATGCTTTTACAACCAATTTATCAAGATCCAGTCTTACTATCTCTGGGATCACAACCACACGAACATCTTTGTATTCCATCTTGGTTCCATCGTCCCAGGAATAATAAACCTTACCCTCTTCATATATAACTCTTCCTTTTCTCTCCCTTTCTGTGAGATAAG
>JALWSA010000001.1:0-2950 GCA_026993805.1 Thermotogaceae bacterium | reverse complement strand
TAAAGGTTTATAAAGGTACACACGTATTGCACCTTCATCCTGCTCCAAAGGGACTCTCAGATTTGACCCATCTACTTTCAACGCCAGCTGGGTCATTTTCAACCTCTTAAGGATCAATCCTTCATATTTCTCCCCATACCTGTTATAGAGTACCTTAACATCTCCTCCGTTCTTCAGTTCGAATTTCAAACCTTCCGTTTCATAAATAATGGAAGAAATCTCGACGTTCTTGTATTTCGACATTATCTTCTGAAAAACAACTCTTTCATTGGTGCTTCCCGATCCGTAAACCGCAGCCGGAAGAAATACCTTAACACTTGAGTAGGGATAGGGGAGCTTTGCCCTGGCAAGTAGTGTGCTTAACTTTATAACATAGAACTTCTCGTAGGGGCTTCTAAGAAGCATATATGCCGAGATATCAGAGTTTCCCACTGGAGTGGGTAGCTTCTTCAAAAAACTCTTACCTTCAAACAACTCCTTTTCATCCGAATCTTTCAAAACGAACAAATTGCCTGAGTAGGCTACCGCCCTTCTAACAAGCTCATTTTGCCATTCATAGAACTCAGCAGAGGACTCTCTAAGCTCAAAAGAGAGTTTCGCTCCTAACAAGGTCGAAAACATCTGGTTTTTTCCAGGAAACTCCAATCTACCGAAAATCTCAAAAGCCGGATCCGAAAATGCCCTTAATGAAACTTCGCCAAAAACATTGAAGGCAGGGAGAGCACTTATCGGAAAGATGAAAGGCTTCAACCCTACACCTACTTTTAATCCCATAAATGCAAACAGAGCATCTAAATACGCCCCAACTTCCATGTTATAAATGGGTGTGGACGGCATTAACAAGTCTAATGAGAAAGAAACAGGTATTACATCAACCCCGAATTCGAGAAATTCCCCGAGGCTTATTCCTTCCTTGATGTTCAAGGACATGTTCAAATATTCAAAGTCGTACTTCGTGTCCAAGCTAACGTTTAGAGAAAAGAGAGTTAACGTGAATAAAAGTAGCAAAAATGAGAATGACTTTTTCATCATTCTCCCCTCTCTTTCGCCTCTTTCCAGATCTTCCTCGCAACACCCAAACTTGGTTTGTATCCTTCAAATATGTAAGGCTTTCTGGCTTTCATTTTCTTCTTTAACCTCAAAACCACATCTTCAGGATCTATCTCCATGGATCGCTTAGCAACCAATATCAACAACATAGCAGTCCAAATGAGATCTCCTATTTCCTCAACCATCCCTTCCATTTCATCGTTCTCCAAAGACTCTTTGAGTTCCTGCAATTCTTCTTCAACAGTTTTCAAAGCTTCGGATAAATCCACGTTGTCGATCCATGGATCATATTCATCGTTTTTCTGAATCATTTCCATTAGTTCTTTCAACCATTTTTCCATAGACTGTTCCCTCCAAGACATCCACTATGTTCTCCTTAAAATCAATATCCTTCTTTATAACTATAACAGTGCTTCCAACCCCTGCAAAGCTATCCAAAAGTTCAACATCGGAGTTGAACATCCTTATGCACCCGTGGGATATCCTCCTCCCAATTTCCCATGGTTTGGAGGTGCCATGTATCGCATACCTCGGATCCGAAAGCTGGAGATACCTTGTTCCAAGGCCGTTTATGGGAGAATCGGGGGATATGTACTCACCATACCAATAGAGAGCTGGATTTATCTCCTTTCTCAACACCCAATACTTTCCCGGCGGAGTGGAATCACTCCTCCCTATCGCAACTGGAAAAACCTTTAAAAGCTTCCCGTCGTAGTAAAGCCCCATTTTGGCGGTAAAAAGATTGACAACTATCACCGTGGGGTTGTCTATAAACCGCACCCTTCCAAGTTTGAGCACTTCTCCTGCATATATCAAATTCGGATCCTTCAATCCGTTTATTAGTATCAGATCTCCCACCCTTATCCCGTATTTCTTCGCTATTTTCCAAAGGCTCTCACCCGGCATAACGATGTGTGTATAAGGAGGTATTCTTTCCACTACATAAGGCATTACATCCCCGCGTTTTCGAACCAAGACTCCTTTGAACGAAAATAGCTTCCATTCCATCTTCTTCCTATAACCATACGGAAGATCAAACTCCGCTGAAAGAACGTGTGTCCCATCCTTAAAAGGATCCTTTGTCACGACCACTGCCGATCCATTCCACGTAAACCACCTATACCTTTTTCCGTCTATGGTCAGATCATCCAACTTCCATTCTTTATGAAACCTGAGTTTTATGTATTTATAGACAACTCCCTCTTCTTTTATATCTGAAAGAACCATGAGTGAAGGAGTGTGCGAGAGTATGCTTATGTCTATAAGCGAGGGAGATACCTCCATCATAGGAACTCCATATGAGTTTTTCCCAAAAATCATCGGTATTACAAATCCCACGCTTCCAACTTTGAACTCATAAACTCCGTTCTCTACCTTAGATGGCCTTATGAAACCCATCGGACCGTATAAATACATGGATGGCCTTACAAAAGGCTTATAAAGAACATGAAGCATTAGGGTCAAAACACCCTCGGAATAATCCACTATTTCCAAACGATAATCAGCAGCAATTGCAAAAGAAATAACCAATATGGTGAGTAGAAATATGAATCCTCTCACTTTACCTTGGGAAGAAGGGCTTTCAATATCTCCTCATTCTTTATGCTTATATACCCCAGTTCGAGCTCTTTGAAAGCTATAGACACAGGATCTTTGTCCTCCGTCATCAAAAATGGTTTAGCATAGTCGTTTATGCTTTCCGCCCTTTTAGCCACAGCTATGGGAACCGCATACTTGTATGGAAACCTCTCCAAAAACTCCGTGTAATTTATCATGTGACTATAGATCTTTTTCCCTTCCATTTGTAAGCACCTCCTCTTTATACCTTTTGACTTCATCCTCGAGTCTACTAACTCGTATTTTCTCAGCAGTTATAATGCTGTCAAGATCATATATCGCC